>DAOUIC010000046.1:0-16636 GCA_034428255.1 Anaerolineales bacterium
CGACAAGACCCCAACCTGCACTCATGAACAGCCAGTCCCCACCGGACGATGTCCGAACCGCCATTGTGCGGATGACCGCGGTCGCGTCGGATCGGGAATTCAAGCGACGCCTCGACGATCTGCTCGGCCGTTTGCATCCGGAAACCATTCTGGAGGGGGTTGCGGATTTCCTGGACGACGCGGACTTCAAGACGCGCAACACACTCGGGCGGATCGTGAGGCGCCTGGATCGCCAACGGGCAATCGAGGTCCTCAACGCCGTGATCCTCAACAGTCGACGATCGCCCCAGGCGCGGCTCTCCGCCGCCACGCTTCTGGAAACCTACCTCGAAACCGAAGTGGAAACGTCATACCTGGAGGATGTCGGCGACCAAAACGAGGTGATTCTGGCAAGTCTCAGGGAAGCACTGTCGGCCCGGGCCGAATTCCCGGCCGTCCTGGTGGAGTACGCCCGTCAGTTTGCCGAGATTGAACCGGACCAGCGCGCCCGTGTTCACCAGATGCTGCGACACCTGTCGGAGACCGACGCCTGCTCGGTCCTGGCCGCCATGGCCCTAAACCCGGTGGATGTCGTCGCGGAGGAAGCGCTCGACCACCTGGGGGCGCTGCCTTCCACCGCGGCGGAAGGCACACTCTACTGTCTGATGCACAGCCTCTATTTGCATCCTCAACGCCAGGCCCGGACCCGGACCCTGTGGCGCCGCCTGCGATTCAGCGGTGGTGGACACGTGCCCCTGCCGCTGGATCAGAGCCTGACAGCGGAAATCCTCGGCTTCGGACCGGATGCATCCGTCATAGCCGTGTTGGCCGCAAACGGGGCCGAGCCCCTGCTGTTCGCCTTCAACATCGTGTCCGGCATCACAGCCTGGTCCGGGTTGCCGCAGGTCCCGGTGCACAACGGGCCGGCCCCGCAGGGCAGGTTTCTTGAAGAGCCGGTGCAGGTTCCCATCCATGCCTTCTTTGGGTTCCTGCACAATACGATGAACAACCTGGTCATCCGCGACGAGATTCGTCTGCGCGGTACATCAGCGAATGTTCCGGCCTATCCCGACCTGTACCAGGTGGAAATCCATCGTCTTTGGAACTTCCAGCCGCCGGTTCCAGTGGCGAGATCCATCGACACCGGCCCGTGGGAGGGACCGGACGTCCACAATTGGCTGGCAGCCCACCTGCCCAATGCCACCTTGGCACGCGAACTCAATGCGGGAAGAATGTTCCGGCCACTGCTGAAGGCCTCGCGGGACTGGCAAGTTGGTCAGGAGATTCCCAATCCGGTCCTTGGCGAATACGAGAAGCTGTACTGGTGGCTGGAAGCCCATATCTTGATTGCGCAAGCCGACAGCGACACGGCCCAAGCCGGACTTCTGGTGCAGGTTCAGGAAACCATCAGACACCGCCGCGACGAGCTATGGAGTGCGACTGGGCAACCGTAGCGCACTTCACGTACCGATCTTGCGCAACCAGAAGACCCGAGGCGCATTGCCTGCCAAGTTCCCGGTGATCGGACCCGACCAGGGTCCATGCCCCTGCGGAAGGCCGGGATACGGGGCCCGCCGGGCGACATGCCTGCCGGACCTCGCAGACGCGCCGCGCTGACGCAGAAGGCGACAGGCGGAGAGATGCGTCCAGCCGCGGGATACCACGGGCGACCCGTGTCCGAAGCCCGGGGCAGGCATGCGAACACCAACGCCTTTGCCGCTCCGGGGGCGGCAACCGGAAGTCGTGGCCGCGCGGAGTCCGGCGGGGAGGACCGCCTTTAGGACTGGGGACGGATGACCAGCACCGGGGATCCGGAACGTCTCACCAGGGTGGAAGCCACACTGCCCATCATCCATCTTGAGAGCCCGGTACGTCCGTGGGTGGTCATCGCGATGAGATTCTGGGGCGTCTCGTGTGCCAAGTTCAGAAGAGCCCGAGCTGCCGATCCCATCAGCAACTGGCTCCGAACCGTCAGCCCCTTGTCCCTGAGATGCTCGGCAACCTGTTCCAGATACTCGGAAGCCTCCCTGTTTACTTCTTCGGTGAAATCGGGCACCCTAATGCCCAATTCGGTGTCGGTGTAGGTTGGGTGCTCCGTTCTGACCGCCCTGGCAAGCAGGACCTCCATGGAAAGAATGCGGGCCAACCGCTCAACATAGGGCAGTGCGCGTTGCGCAAGCTCGGATCCGTCGAGGGGCACAACGATGGAGGTTAGGGGTGCACCCTCCTCCCGGTACTTCTTCGCCCTCTCCGGAGTCACGGCCAACACCGGAACGTTGGAGGCGTGAATCACCCTGTCGGTAACGCTGCCCAGGATGCTGCGGCCGACCGGGTTTCGGCCATGGGTTGACATGGCTATCAGGCCGCACCCTTCTTCCTCGGCGACGCGCAAAATCTCCTCGGCCGGACCTCCGATGGTGGCAATGGCCTTTGCTTCTATCCCATCATCCTTAAGGCGGGCGGCTACCCTGTGCAAGGCGTCCTGGGCATGCACCCGGGAACTTTCCTCGAACTGGGCCCGGTATATGACCATGGATTCCCCGGCCGACGTTGGCACGGCGGCGACCATGGCCGAGGCGGGATAGTCAATCGCATCGGGATCAACAGCGGTATGCAATACGAGGGGAGTGTTCGCCTTCCCGGCAATTTGCAAAACATAGGGAAGGATGCCTGCCGCCACGTCGGACCCATCCAATGGAACCAGAATAGGCTGGGACAGGATATTGACTGCACCGTCGTCCACGACATCATTCACGGGCATGGCTGGCTACCCCCTGCCTTGTGCAACGTTCCATGGCCGCATCGTAGTACACGGTCTGGCAGACAATTGTCCCCTGACCACAGACGGCACTGATTCGGTTTCGTTAGCGTTGGTCTGTGCCCACTGGGCCCCTCCGGAGGAAAAGCCCCGTATCCCTGTCTCGCTGATGTGCTCCCTGCACACCATGTACCGTCCGCGCTCCAAGCCACAGGCATCCACGGCCCACGGCTCAACACCGTCGTCGGGCACGGCAGTAACCGCGCCGCGTCTCTTCAGGTCGGCCCACCCGGTTTTGTCCGCCGAGCCGACACGTGCTCGGCTCGGAGCCGGGTATGCCGTCAGTAGATGCCCAGTTCGTCCTTGGCCTCGTCGGACATCAGGTTCCAATCCAAGCCTTCTTTGGGTTCCTGCACAACACAATGAACATCCAAGTCATCCGCGACGAGATTCGTCTGCGCGGCACACTGGGCACGCATGTTCCGGCCTACCTCGACCTGTACCAGGCGGAAATCCAGCGTCTGTGGAACTTCCAGCCGCCGGAACCGGTGGCGGAGGTCCATCGGCATCGGCCCGCGGGAAGGACCGGACGTCCACAATTGGCTGGCGGCCCACCTGCCCAATGCCGCCCTGGCACGCGAACTCAATGCGGGAAGAATGTTTCGGCCGCTGCTGAAGGTCTCGCGGGACTGGCAAGTCGGTCAGGGGGTTCCCGATCCGGTACTTGGCGAATACGAGAAGCTGTACTGGTGGCTGGAGGCTCACATCTTGATTGTGCAAGCCGGCGGCGACACGGCACAAGCCGTCCGTTTGGTGCAGGTACAGGAAACCGTCAGACACCGCCGCGACGAGCTATGGAGTGGGATTGGGCAGCCGTTATCCCCTTCACGCACCGATCCCCTTGCGCAACCGGAAAACCCGAGGCGCGTTTCCTCCCAAGTTCCCGGTGGCCGGATCCAACCAGGGTCCGGCCACTGCGGAAGGTCGGGTACGAGACCCGTCGGGTAACGAACCGACGGGTCCCCGCAGACGCGCGCTGACGCAGAAAGCAACCGGCGGAGAGCGTCTAGCCGCGGGACACCATGGGCCGCCCGCGTCCGAAGCTCGGGGACAGGCGTGCAGACATCAGTGTCCTTGTCGCTCCGGGAGCGGCAACCGGAAGCCGCGGGCGCGCGGGAAGTCCGGCAGGGAGGACTACCTTCAGGACTGGGGCCGAATGACCAGCACCGGATCGCCGGAACGTCTCACCAGAGTCGACGCCACACTGCCCATCATCCATCTTGAGAGCCCCGTACGTCCGTGGGTGGTCATCGCGATCAGGTTGTGGGGTGTCTCGTGTGCCAAGTTCAGGAGAGCCCGAGCTGTCGGCCCTGCCAGCACCTGACTCCGGACTGTCAATCCCTTGTCTCTGAGATGTTGCGCAACCTGTTCCAGATATTCGGTGGCTTCCCAGTTCATTTCCTCTCTGAATGCGGGCACCCTGAAACCCAAATCAGTGTAGGTGGGGTGCTCCGTTCCAACCACCCTGGCAAGCAGGATCTCCATTGAAAGAACACGGGCCAACCGCTCAACATAGGGCAGTGCACGTTGTGCAAGCTCGGATCCGTCGAGAGGCGCAACGATGGTGGTTAGGGGTGCATCCTCCTCCCGGTGCTTCTTCACCCTCGCCGGGGTCACGGTCAGCACCGGAACGTTGGAGGCACGAATCACCCTGTCGGTGACGCTGCCCAGGATGCTGCGGCCGATCGGGTTTCGGCCATGGGTTGACATCGCTATCAGGCCGCACCCTTCTTCCTCGGAAACGCGCAAAATCTCCTCGGCAGGATCTCCGATGGCAACAGTGGCCTTTGCCTCCATCCCATCATCCTTCAGACGGGCGGCTACCCTGTGCAAGGTGTCCTGGGCATGGACCCGGGAACTTTCCTCGATCCGGGCCCGACATATGGCCATGGGTTCCCCAACCGACGTAGGCGCGGCGGACATGACCGAGGCGGGACAGTCGATGGCATCGGGATCAACAGCGGCAAGCAACACGAGGGGAATGTTTGCCTTCCCGGCAATTGGCAAAACATAGGGAAGGATGCCATTTGCCACGTCGGACCCATCCATTGGAACCAGAATGGGCCGGGACAGGATATTGATGGCACCGTCTTCCACGACATCATTCACGGCCATGGCTACCCCCTGCCTTGTGCGACGTTCCATGGCCGCATCGTAGTACACGGTCTGGCAGGCGAATGTACCCCGAATACAGAAGGTGCTGCTTCGGTTTCGCTATTGCTGGTCTGCACCCGGCATTGGCAACTCCGGGCAAAAAAAGCTCCGTTTCCCTGCCTCAGCCCTGGTGTGCTCCCTGCGCACCGTGTACCGTCGGCACTCCAAGCCACAGGCCATCCACGGCCCGCGAGGCAACACCGTCATCGGGCGCGGCCGCGCCACGTCTCTTCGGATCGCCCCGCCCTGTTTTATACGCCGAGCCAACACGTACCCGGTTCGGAACCGGGTGTGCCGTCAGTAGATGCCCAGTTCGTCCTTGGCCTCGTCGGACATCATGTCCGGCGACCAGAATGGCGTCCACACCAGATGCACGTTCACCGTTTCCAGTTCCGGGAAGGCCTTTTGCGCCTCGTCCTGCACCGACTTGATGATCTGCGGACCGGCCGGGCATCCCGGGCTGGTCAGCGTCATCGTGACGTCGGCCACCGTTTCACTGGCCATTTCCACGTCGTAGATCAGGCCCAGATCGACGATGTTCATCATCAATTCCGGGTCCATGACCTTTTCCTGCAGCACATTCAGGACCGCGTCCTTGTCGGGCATGGCGTTGCTCCTTGCAGTATCTTGGTTGGGCCGGACCGCTCCCGTTCAGTCGGGCACGGCCACCCAGATGTCGGTTCCGTCCACCCGCGTCTCGTACCGGACGGCCGGCTGAAAGGCCGGCATGCACAGCGCCGCCCCGGTCCTGATGTCAAATCGGGCCCCGTGCCGCGGACACTGCACCTCCTGGCCGTCGATGAGGTCGCCCTCCACCAACGGGCCGCCGTCGTGCGTGCACATGTCCTCCAGGGCGTGAATCTCCCCGTCCAGGTTGAACAGGGCAATGCGACTCAACCCCACCTCGACCAGATGGGGATAGCCTTCCGGAACCTCGGCCAGCGTGGCCACTTTCACAAAGCCGTTCATGTCGGCGGCAGCACCCATCAGTCGAGTTCCTCTTCTTCCAGTTGGTCCAGGCCGTAGATGCCCTTCTTGAGCACCTTCAGCGACAGCATCGCGCACTTCATGCGCACGGGACCGATTTCGATGCCCAGCATGTCCAGGATGTCCTCGCGCGTCCAGGTCTTCACCTCGTCGAGGCTTTCATGGAGGATCTCCTCCATCAGCATCGAGGCCGAGGCCAGGCTGATGGCACAGCCCTTGCCATCGAAGGCCACGCCCCTGATGATCTCGTCCTCGTCGACCTTGAGCTCGATCGTCAGTTCGTCGCCGCAAAAGGGATTCAGGTCGTGCGCCTTGTAGTCCGGAGCCTCCAGGCAGCCGTAATGGCGCGGATGCTTGTAGTGATCGATGATCGCTTCACGGTACAGTTGATCCATGGCGTGGAACGCTCCGGTCAGAAAATCCGACGGGCCCGTTCGATGCCGGCGGCCAGGCGATCGATTTCGGACTCGGTGTTGTAAAGGTAGAAGCTGGCCCGCGCACTCGCGATCAGGTCCAGGGACCGGTGCAGTGGCTGGGCACAGTGATGGCCGGCTCGGATCGCCACGCCATCCAAATCGAGGATGGCCGCGAGGTCGTGTGGATGGACTTCATCCACGTCGAAGGACACCAGCCCCATCCGCTCATCCGGTCCCGGTCCCAGAATGTGCACGCCCTCGATTTCGACCAGTTGGTTGTAGGCATAGTTGGTCAGATAGGCGCTGTGGCTGGCCACATTGTCCATGCCCAGGTCCATCAGGTACTCGGCTGCGGCCCCCAGGCCCACGGCCTCGGCGATGGCCGGGGTTCCCGCCTCGAACTTGTAGGGAAGCTCGTTCCAGCGGCTGCCCTCCAGTGTGACTTCCCGGATCATCTCGCCCCCGCCCATCCAGGGAGGCATCGCCTGCAGCAGTTCACGCCGCGCCCAAAACAGGCCGATGCCGGTCGGGCCACACATTTTGTGTCCGCTGTAGACATAGAAGTCGACCCCGAGTGCCTGCACGTCCACTGGCAGATGCGGTACCCCTTGGGCACCGTCCACCAACACCAGAGCGCCCGCGGCATGGGCCTCTGCAGTCAATTCGGCCACCGGGTTGACGGTGCCGAGCACGTTGCTTACATGGGTGAAGCAAACCAGCTTCGGCTCCTCGGCCATCAGGGAACCAAACACGTCCCGGTCCAGATGGCCTTCCGGAGTCACGGGCACGTACCGGAGCGTGAAGCCCCGATCCGCCTGCAGGATCTGCCAAGGAACGATGTTGCTGTGGTGCTCCATGACCGTGGTGACCACGGTGTCGCCCGGGCCCAGATTGGCCCGGCCCCAGGACCCGGCCACCAGATTGATGCCTTCCGTGGTGTTGCGCACGTAGACACACTCGCGGCTGCTGGGCGCGTTGATCAGGCGACCCGCACTTTGGCGCGCGGCTTCGTAGAGCTCCGTGGCCTCCTCGCTCAGCGTATGCACGCCGCGGTGGACATTGGCATGGCTCGTACGGTAGTAGCGGGACATCGCCTCCAGGACCGCCGCAGGCTTTTGGCTGGACGCCGCGTTGTCCAGGTAGACGAGCGGGATGCCGCCCTGGACCTTGCGTTCCATGATTGGGAACTGGGCGCGCACGGCGGCCCAGTCCAGGGTTGCGGCGGCTGCCACCGCACGACCGTTCAGGTTACGGGGAATGGCCATCGTTCAACCGCCAATCTTGCGTTCAATCACTTGTTCCAGCTTGTGCACCACGGATTCCACCGGCACGCGTTCGAGCACGGCCTGGAAGAACCCTTGCACAATCAGCCGTTCCGCCTGCGGACGCGAGAGACCGCGCGCCATCAGGTAGAAGACGTACTCGTCCTCGACCTGGGCGGCCGTGGCCGCGTGCGTACAGCGCACGTCATTCGCCTCGATTTCCAGTCCCGGAATGCTGTCGGCCCGGGTGCGGGAGTCGAGCAGCAGATTGCCGTTGCGCTGGAAGGCATCCGTCTGCTGCGCCTCGGGAGCAACGCGGATGTTCCCCATGTAGACGCTGCGTGCCCGATCCTTGAGCGCCCCGTTGAACAGCAGATCACTGAAGCAGTGCGGCGCCTCGTGCAGCTGCAGGGTCTGATGGTCAATGTGCTGTCGTCCGGTCGGGAAGTAGATGCCCAGCAGATCGGCATGACCGCCCGGGCCCCGCAACACCAGATCCAGGAAAGCCTTGGTCAGCATGCTGCCCCAGCTGACCTGAATCCAGCGCAGGTCCGCATCCCGTTCCAGGTGGGCCCGGCCGTGCATCAGGTTCCAGGCCGACGTGTCCAGGTCCTGGAGATTCATGTAGCGCACCCGCGACCCGGGCGCCTGCACGATTTCGACCACGGAGTTCTGCAGACCGCGGCTGGCCCCCAGGAGATCGTCCATCACCGTCACTTCGGCGCCTTCCTCCGCCACCACCAGCGTGTGGTGGTGGCCGGCCTGGCCCTCGCCCTGCCAATTGACGATTTGCAGCGGCAGTTCGACTTGGGTGTTGCGCGGCACGTGAATTAGCGTGCCGGAGTCCCAAAGCGCGCCGTGCAGGGCCGTGAACACATCGGTCTCGACCGGCACCACGCGGGTCATGAAGTGTTCCCGCAGGAAATCCTCGTGCTCCCGCACGGCCAGGTCCAGCGGCTTGAAGATGACTCCCTGCTCCTCCAGCGCGGCCACTCCGATGCGATAGTGCATCAGGCCGTCCTCGAAGATGAGCGTCGCGGCGCTCTCCACCTCGTGCAGCTCGTCCCGAAGCAGGGGCGACAGTTCCTCTTCGCCCACACGACCCTCGTGGGTCGGGCCGTAGCTGAAGTTGGCCGGATCGAGGCCGGTCAGGCGCGTGCGCCGCCAGGCCTCGTCCGTCAGTGAAGGCCAGGGCATGGCCTTGGCGGCGGCCCAGGCCCGTTCCCGGAACCCGCGCATCCAGGCCCCTTCGCCGCGGGCCTCGGAACGGGCCAGCAGCGCATCCCGGGCCGGATCGGCACCGTTTACCGCCGGCGCGGAAACCCCGGTCGGCACTTGCATTTGATTCAACACGGTACTCACCTGCGCCCGGTCAGCCAATGCTGCCTTCCATCTGCAGCTGGATCAGCCGGTTCATTTCCACGGCGTACTCCATGGGCAGTTCCTTGACCAGCGGCTCGATGAAGCCGCCGACAATCATGGCCGCCGCCTCGTCCTCGTCGATGCCCCGGCTCATCAGGTAGAACAGCTGCTCCTCCCCGATGCGGCTGACCGACGCCTCGTGGCCGACCTTGACGTCATCCTCTTCAATCTCGATGTAGGGGTAGGTGTCCGAGCGGCTTTCCTCGTCCAGGAGCAGGGCGTCGCACACCACGCTGCTGCTGCTGTGCACCGCACCCGGCGCAACCTTCAGCAGGCCGCGGTAGCTGGAGCGTCCCCCGTTCTTGGAGATGGACTTGGACACGATCTTCGAACTGGTGTCGGGCGCCGCATGCACCACCTTGGCCCCGGCGTCCTGGTGCTGCCCCTCGCCGGCAAAGGCAATGGACAGGATCTCGCCGTGGGCCTTGGGACCCATCATGTAGACGGCCGGGTACTTCATCGTCACCTTGCTGCCCAGGTTGCCGTCGATCCACTCCATGGTGCCGCCGGCCTCCGCCACGGCCCGTTTGGTGACCAGGTTGTACACGTCCGTGCTCCAGTTCTGGATCGTCGTGTAGCGGCAGCGGGCGTTCTCCTTGACGAAGATCTCCACCACGGCGCTGTGCAGCGAATTGGAGGAGTAGACGGGAGCCGTGCAGCCCTCCACATAGTGGACGTTGGCCCCCTCCTCGACGATGATCAGGGTGCGCTCGAACTGGCCCATGTTCTCGGCGTTGATCCGGAAGTAGGCCTGCAGCGGGATGTCCAGGTGCACGCCCTTGGGCACGTAGACGAAGCTGCCTCCGCTCCAGACCGCACTGTTGAGGGCCGCGAACTTGTTGTCGGCGGCCGGAATCACGGTCGCGAAGTACTCGCGCACGATGTCTTCGTGCTCGCGCAGACCGCTGTCCATATCCTTGAAAATGACCCCGTGTTTCTCCCACTCATCCTGGAGGCTGTGGTAGATGACCTCGGAGTCGTACTGGGCGCCGACCCCGGCCAGGAACTTGCGCTCGGCCTCGGGGATGCCCAACCGGTCGAAGGTGGTCTTGATGTCCTCGGGCACATCGTCCCAGCTGCGTCCCTGGTTCTCCGTCGGGCGCAGGTAGTAGTAGATGTCGTCGAAGTCGATGCCGGACAGATCGGCACCCCACGCCGGCATGCTCTTGGCCAGGAAAATGTCCAGGGCCTCGTGCCGGAAGGTGCGCATCCAGGCCGGCTCTTCCTTGATGGCGGAAATCTGGTCGACGGTGTCGTGAGAGAGCCCCTTTTCGGTCTTGAAGACGCCTTCCACGTCGTCGTGGAAACCGAATTCGTAGTCCTCCTTGACTCCCGAAAGGTGCTGCTGGTCGGCGATTGTGGCCATGTTGTGTGTCTCCTTTGCGGCGGCCCGGTCAGGCCGCCAGCTCCGCCGGGCCGAACTGTTCCTCGACCCAGTTGTAACCCTTCTCCTCCAGCTCCAATGCGACTTCCGGACCGCCGGTCATGACGATGCGTCCGTCGTGGAAGATGCTGACGTAGTCGGGTTTGATGTAGTTGAGAATGCGCTGGTAGTGGGTGATCAGCAGGAAACCCCGATCCGCGGTGGCCAGCTTGTTGATGCCGTCGGCCACCACCTTGAGGGCATCGATGTCGAGACCCGAATCGGACTCGTCCAGGATGCTGAAGCGGGGCTCCAGCATTGCCATCTGCAGAACTTCGGTCCGCTTCTTCTCGCCGCCCGAAAATCCTTCGTTGAGGTAGCGGCGCGCGAACGACGAGTCCACCTGGTACTCCTTCATCTTGGCCGTCAGCTCGCGCCGGAACTTGCGCATCGGCATGAGGTGGCTGCCGACCACGCCGCCCTCCTGGCTGGCCAGGTGAGCCTCCTTGGTAAAGCCCCGTACGTTGGACACCGCGGTGCGCAGGAAGTTGGCCACGCTGACGCCCGGCACGGACACCGGATACTGAAACGCCAGGAAGATACCGGCCTGGCACCGCTCGTTGGGCTCCATCTCCAGGATGCTTTCGCCGTCCAGCAGGATGTCGCCTCCGGTCACTTCGTAGTGCGGATGGCCCGCGATGACATAGGCCAGCGTGGACTTGCCGGAGCCGTTGCGCCCCATCATGGCATGGATTTCGCCCGGTCTCAGTGTGATTGAGACACCGCGCAAAATGTCCTGGCCCTCGACCCGGGCGTGCAGATCCCGGATTTCCAATTGACTCATTCCTGAACGATCCTTTCTGGGCTGGGATTCAGCTGAAAGCCGAAGTTGCAGCTGCCGGCATCCTCCATGATGCAGTCCAGCAGCTCGACGGGAGCGCCGACCGCCTGGCTGATCATGTCGCGGTCCATGTCGCAGATTTGGGGATGCTCGGCCGCCAGTTCGTGGTACGGACAGTTGAACAGTTCAAGCCGCATGTAGTCCCGGCCCGCCTCCGTGTGCACGGAGCAGATGATCCCCTGCCGCTGCATCAGGACCGCCAGTTCATGAACGCGGCTGCGCACCTGCATGGTCTGCATGTGCGACGAATAGTCCAGGGCCACCTTCTCGGACACCCGCGACATGAGGCCCACCAGGGTCTCGGCCGTCACCAGGCTCGAAATCTCCCCCAGCAGCGTCACGGCCAGCGAACCGCAGTGGCAGGCGAAGAGGGAACGGGCCTGCTCGGAGTTCGCAAACTCCAGATGCGGACGCCCCACGCCGGAATGGACCGTGCGCTTCTCCAGGTAACCGCCGGCCTCCAGGGTTGCCAGGTGTTCCCGCACCGCGGTGCGGGTCAGGCCCAGCAGATCCTCCAGATCCTTGACCGACGCCCAGCCCTCCCGCTGCAGGTACTCGACAATGGTCCAGGCGGAAGCCTGTATCTGTTTCGGTGGCTCGACGGGAAGCGGTACGTCCATCCCAGACACCCGTGGTTGAACAATCCAACGCCCGGATTGTACGGGTTGGAACAGGGTTTTGTCAATATTTCCTGCCAAAACTGTTTAAACCAGTTTCGGCGTACTCGGGAAGCGGTCAGTTCGCCGGGCCGGGAGAGGGACTCAGTGTCGGTGTCGGAGCCGGCGCGCGGGTCGGAATCAACAGGAGCGCGCCCGCGAGGATGGGGAGGAACGCGAGGGTGTACATGACGGCCCGCAGCGTGAAAACATCCGCGAAAAACCCGGCCACGCCGGTCATGACGGCACCGCTGGCGAACATGACGCCCAATGCCAGACCGGAGGCAAGCCCCTCCCGCTTCGGAAGCATGGCCTGGGCCTGCACGACAATCACACTGTGCGAGGTGTTCGAAATGAATCCGGCCAGGGCGGCGCTCAGGTAGTAGTAGATTCCGTCCTGGTTGAGGGTCAGGTAGAGAAAGGGGATGCTGAGCCACAGCGACCACATCATGAGGTGCTTGCGCCGCAGGCGCCCGTCCAGCAGACCGCCCGCCAGGGTGCCAAGGGAACCGCCCAGCACCAGGGCCCCGGCCCGGGCCCCGTAGCCGGCCGAGTCCAGTCCCTGATCGGCGAAGTACTTGGGCAGAAGACTCATGAAGTTCTGCAGCGTGGCCGAACGCGTGACAACGTAGAGAATAAACACAGCCGGCGCGATGACCAGAGCGCTCCGGGCCACGCGCGCGGCGCGGTTCCGGGTGGCTTTGGTGTCGAGGGTTGCCGCCGCCTGGACCGGCGGCATGGGCCGGTGCAACAGATACTGCATGATGGCAACCATGGGCAGCACGGCCAGCGCCATGTAGGTGATCCCCATCAGACCAAATTCGCGAATCAGCACCCCGGCAATGATGGGGCCTGTGGACAGCCCGATTTGTCCCAGGAAGAAGAAGATCGACGTGGAGAAGCTGGCGTGGTGGACGCCGCCCGACAGCGATGCAGTGCGCGTACCCGTTGCATGAAAGGCGGCGCTGCCGAGGGCGCCCACGGCCAGCACCAGCAACAGCAAGGGATAGGTCGGGATGAACGGAACAAACAGGAACGCCACGGCGGTCCACAGGACCCCGATCTGGGCCAGCCAACGTCCGTCCCACCTATCTGCCAGAATGCCGAAAAACGGCATGGGCAGGGAGGCCATCACGAAGTAGAAGGTGATGCCCCAGGCAAGATCGGCGTTGCTGAGGTCGAAACGGGCCACGAGGGCCGTCAGGAAGATGGCAACGGCCGCATTGAGAATATCGATGCTGCAGTGGCCAAAGGCCACCGCGCCCAGGTATCCGACCCGAACGCCGTCCAGCCGCTGGCTGAACCAAGCCGATGCGGCGACACTCATGGCCCGGGCGGCGGAACGGCAACGTTCCGTGCGGTTGAAGTCAACATGCGATATCCGAAGCAGCGATTCCTGTTCCAGTACCCAGGTAGTGTAGCCCCTGTAGACCGACCTCTGTCCAAACAACCGGTGCAGCAAGTCCGTCGTCCCATGGAATCCATCCCGGATACAGACTGCCTATGCTGGCGATGGACATCGCCGGGCAAACACCTGGAGGCCCTCCGGCCTGGGAGCGAGCAAGTTCAGGCAGCAGTGACACAGTAGCCGCGAGACTGCCCTGTTGCTTCACCTGAGCAGCATGAAGGTCGACAGGGGCAAACTCACAATGCGGGGATCGTCCACCTCCCCGGAGTCGTCCTGGGTGATCAGTACTCCAAAGGGGGCATTGTTCACGGATTTTTCAAGGAAGGACCGAAGGCCCAACGTGTCCCTCAGCTGGTCAATTCGCCGCTGATACTTGATTTCCACGGGAATGCGCCGTGCGCCCACGGTCAGGACAAAATCGACTTCCCGCTCCATGCCCCTTTCAGGAGAATGGGCGATGTCCAGGCCCCGTATGGTGGAGGCCACTGAACCAAACACACTTTCCGCCAGGTGACCAGCCAGGGCAGCAAGTTCAGGATGTTGGGCCAGTGCCGCGGGTGCCAGCGGAACCTCCTCCTGGAGCCAACTTGCACGCAAGCCGTGGTCGGCCAGACACAGCTTTGAGCTCCCGCGCCTCCGTTTGAGCCGGATTTCCAAAGGCGGGATGAGACGCACCAGCAAGGTGTCGTTCAGGAACTTCAGGTAGTTCCCAACACGTTGCCCACCAACATCCGCTCCCAGCGCCGAGCGCGCTTCCTCGGCAAGCAATCCCAAGGATGGATTCTGTCCCGCATACCGACAACAGAGGCGAAAGACCTCCTCAAGTAAAGTGGCGTCCCGCTTGCGACCGCGGGCCCCTTGGCGCAGGTCGTGCTGGATCACCCGTTTGATGACGGTCTCGTTCAGGTAATCCGACAGATTGTGAAAGTCCTGGTCTTTCTCCCGGTGAACAATCGGATAACCGCCTCGGGCCGAAAATTGACAGAATACTTCGTCCCTGAATTCCCGATGCTTCAGCCCATGGCTCCGCAACTCCTGCCAGAAAGCCTTGACCGCCAATGGAGCCAAACCTTTTTCCTCAAGGAAGGGGCTGGGCGCATCCATACCTTGCAACAAGCCGATCTCCGTCAGGGACAAAACCCCGGACTCGATTGTGCTGATGCGGCCTGCCAGACTGTCTCGACCCAACTCTATGCGCAGGGCGGAACTGTCTGTCACAACAACCTTGACTGCGGAATTGTCGACCAGCGACTTGAGTTGCGAATCCCACCTTGGCAGATTCTGCAGCTCGTCGAAGAGCAGATAGGCCCACTCGCCTCTGTGAGCCAGTGTGTTGAACCGGGCCGTTGCCACATGGCGCTCGAACCACTCGGATATCCGCAGCAGGGGATCGCGCAGGTCCCCCATGGTTTCCAGGTCGTCGAACTGAATTCGCAATATCCGCCTTGGGTCCGTTCCTTGATCCAGGAGGTCTCCGATGAGCTGGTTCAACGCCGTGGACTTTCCAATCTGCCGGGGTCCGCGCACGACCGCAACCGGAGCAACATTGGAATCCACTCGCCGCCAAATCTCCGCCACCAGATGCCGCCTGGTTGAGGGTTCCGGCGGCATGGGATCGCCTTCCCACCAAGGGTTGAAGCTGTAGAGGGAATTGACCAGATCTTCGGGCAACGCGGTTCTGGCCAACATCTCCGACCGATCGAACATTCCGGGCCTCAAGGCACTTCACGAGCCGCTGATGGTAACAGGCGGGCAGTTTGGCAACGGGCAGCCACACACGGATACCTGGACTGGTTTCGCCTCCCGCACAACTGTCGCTCCAATGGCTCCGTTGTCGGTCCTCGGTGACCTGGCTTGGCCTGGAACACTGGCACTAACACCGACCCGGTCAAGCCTCCTACCGGGCAGCCAATCCAGCTTTGTGGCGCAACCCGACCGGTTCGAGATCCTGTCTCTGGTCAACGCTCTCAAAACCGTGACTTGACAGATATTGATGTGTAACATGGTTACACACTCAAGATTGCAAGAGGTCTTATTTCATGGCCAGAGTCCAGTTGGTGATTCCTGACGCCGACCGTGACCGTTTCGTCCTTCAGGCGAGGCGGGAGGGCATGACTCTCAGTGCTTGGCTGCGTGCGGCTGCCCACACACGCCTTGAAGAACACCAGCGCGTCAAGCCCTTCGAGTCCCTGGAGGACATTGAGGAATTCTTCAAGATGTGCGATGCCTTGGAAGGTCCCGAGACCGAACCCGACTGGGAAGACCACCTGCGTGTCATCAATGAAGCGCGAGCCGCAGGAGCAACCGGTACATGATTTTCATAGATACACATGTGTTCATGTACGCGGTAGGACGACCGCATACTCTCAAACAGCCCTCCAGAGCTTTCTTCATCGAGGCGCACCGAAGCCGGAAGCCACTTTGCACTTCGGCAGAAGTCCTGCAGGAATTGGCACACGTGTACCTGGCCACGGGGAGATCGCGCGTACTCGACGCGGCGATGGAACTGATCTCCAGTTTTGATGTTGAAGTGTGGCCGCTGGAAGAAGCCGATGTCGAACTGGCGTGCCAGCTCCATGAACTCCATCCCGCGCTACAAGCCCGCGATCTCTGCCACCTAGCGAGTTGTAGACGCCGTGGCGTCAGGGACATTAAAACCTTTGATCAGGTCCTTGCCGCTGTCTTCCCCAACTCGTCAATCCTGTAGGAGCAGGGCACGCATCGGCCCTGCTCCCTTGGTACCACTTGTTTGATTCACCGCCTCAATCCAAAGATGGGGCGGATTGTCAGTATCGAAACCATCCCGCATCGAATCGCACGGGGCCCAACCGATGGATGCCATCAATCCGGAACAGGCGTGAAAGCATCTGTAGCTGCACCTCCTTGGCATTGTCCCTAGTCCAGGACATTCCGTTCCGTCGGGCTCTGCAGGTACAGAGGCTTAGACGGACACGCCATAGAGGTCGTTGAGCTTGGACTTCAGGTAGCCCACGTATGGCCCGGCATCAATTCCGGTGCCAATGCTTTGCTCCAGGAGTTCCCCGGGAGTGTAGCGCCGACCATGCCGGTGGATGTTGGTCCGCATCCATTCAAGCAGCGTGTCGAACTTGCCGCGCCGGAACTGATCCTCCAGGTCCGGATGGTCCCGTTTGGCCGCCTCGTACAACTGTACGGAAATGATGTTGCCCAGACTGTAGGTTGGGAAATAGCCCAGGGAGCCAAAGCTCCAGTGCACATCCTGCAACACGCCTTCCGCATCGTCCGCGGGCC
>DAOUIC010000047.1:0-5424 GCA_034428255.1 Anaerolineales bacterium
ATGCGTTGGTTCGCTTTTCGGCGGATCTGCCAGACATCCTCACCGAATGGGCGACGGCTGAGGTTACAGCCAGCATTCTACTAGGCAGACAGGACAACGAGTCCATTCCGATGCCGGTGCACCACCACTGGTAGGAATCGAGGGCTGGCATGTGCGGACCGGCCTGGATTCATCGCGAGATCCCGTGGGCTCGGCCAAGGTTCTTCTTGGTGATGGCGACAGTGTCAACGTGGACGCGGATCAATGGGGATCTACGGTGGAATGCTGCCAGTTGCAGCCTTGCCGAATCAACCCGGGGTCAAGGGGCCGCCGGAAGGCATGCCAGCCACGGAAATGGACAGAGCGCACCACGTTGCCATGGAGGGTTCGGGGTACTCTCAGCCAATCGCTGGCACAGACTCGAAATGAACACCACGGTGCTCAATCAAACCCGGATTTGCTGTGGTACGATCCCGCGGTTTCGGCAGAATTTCAGGTTGATTCCGGCTCTTTCACCTCTACTCCAATGCCTCGCCGCACCGACATCGAATCCATCCTGATCATCGGATCAGGCCCGATCGTGATCGGTCAAGCCTGCGAGTTCGACTACTCCGGCGTCCAGGCGTGCAAGGCCCTCCGCCAGGCGGGCTTCCGCATCATCCTCGTCAACTCCAATCCGGCCACCATCATGACGGATCCGGAGATGGCGGACGCCACCTACGTGGAGCCGCTGACCGTTCCCTACCTGGAAAAGATCATCGAACGGGAACGGCCGGATGCCCTGCTGCCCACCGTCGGCGGCCAGACGGGCCTCAACCTGGCGGTCGACTTGGCGGCGGCCGGCGTCCTGGACCGGTACGGCGTGGAACTCATCGGCGCCCGTCTCGAGTCGATGCAGCTGGCCGAGGATCGGGAGCTGTTCAAGAACGCCATCACCGAATACGGGCTCGAGTCGCCCCACTCTTTCCTGGCCACAACCCTGGAGGAGGCACGCAGCCACGCGGAAACGATTGGCCGCTTCCCCATCTTCATCCGTCCCAGCTTCACCCTGGGCGGCAGCGGCGCCGGCACCGTCCATACCCCGGACGAGTTCGATGCCAAGGTGGCCTGGGGCCTGCGCGAAAGCCCTGTCGGCAGCGTCCTGATCGAGGAGTCGCTGATTGGCTGGAAGGAATTCGAACTCGAGGTGATGCGCGACGGCGCGGACAACTTTGTCGTGGTCTGTTCCATCGAGAATCTGGATGCCATGGGGGTCCACACCGGGGACAGCATCACCGTGGCTCCGGCCCAGACCCTCACGGACCGCGAACTGCAGCGGCTGCGCGACCAGGCGCGTCTGGTCATGCGGGCCGTGGGCGTGGAGACCGGCGGGTCCAACGTTCAGTTTGCCGTGCACCCGGAAACCGGCCGAGTCGTGGTCATCGAGATGAATCCGCGGGTCTCGCGCTCGAGCGCGTTGGCATCCAAGGCGACCGGATTCCCCATTGCCAAGTGGGCTGCCCTGGTGGCGGTGGGCTACAACCTGGACGAGCTGACCAACGACATCACGCGGCAGACCGTGGCGGCCTTCGAGCCGTCCATCGACTATGTGGTCGTGAAGATTCCCCGCTGGGCCTTCGAAAAGTTCAGCGGCGTGGAGTCCAGCCTGGGCCCGCAGATGAAGTCCGTGGGCGAGGTGATGTCCATTGGCCGCACCTTCAAGGCCGCCTTGCAAAAGGGTATTCGCAGCCTCGAAATCGGCCGCAACGGCTGGGGGCCTCTGGAAGGACCGGTTACCGACGACGAACTGGAAGACCTGCTGCGAACGCCCAACCGCGATCGGTTGTTTGCGGTGTATACCGCCCTGGAACGGCAGTGGGATCTGGCATCTCTTGCCCGCATGACCGGGTTCGACATCTGGTTCCTGGACCAGATGCAGCAGTTGTGCGAAACCGCCGGCCGGATTTCCGGAGCGGATGCCGAAAGCCTCAGGGAGGCCAAGCGCCAAGGCTTCAGCGATGCCCAACTGGCCGAGTTGCTCTCGCGCAGTCGGTCGGAACCATGGTCGGAGGTGGATATCAGGGAGGCGCGTCGGCAACAGGACATCCGTCCCACCTACCACCAGGTGGATACCTGCGCCGCGGAGTTTCAGGCCTTCACGCCCTACCTGTACAGCAGCTACGACGAGGGCGACGAGGCCTTGCCCACCGATCGCCGGAAAGTGGTCATCCTGGGTGGCGGTCCCAACCGCATCGGACAGGGCATCGAGTTCGACTACTGCTGTGTCCACGCCAGTTTCGCGCTGCAGGAGATGGGTTACGAGACCATCATGGTCAACTGCAACCCGGAGACGGTGAGCACGGACTACGACACCAGCACCCGCCTCTACTTTGAGCCGCTGACGCGCGAGGACGTCCTGCACATCGTCCAGCGGGAAGCCGCCAACGGTGCTCTGGCAGGGGTCATCGTCCAGTACGGCGGGCAGACTCCGTTGAACCTGGCAACGGACCTGGAAAGGGACGGCGTGCCGATTCTGGGCACCTCGCCCGCCAGTATCGACCTGGCCGAGGACCGGGATCGCTTCAGCGACCTGCTGGCGGCACTGGACATCCCCGCGCCGGCCCACGGCCTGGCGCGCAATCTGGAGCAGGCCCTGGCGGTGGTGGAGACCATCGGCTATCCGGTGGTGGTGCGCCCTTCGTTCGTATTGGGCGGACGGGCCATGGCCATCGTGCACGACGAGGTTGATCTCAAGACCTACATCCAGGCCGCGGCCCAGGTGTCCCCCCATCATCCCCTCTACCTCGATCAGTTCCTGAATGGGGCGATCGAGGTGGATGTCGACGCGATTTGCGACGGGCGGCAGGTGGTGATCGGCGGCATCATGCAGCATGTGGAAGGCGCCGGAGTGCACAGTGGCGACAGCGCCTGCGTTCTGCCGCCGCATCGGTTGTCGGCCAACGTCCTGGACCTATTGCGCAGCCATACGCACCGGCTGGGCATGGCCCTGCACGTGCGGGGCCTGATGAACGTGCAGTACGCCATTCAGGGTGAAGATGTATATGTCCTGGAGGTGAATCCGCGGGCCAGCCGCACCGTTCCCTATGTGTCCAAGGCCACGGGTGTGCAACTGGCCAAAATTGCCGCCAAGGTCATGCTGGGTTCCACGCTGGAGGAGCTTGGCCTGACGGAGGAACCGTCGGTGAACGGCTTCTTTGTCAAGGAGGCTGTGCTGCCCTGGAAGAAGTTCACCGGCGTGGATACCATCCTGGGACCGGAAATGCGCTCCACCGGCGAGGTGATGGGACACGCCCCGGACTTCGGCAATGCCTTCGCCAAGAGCCAGGAACAGGCCGGATCGCCGCTGCCGGTCCGCGGTGGCGCGTTGCTGACCGTCAATGATCAGGACAAGCCGGATGCCTTGTCCATCGCCCGCGAGCTGCACGAACTCGGGTTCCACCTGCTGGCCACTCAGGGCACAGCGGCGTTCTTTCGGGCGGCGGGCCTGGAAGTCCAACAGCTGCGCAAGGCCGGGGAGGAGGGCAGTACCGTGATCGAGGCCATGCAGGACGGGCATGTGGATTTGGTGGTCAACACGCCCAAGGGACCGCGCAGCCGTCGCCACGGTGCCCGCATCCGGGCTCTGGCGACCCGGCTGGCCATTCCCATTCTGACCACCATGCCCGCGGCCGCCGCGGCCGTAACCGGCATTCGGGCCCTGCAGGAAGAGGATGCGGACGTGCGCAGCCTGCAGAACTACGCCATCGCGGAGCCGGTCCCGTGAGCGGGCAGCGCGCCCATCTGGTGCTGTCGGACGGCACCGTGTTCGCCGGCCAGGGGTTCGGCGCGGAGACGGTGGCGGTGGGGGAGGTGGTGTTCAACACGTGCCTGACCGGATACCAGGAGGTGATCACGGATCCCTCCTATCAGGGCCAGATGGTCTGCATGACCACGCCCCACATCGGCAACACCGGCATCAACGAGGATGACATCGAAAGCGCACGTCCCCGCCTGACGGCCCTGATCGTGCGCGAAGTCAGCCGCCATGTGTCCAGCTGGCGGGCCACGCGGTCCCTGCCGGACTGGCTGGCCGAGGCCGGCGTGCCCGGCATCAGCGACATCGACACCCGGCTGTTGACCCGGCACATCCGCGAGCAGGGGGTGGTGCATGCGGCCCTGTGCACGGACGGTTCCCTAAACCCGGAACAGCTCCTGGCCCGGGCCCGGGACTTCGAGGGATTGGAAGGCCGGGACCTGGTGCGCGAAGTGACCTGTGCCGCACCCTACGCCTGGGCTGAGACGACCGCTTCCCCATGGGAGCCGGTGGCTTCCGGGGAATCGCCGGAACGGGTCGAGATGGAACGGCAGCCTCTGGTTGTGGCCTGGGACCTGGGCATCAAGTACAACATCCTGCGCCGCCTGGCCAGCCAGGGCTTCCGGGTCGAGGTGGTGCCGGCCTCCACCTCCGCGGCCGAGGTCCTGGCGATGAATCCCGACGGCCTTTTCCTGAGCAACGGCCCGGGCGATCCCGGTGCCCTGCACTACGTGACGGAGACGGCCCGGCAGTTGATTGAGAGCAGGGTGCCCCTGTTCGGCATCTGCCTGGGCCACCAAATCATTGCCCAGGCACTGGGCGCGGAGACCTACAAGCTCAAGTTCGGCCACCACGGGGGCAACCAGCCGGTCAGCGACCTGGCGGCCGGCAATGTTCAGATCACTTCGCAGAACCACAACTACAGCGTGCTGCACGACGGCCTGCCGGACAACGTGGAAATCACCCACTGGAACCTGAACGACAAGACGGTGGAGGGCCTGCGCCTGACGGACAGGCCCGTGTTCAGCGTCCAGTACCATCCGGAGGCCAGTCCCGGACCGCACGACGCGGACCGGCTGTTTGCGGAATTCGTGCATCTGGTGCAGTCCCGGCAGCCGGCCACCGGCTGAAATCTCCTCCGACTCTCGTTATGCCCGTGCCCGGTCTGCAGGTTGTCCGGATCGAGACCAGCGAGCAGGCGTTGGCGGGCATTGGAGAAGGGATCGGTCGACTGCAGTCCGACGATCCCCTGACCGAGGTCTGGGTGCTGTTGCCGCCCGCGCTGGAGGCGGAGTGGTGGAAGCAACCCGCCAGGTGGCTGAATGTACACTCCTTCAACTTTGGCAGGCTAACGGCCCAACTGTTGGACCGGGCCAGTCCCAATTTTGGGATCCTGCGGCCGGGAGATCAGTCGCTGCTCGTGGAGACCCTTGCCGAGGAGGTCCACGCCGAGGGTCTGGATAGCGAGATTCAGGACTCGCTGCTTTTGCCGGGCTTCCAGCGCCGACTGCTGGCCTGGTTCGGGGAGATGCAGCATCAGGCCATCTCGCCCGACACCTTCCGGAACTGGGCTGCATCCAGTGGCGGGACGCGGAACCGGGATCTGGCCTTGCTGTACGACCGGTATGTTGAGCATCAGGAGCGGGCAGGCG
>DAOUIC010000048.1:0-3047 GCA_034428255.1 Anaerolineales bacterium
CCGCGCCCGACATGGTCATTGATCCGGACGACAAGTTGATCGCCGTGCTGGAGACCACCCTTGGTCCCATTACATTCGAGCTGTTCCCGCAGATCGCGCCCAACGGCGTCAACAACCTGATGGTGCTGGCCAACCTGGGTTATTTCGACGGTCTGGAGTTCTACCGCGACATCAACCAGGGTTTGCTGTTCCTGGGTACTCTCGACGGGACGACGACCAACATTGGGTACTCAATTCCGTTTGAGCAGTACTCCGGAGAACCCCGGGAGAGCGGACTGCTGGGATATGTGCCGGACCGGACCCAGTTCCAGCATGTCCACGGCGGTCTCCTGTTCCTGTCCGTGGGTGATGCCTTCGGCGGCCAGTTGGGCGACATCCACATCGTGGGCGTGGCGACCGAAGGCCTGGACCTGTTGCCGTTGATCCAGGAGGATGAAGAGGCCACGATTGCAAGGTTTGACGTAATGGTTCCGCCGGAATAGCGGACAATAGCGGTCCTGCTAGGAAGGGGTTGCACCAATGACAATGAGTCATCCGTCCACATCCACCAATCCGATTCGGTCCACCGCCTTGCGCAACGGCTGGCTGCAGGTCGCCGTGGGTCTGTTGGCCTTGTGCTTGGCGGCCTGTCAAACCGACGGACGCGGGACGAGAGAGGTGGCCTATTCGTCCGTTGTGGCGGAACCACAGGCCAGTTCGGCGGATTCGGAACTGGAGGTGCGCATCCAGGAGGGCTTTGGCGACCAGGACTTGGACACGGGCTTGCGCGTGTCGGTGTCCGAACACGGGGGCGGGGGCGCGCAGGCCCAACCCCGACCGGCAGCGGCCGTACAGCTTTCGGGGTCGGAACTGCTGCGGGCTCTTGATTCGCTACCCGTCCTGGCGGTGAACGGTGACATGGCGGAGGAGGTTCTGCTGCCTACGGAGCGGCGCGAACCACCGGCGCATTCCGGTGTACGCCCGTCCGTGTTTCCGCCTGAGGGGGCAGCCGAGCGGCCATCTCCAGTTGCCGAGGCGCTGTCCGTCCTGCGGTATGCCCCGGAAGGCGAAGTGGCGCTGTCTCCCAATGTGTCGCTGACCTTCTCCCGACCCATGGTCCCGATTTCGAGCCAGGCGGTGGTTGCGGACCAGGATCTTCCGGTCGAACTAACTCCCCAGCCGGAAGGCGAGTGGATGTGGCTGGGTACGCAAACCCTGCTGTTTCAGCCCAAGGGGCGCATGCCGGGTGCAACCCGGTACACGGTTCGTGTTCCGGACACGGTCAAGGATGTGACGGGTACGCGGCTGGAAGCGGAGTTTGTCTGGGAATTCGAAACCGAGCCGCTGAAGCTGCTTGAGGTTTGGCCCAACGACAACGCGCGCGATCCGGGAAGGCTGGACACCCCCATCGTTCTGGGTTTCAACCAGGCGATCAATGCAGTCGAACTGACTCCCTTTCTGAACGTGCTGGCAGGCGGGCGTGAACTTGAGTTCACGGTTCTGCGGCCCCATTTGCACACGTTGCCCGATGCCGCCCAAGGGATGCTGGAACGATTTCCGGACAACCGAACCCTGGTTCTGAAGCCGCGGCAACCGCTTCCTGCCGGAACGACTGTCACCGTGGCCCTGCAGACGCTCGCGCCGTCAGCCGAGGGACCCTTGCCGACCACGCAGATTCAGCGATCCTCATTTGGGACGCGCGGTGAGTTTCGGCTTGGGGACGTGTACTGCTCCTGTCGGCCGGGAGAGCCGTTCCACGTTTGGTTCAACCACGAACTTGATGCGCAGTCCGTGACAGCCGATCTGATCCAGGTGGATCCACCGTTGCCGGGAGGCGTGGTGGAGGCTGGCTGGGGCAGCATGACCATCAGTGGCCAAACCCGGGCCAACACCACCTATACCCTGACGTTTCTGCCTGGGTTGCGGGATTCGTTCGGACAGACTCTGGCCAAGCCGCAAACAGCTCGGGTACACGTAGGGGAACAGGGTCGATTTCTTTACAGCCCGCAAGTTATGGAAGTCCTGCTACCGGACGCGGATGGGCAGTTCCAAATCATTTCGGCCAACGTCCCCCGGGTACGTCTGCTGGGCTACCGAGTGGAGCCGGCCGACTGGCCGCAGTTCCTGGCGGCCAGGGAGTTGCTTTGGGAATCCCCGGGCGCCGCGGATCAACTTCTCGACCGGGAGCCGATCATTGACCAAACCTTGCGTCTTGAGACTTCGGCGGAAGGCTTGACGATCACAACACTGGACCTTCAACCTTGGCTACGGGGCGGCAAGGGCCACCTGGCACTGGTGCTGGTGCGACCGGCCCTGCTGCCGTGGGACATCGAAAATTATCCGGTGTGGGTGCAGGCGACCGAACTGGCGCTGGATGCCTATGTCGACAGCCGGCAACTCGTGACCCTGGCGACGGACCTGGCCAGCGGCGAACCGTTGGCGGGAGTCTCGATCACACTTCAACCGCAGGGGGTTGTGGCCAAGACCGATGCTGCCGGCAAGACCGAGTTCGAGCTATCGGGATCGGGTGGCGGGAGCGGTTCAGCCCTGTGGCTGGAGGCGAGCACGGGCGACGACCTGGCGCTTCTGCCCCAATCCGTGTGGAGCGAATGGGAAACCCGCTGGCACTGGTCGGGAGACGAACGGCGCCTGCAGTGGCACTTGATCACCGACCGCAACCTGTATCAGCCCGGCGAGCAGGTAACTGTGCGGGGATGGCTCCGGGAAGTCGAGCAGACACCGGACGGCGATGTTGGATTCTTGTCGCCTCCCGGCCGTGTCGTCCACATCAACTGGCAGGCCTATGACAGCCGCGGCAACGAATTGAAGTCGGGCAGGGCCGACTTGGACATCGAGGGCGATGGCGGCTTCACGTTCGATTTCCCCGTGCCGGAGGACGCCAATTCCGGCCGTGGCTGGATCGAGATGTACCCGGATCCGAACAACGGAGCGGATGGACACTGGGCCCATCTCGAGTACCGGATCGAGGAGTTCCGGCGGCCCGAATTCGAAGTGTCCGTGACGGGACCGGCCACGGATGCCTGGCTGGGTTCGGAGATGCTGTTTGA
>DAOUIC010000049.1:0-8713 GCA_034428255.1 Anaerolineales bacterium
CCTGAACGCGATGAACGCCTTGGGTTCCCACCCTTGGGAGTTGAGTTTCTCGTACGGCAGGGCCCTGCAGCAGCCGGTGCTTCAGACGTGGCTGGGCGAGGCCGACAATAGCCTGATGGCCCAGGAGGCATTCCACACGGTGGCCATGGCCAACCACCAGGCTCGGTACGGCACATACGAACCTGCCTTGGCGGTTGCATAAGTCGGACCGGAAATCCTCGGCAGGCAGCAAACGACCGGGCTCAAGCCCGGTCGTTTGCTATGTGTGCGTCTTGGAACTGCGGTGTTCAGGCAAGCCGGAGGACCTGCACCAATACGTCCAGCTGGCCGAGATGCTGGCTTTCGTGCCACGACATGAACCCGACCACGTCGGCCGCGGTGGCTTCGGGATTGCCAAAGAACTCCCTGGTTCCGGGAAAGTCCTCCATGTCCCTGCTGCTCAACGCATTGTCAATCAGGGCCTGGCTTTCGTCCAGCTTGGCCAACAGCTGGTCCATGGTCAGGCCCTGGCCGGCCCCGGCAAGGGCGTCTTCGGTGGTTCCGATGTTGCCGCTGTAGCTGTCGGCCAGCGCCTCCGGCCAGTCGAACTCTTCGACGCCCAGGGTCTTGAGTATGTGATTGCGGCTCTGAAGCATGTGGCCGATTGTGTAGTTGATGCAGTTGTGGTCCAACGGCATTTTCCTGAGGGAATCCGCGTTGCTGATGCCGTTGCACAGTTCCTTGATTTGCTCGGCGCCGCGCTGAAACATGAACCGCAGGGTCGGATTGTGGTTTCCGGACATGGGATGACTACCTGTTGAGCGAATGATGGGGTTGCGGACCCTATCTTAGGGAATCGACGGCCCCGGCTCCACTATTGATGGCATGTCCCGGCCGGTCATCGAGGTTCCCTGCCGCCTCGATTGATGGGCGGCAGGGAGTCGGGACTACAATGATCCGGTCCTGTTCCCCGAAGGGCTTTCGCAGGCGGGGCGCCGTGTGTCTCCGCATCCGTTCCCTGAACGCCGCCAATCCCGGTTGCCGATATGCAGCCGGTGAACGCCATTGGGGCATCCCGGGTTCGCACCGGTTACAGGGCTGTTCCCCTGTGTGTCTTTCGCCCATGTCCATGCCGGAAGTAGCCATGAAAATCGACTCCGTCAAATCGTTCCTGGTTGACAATCCGCCGCCGCAATTCGGCGGACCGCGTTGGCTGTTCGTCAAAATCGGAACCGACGAAGGGCTGTCCGGTGTCGGCGAGGCGACGTACCACACGCGTATGGACCACACGGCCCTGCCTCTGCTCGACGACCTCGCCGAGGAGTACTTGATTGGCCAGGATCCATTTCAAATCGAGATGATCTGGAACGGCATTTACGAGCAGCGGTTCGTCCGCCGCGTTGGTCCCATCACCTCGCCAATCCTCAGCGCCATCGACATCGCGCTGTGGGACATCGCCGGCAAGGCCGCCGGACAACCCGTCTACAACCTCCTGGGCGGCCGCATGAACGACCGGCTGCGGGCCTATTCCTACCTGTCGGGCTGGCGAGCGGGACAGTCGGGTGAAAAAGCAGCCGAGATGGCGCTGGCCTACATGGAGAAGGGGTTCACCGCCGTCAAGTTCGATCCTGTGGACCCGCGCACCACGGATCGCCTGGAAGGCCTGCGCGACGCGGCCCTGGTGGTAAAGAAGGTGCGGGAAGCCGTGGGGGACAGGTGCGACATTCTGATTGGCACACATGGACAGTTCAACACCCACAGTGCCATCCGGTTTGCCAAACGGGTGGAGGAGTTCGATCCGCTCTGGTTCGAGGAGCCAGTGCCGCCGGAGAACATATCGGAGATGGCCAGGGTTGCCCGCGCCACGAGCATCCCGGTAGCCACGGGCGAGCGTCTGTTCAACAAGTTCGAGTTCGTGACGATGCTCGAGCAAAAAGCGGCGTCCATCCTGCAGTTCGACTTGACCATTTCGGGCGGCATCCTGGAGGCGCGCAAGATTGCCGCCATGGCGGAAGCCAACTATGTTCAAATCGCACCGCACCTGTATGGCGGGCCGGTCGGGGCGGCGGCTTCCATGCACATTGACGCCTGTGCCCCGAACTTTCTGATCCAGGAAGGGATTGATGACTGGGGCGGTTTCCATGCCGATGTCCTTCTGGAACCCCTGCAGTGGGAGGATGGCTATCACATCCCGCCTTCCAAGCCGGGCTTGGGCATCGAACTCAACGAAGCCGTCCTGGACAAGCATGCGACGGCCGTATCGGGTCGCAGGGCAGGTCGCACCGGCATTGACTACTACACTCGGTTTTAGTTAAAGACCCGGGACCCCCGCCCGACTGTACGCGACGCCTGCGGCTGCCGCTCGACACGCTGAACAGGAATTGAGGAGAACAGGTTGAACATTCTGGTGACCGGTGCCCACAGCGACCTCGGCAGACATGTGGCCGAGGTGCTGGGCACTCGAGAAGAGTACTCCCTGAAATTTTCGGATAGGAATGAGCGGCCGCTTTGGTTGGCCGGCAAGGACTGGACCGAAGCGGATTTGACCCGGCCGGACCAGGTCGAACAGTTGTTGGACGGCGTGGACAAGGTATTGCACCTGGAGGCGCTGGCGCTGGCCGCGCAGTCCGACATGGCCCCCGGCGAGGCGGTGTACCGCAATACTTGCGGTGTCTACAACCTGGCACGTGCGGCACAGACAACCGGGGTTGAGCGTCTGGTGCTGGCAAGTTCGCTCGACCTGTTCGCGCGGCTCCCGGCCCATTGGCAGGTCAATGAAATGTGGCGCCCGCGTCCGACGCCTTCCTTGTCGGACCTTTGCTGTTGGACCGCGGAACTGTCGCTGCGGGAAACCGTCCGGGCGGGTTCGTTGTTGGCCGTGTGCCTGCGGTTTGCCACTGTGGTCGATCCGGCAATCCTGGGCGACCAACCTTGCAACCCGGCTTGGGTCTCGGCCGCGGATGCCGTGCACGGTATCGAGAGAGCCCTGTTGTTCGATGCCGCCCGGACCAAGAACGCCACCCGGCCGGACTGGCACGTTTTTCACATTGCGGCTCCCGGCCCGCATTCGAAGATTCGGGTGACCCACACCACGGGTGATGAGGAACGGTCCATCAGCACGGTGCCGCCGTTCAGTTATGCACCGCAGGACGACTTTCGGAGTCGCCGGTCCAATACCGAGCCTTCGCCGGGTCGCAGTGTCCGTTGGCAGGATGCTGTGGCCGAGGGGGATCCGGTCGCGGACAGGCCCATCCGCAAGGTTGTGATCTTCGGTTCCAGCGGTCCCATGGGGTCCGCGACCTCAAGGGAGCTGGTGGATGCCTATACGGTTCGGCAGGCGGACCTGCGGTCCGTTGAGGAGGCTCTTGCAGCCTGGTCCCCGGGCACGGGGTCGCGTCCGCAGCCGGTCCGGCTGGAGGCACCGCACGAATTCCGGCGCGTGGACATGGGGGATACGCAACAGGTTGTGGACGCGTGTGCCGGCATGGACGCCATCATCAACTGTTCGGTCCTGCGGCCGGAGCTCCACGCCGCCTTCAAGGTGAACACCGTCGGAGCCTTCAACATTGGCTTGGGTGCCGTCACCCACGGCATTCGGCGTGTCGTGCAGACGGGACCATTTCAACAGATGGATCCGGGCTATGGCAGCTATGTCTGGGACTACGACATTCCGGTGGACGCACCGTGTCGCCCGTTGGACTACCTCTATCACCACACCAAGTACCTGGGCCAGGAAATCCTGCGGGTCTTCGCCGAGTACCATGAGCTGGAAGTGCCGGTCATGCTTTTCTGGCGTTTGGCCGCCCTCGACGAACCCCACCAGATCCCGCCGTTCGCCGTAACCTACGAGGACTCGGCGCGTGCATTGAGGGCGGCGCTGGAAGCACCGTCCCTGCCTTCATCCTACGAACAGTTCAACATCAGCGTGGACCTGCCGCACCGCAGGTTCGATTTACGCAAGGCCAGGGACCTCTTGGGGTTCGAGGCCCGGGATCAGCTGGACCACCACTGGATGGACTGAACCAAGGAAGGACTCGCACAGGCGGGTTCGTAGACCACGTTGGCTTCCCTGCCCTAGGCGATCCGTCCGGTCTGGAGGACGCGGTTGACCACCGGCATGACATCCCGTTCCACGTCATCGTCGCTGGCAGGCGTTGGGATGCCGGGAATCAGGTACCAGGTTTCCGTTTGGGTTGCGGCTTCCCCGGGCGCGAGCGAAGCCAGAGGGCCCAAGGTCTCCACTTCGAGGAACCGGGCATCGGTGTAGATTTCCACATTGCTGTTGAGGTCGGGGTACTCGGCCTCGGCTTGATCGGCAAAGGTCTTGACAAACAGCACTTCGTCCAATACATAGGCGCTCCATCCCTGGGAGACGCGCACGCCGACTTTCTGGGGCGTGCCCGCCCCGGCGTCCTGACGCAGGAGCACGTACTTGCTGCCGACGGTCCAGCGAGGATCGGTCAGGTCGGTGTAGGCCCACAGAACCAGGTTGCTGACCGGGGCCAGGAAGTCGTCGTGGGACCCGAACGGCGGCAGGGGCACGATGGCCGTGCCGTGGAGATTCATGACGGACACCGCCCACGGGGATAGGCGAATCGGTTCCGTGTCCCGGTTGGTGATGCGGTGAAGCACCTGGATCGATGCCTGATCCTCCGACGGGGTCAGCACCATCTCTTTTTGCACGCCGTTGCCCGGTTCCACGGGTGCGGCGAACGCAATGGTGCCGTCATCGGACCGGGACATTTCCGCCGGCACGTTGTCGGGGAAATATGTGAACGCCGAATCCTCTTCCGGAGCCGACCACAGTCGTTGCCCGCCGTACAGCCGAAACTCGTCGCCCCCGGACTGGCCCATCTCGTGCGCCAGTTGACCAAACATGTTGTGGCGGCCCGGCAGCGAAACGGACACGATGCGGGGTCCGATCTCGTGTACCACCACCACTTCGAGATGTTGGGTGGCTATCCGCTGGACCTGACTCCAGCCCATGTAGTCAATTCGGGTGATGTCGGCCACGGTCATGTGTTCCTGGAAATCGCGTTGGTCAAAAAAGCAGGGCCGGAGGCAGGTTCGGGACGGTTCGCGTACGCCGGAACAACACTCCGGGAGGCTATTGTAGCGACAAAAAAGACCCCCACCGAAACGGTGAGGGTCTTCTAGTCTTCGTGCGACCGGTCGTTTACCGGGTGACCAGCAAACTACCGGCGGTGCACGATTGGCGACTACATAAACTGTCCATTGGCACCACCTCCCCGGGGCAATCTGTACGCACTCAGGAAGAAATCCGGCGCAACCCAAGGGACGCTGCCAGCCTTCCGAGGGTTGAATTCTACTACAGATGCACCGCGGAAGGGCCGCGGTGCACGGCATTGGTTGGCCTCGACCGCGCGCTTGCAGGCGATCCGGAAAGTTCCGCTTCGGCTTGACGGCCAAAACGGATGCCCCATGCGTGTCCTCAACCAGCTCGATGGATTCCATGGCCGGGGCGGCCGTCGGCGGTGCACAGGCTGCCAGTACGGTGCCGGCGGCGGTCAAACTGCTCAAAGTCAGGAACTTGCGGAATGCCAATTTTCGTTTCTTGCGTGCTTTCTCTGTGTTGTGGACAAGACTGGACCCGAACAAGCATGCCATCCGTCGTCGCGGTGGTCACAACCTGCAGGCGCACACTGGTAAGTTGGATCCAATGGGATGGCCCGGTTATAGAATGGTCCGCATCCTGCCGGACCAACCGTCGCAGACAGGCGGCCGGTGGCTAGGGTCAGGAGCGAACGCGAGTACTGGCAGGGGGGAAATCCATGGCCGGAACGGTGAACATTGGATTGATTGGGGCCGGGTTTCTGGCCGAGACGCGCATGCGCTGCTACGCCCAGGTACCCGGTTATTCGGTGACCGTGCCGGCGGTGGCGGCCCGGTCCCGGGACAGTGCCGGCAGCTTCGCCGAGCGGCACGGGATTGCACAGTGGCACACCGACGTGGCGGAGTTGTTGGCGAACCCCGACATCCAGATGGTGGACCTGTGCGTGCCCAACCATGTCCACAGGGACATGGCAGTCGCCGCGGCCGAACACGGCAAACATGTGGTCTGCACCAAGCCGTTGACCGCCTACACGGGCCAGGATCTGCCGGCCGACGCCACGGACGCCGACATCGCCGGCAGGGATCCATCCCTGATGCTGGAGCACGCCACGCAGGAGGCCACGGCCATGGTGGAGGCGGCCCGGCGCAACGGCGTCCAACTGATGTACGGCGAAAACTGGATTTTCGCCCCGCCGGTTCAAAGGGCGGAGGGGCTCATGGTGCGGTCCGGCGGGTCCATCCTGGAAATGCGCGGCGGGGAAGCCCACTGCGGCTCCCACTCGCCCTATTCCAAGATTTGGCGGTACACGGGCGGGGGCGCGCTGTTGCGCCTGGGGGCACATCCGATCGGAACCATGCTGTATCTCAAGCAACAGGAGGGGATGGCGCGCAACGGCCGGCCCATCCGGCCCGTGTCGGTGACGGCGGAAACCCGCGACCTGACCACAATTGCGGAGACGCAAGGCGCGCGCCAGGCCGGGATTGCCACCGGCTGGCAGGATGTGGAGACCTGGGCGACCGCTCTCATCGCGTTTGAGGATGGTTCCGTCTCCGTGGCCTACGGGTCCGACAATGTGTTGGGGGGCATGCAAAGCTGGCTGGAGCTGTTCCTGTCCAACAGCCGCATTCGCTGCAACATTGCCCCGCACGACTTGGTGGAACTCTACGCGCCGGGCCAGGAGGTGTTCGAGGACACCTACCTGAATGAGAAGGCCAGCACCACGGCCGGTTGGAATGCCGCGATTCCGGACGAGGATTGGAGCTCCGGCCATGTGGCCATGTGCCACCACTTCATCGACTGTGCCGTCAACGGCACGCCGACGCCTTGCGACGGCGTGCTGGGACTGGAGGTGACCCGGGTCATCTACGCCGCCTACCAGTCTGCCCGGGAGGGCCGGCGCGTTTCCCTGTAGCTTTCGAGGTCCCTGAACGCACAGACTCCAGGTTTGGTCGTCCAAGCCCGGGCCCTGTGCGTGCAGGTTGCTCCGATGGTTCCGAGTTGTTGCCGCCCGCGGCCCGGAGGCGGCGGGTTTGGGGCGCAGGTTCCGCTGACTACACCATGCGCATGCCGTCGCGATAGGTGCGTTTGACCGTCGCCATGGCATGGATGTCGTCGCGGGGATCGCCGTCCACCACGATCACGTCGGCGCGTCGGCCTGCCTCCAGGGTTCCCAGTTCGTTCTCCAGGCCGCTGAGGGCAGCGGCGGAGCAGGTGGCGCTGCGCAGGGCGGCGTAGTTGTCCGGCACGACCCCAAGCTTGACCATGAACTCCATCTCGGGGGCAATCACATCGTGGCCCACCACCGGACTGCCGGCGTCGGTGCCGAACACGATCGTGACCCCGGCTGCGGCCGCGTCCACCAGCCCCTGATAGCGCGAGGTGTCGCTGACGGCGCGCTGGCGCTCCTCGATTTTCCATTCCGGAATGTCGAAGCGGCGGGCAATTTCGGGCCTGCTCTGCATTAACACGGGCGCAAAGGTGGTCACCACCGGGATGCCCTTGGCCACCAGCAGGTCGATGGTCTCCGCCGTCATACTGCCGCCGTGTTCGACCACATCGATTCCAAATTGGGCAACGCGGTTGATGGCGTCGTTGTAGGTGGCATGGGCCGTGATGGGCAGGCCATTGCGATGGGTTTCGTCGATGACGGCCGTCAGCTCCTCGTCCGTGAATTCCAGGGTGTCGTGGCAGGCCATGATTTTGATCAGATCGGCCCCCGCCCGGACCTGGTCGCGCACGGCGCGCCGCATTTCGTCGGGGCCGCTTGCTTCGCGGCAACACCAGTAGGTGTGGCCGCCGGTCTGCACAATCGCCTCGCCGGTGACCAGCAGCCGCGGCCCCGGGAAAATGTTCTGCTCGACGGCCTGCTTGGCGTGCAGGTTGGCCGTGTTCATGCCCAGGTCGCGCACCGTCGTGACCCCTGACCGCAGGCTCACCAGCATGTTGCCGGCGGACTTGTAGGCGCTGATTTCCGGCGAGTCGTCAAGCGACTGGCGCGCCAGGTCGTGGACTCCGTCCCAGGCAAGGTGGGCATGGCTGTTGAACAGCCCCGGCAACAGGGTCCCGCCGGTGTCAACGAGTTCGGACGCTCGGGAGCCGAGTTCGTCAACGCCGCCCACGGCCTTGATCAGGCCGTTCTCGATTTCCACGAAGCCGTTGGGAATGGCTTCGTCCCCCCGGCAGGTCAACACCAGGCCCCCAAGCACGGCATGCTCCTTGGGGATGTCAACCATGGGCTTGATTACTTTCTGAAATCGCCAGGGGGCTTGTTCGGGCATGGTGGTGCTCCTGTTCAGGTTGTGTTGGCTTGGGCAGTAAATTCAAGCACATTGCAGGCGGTGGAACGCGGCCCGATGCAGACCGGTTCGACCGGTCCCACCGGATGGTGCCTCCGTGACCGAGGGGCGCGGCCAAGCGCGCCACTGCGTGCCGAAAGTCTACCGACACTCCTCGCGGGCGGTTATTTCAGGCCCAGTTCCGCCAAGGCCTTCCCCGCGCCGTCGAGGCTTGTCAGGTTCATGCCGGCGTAATTGGGCGAAAAAATGACGCCGCGGCCCCCGGCCCGGTAGGTGGCCTTGACGCTTCGGTACACGTGGTCGGGGGTACAGGCTGCCTGATCCGCCTGGACCCTCGGCGCGTCCACGCCAATGCCCATGTAGA
>DAOUIC010000050.1:0-8388 GCA_034428255.1 Anaerolineales bacterium
ATTCAGACGACGCTTTCCGTCCGTCATTGCCAACAGCTTCAAGGCAAGACGGGTGTGTGCGGGCAAGCCGCCTTGCGGGGAACGCAAGAAGCGCGAGGGCGGAATTCTTGGCCTCAACGGTTTTTCCTGGCAATTGCCACAGACATACCGGGTATCCGAGGTCATCAAGGTCACGGTGTTCGAGCATCTTACAGATGCTCGAACACGATCACGGCCAACTCGGTACCGAACCTTTCGACCTCGGTCCGTCGGTTGTCGCCACAAGGCACGGTCAGGGTCGCAACCGAGCGGATGTCCGCGTCGAATGGTACTGGTCCTGGGCCGATGAAGATCATCTGCACAGGACAATGGGAACACGGCAGTGGTTTGGCCATTGGGGCTGTACCTGGGACGCGTCCTTGGTCCAGGTCAGGCGTTTGAGGTACAAGTCGGAGTGCAATTGATTTCCGGTTGGTGCAGGAAATACCTGCTCAAGGCCCTGCCCACAATAAAATGTCGCCTCGGGCTGTATGGGAAGGGCCTCCGCAACCCATCTGGACTTGTGTCCCCGCCGAGGCTGTGGTCTTCCCTGCCTGCAACGACATGATCGACGAAAACCCTCCCGCGGCTCAAACCAATCCACGGGCTGCCAACGCAAGTATTCGATGGTCCTGGCGGCGCGCGCTGGCACTGACACTGGTCTTGGCGGTGCTGAGTGCCGCTGGCGGAGGTGTGGGCGGCTATCTATATGGCAAGACACAGCCGACCGGACCTTCCGGCCGAGTACTGGCCTCGCTTGCCGGCTTGTGGTCGGACGTCGGCCTGTTCCGCCAAACCACGGACTTCGATGTTCTGGAGGAAGCCGTTGCCATCCTGGAAGAGGAGTTCGTTGGCGAACTGCCCGGCGACGACGTGCTGAACCAAGCCGCCATTGAAGGGGTTTTGGCGGATCTGGATGACCGGTATACGTTGTTGCTGCGTCCCGAGCAGGCCGCCTTGGAGGCCAGCGACACCAGCGGCCAGTTCGGCGGCATCGGTTCCATGGTGGAATGGAGCGAAGAGGACTTGGCGGTTCGCATCACCGAGCCGTTCCCCGGCAGTCCGGCGGCCGAGGCCGGACTCGTGACGGGGGACCTGGTGATTGCCGTGGATGGCGAACCCGTGGCCGAACTTGGCATGTCCGGAACCATCTCGAAGGTTCGGGGCCCCGTGGACACCGCAGTGAGACTGGACATCCGGCGGGGTGCGGAGGAATTCGAACTGACCATCATCCGGGCCACCATCGATATGCCGACGACCAGCCACGAACTGATCGGTCCGGATGCGGACATTGGCTATGTGCGCCTGCACACGTTCAACGCATTGGCCGCCGACAAACTGGGGGATGTCATCAAAGACTTCGAGGGCGCGGATGTGACAGGTTTGATTCTGGATCTGCGCGGCAACGGTGGCGGATTGCTCGACGAGTCGGTTGAGGTGGCTGGCCTCTTGGCGGGCCGTGGGCTTGTGGTGCGCCAGGTATACAGTGATGGGCGGGAGGAGGAACACCGGGCCCAACACCGGGCCGTCCTTGCCCGGGATACGCCGCTGGTCGTGTTGGTGAACCGCAGCAGTGCCAGTGCCAGCGAACTGGTGGCAGGCGCCCTCCAGGACAACGGCAGGGCTGTCCTGATTGGCGAACCGACACTGGGCAAGGGCAGCGTTCAGGTGACCCACATGCTTGCCGACGAGAGCCAGATTCGCGTCACCAATTCGCTTTGGTTTACGCCAAAGGGCAGGTCCATCAACGGGGAAGGCTTGGTTCCCGACGTGCTGATTGAACGGATGGAGCAGGGTGAAGCACCCGAAGCCGCCGATTCCGATGAGGATGCCGATCCGTACATCGAGGCGGCTCTCCGGTACTTGACCGGCCGGATCGAAGGTTGATTGGAACCCCTGATGATGCCCACACGGTACGTGGCCGTATGCGTCCGGCCCATGCGTTTGGATATGGATCCTGCATCATGACTTCCTTGCTGCGCCGATTGGGCATTGGCCTCGAAACCGATACGGTTCGGGCGGATCCGAACACCTCCGTAAGTCGGCCGAAGGCGATGGCCCCAACCAAGGTGGTTGCGCTTGTACTGGCCATGATCCTGTTCATGTCGGTAGCAGCTGGGGCGATGGCCGGCTACGCCGCGGGGTTGGAGGTGGAAGGCGATCGACGCCACGGGGTGTCCCTTGTTCCCTTGGCTGAACTGACCCGCACCGGAGGCGCCGCGCGGACAACCGATCGGTTCGCCGTGCTGCGGGAAGCCCTGGACTTTCTTGAGGAGGAATACATTGGCGAAGTTCCGACGGAGGATGTGTTGAACCAGGCGGCCATAGACGGTGTCCTGGCGGAACTCGGCGATCGGTACTCGGTCCTTGTGCGTCCGGATGGGGTCTTGCCCGGCTCATGGGAGGGCGACTTGGAAGGCGTCGGCATCGGAGCGAGACTGGAGTGGCTGCCCGACCGCAAACGGCTTTTGGTCACGCAAACCTTCGATGGCCTGCCCGCAGCCGACGCGGGATTGCGCGCCGGTGATCTCGTGGTGTCGGTGGATGGGGAACCCGTTTCCTGGATGGGCCGGGAGGCCACGTTCGCCAGCCTGGCGGCTCCGGCAGGGACCGAGGTGCGGATCGGCTACCGGCGCGATGAGGAAGCATTCGATGCCACCATAACCTTGCGTACGGTGGAGTTCCCCGCCGTCGATCATGAGGTTCTTGGATCAGAGTTGAACATCGGTTACGTCAGGATGCACTCGGTCGGTGAACTTGGGGCTGCCGGCTTGGCCGTGGCCCTGACGGATCTGCTGGACTTGGGGGTGGCAGCCATGATTCTCGACCTGCGCGGCACCGCCGGCGGTTCAACCGACGCTGCGGTCCGCGTGGCGGGCTTGTTGACGGGGCCTCGGCTGGTTGCCGTTGGCGAACATACCGATGGTGCACGGACGGAACTGCAGGCAGAGGCCGCGGCATTGCTGCCACCCGGCATGCCTCTGGCCGTGCTCGTCGACCGCTTTAGTGCAGGTGCCAGCGAGCTGGTTGCCGGCGCGGTTCAAGATCACGGCGTTGGCTTGCTGATTGGTGAAATCACCTACGGCAACGGCAGTGGCCAGACCGATTTCGTGCTGGGTGACGGAAGTCGCCTGCGAGTGTCCGACCACCTTTGGCACACTCCCAACGGATGGGAGATTCACGGGCAAGGGTTGATCCCGGACGTGCCCATGACCAACGAGGATGCAGATGGGGAGCCGGAAGAGGCCGGAGTCCTCCCCGGCCACACGGAAACCGATCCCTATCTTCAGGTCGCCGAACTGTATCTTGTACATTCACTGGATGCAGCAACCAGCGGACCTTGAGGAGATGTCACCGTGGCAGCCAAATCCGCCCGCACCAAGAATGGCCGTGGCCTTACCGGTCCCCGGACCGTGGCCACCAATCGCCGGGCCCGGTTCAACTATCACCTGATCGAGGAATTCGATGCCGGCATACAGTTGCTGGGGACGGAGATCAAGTCGATCAGGCAGGGCCAGGTGAACCTGGGCGACGGCTTTGTCATGGTGAGGGACGGCGAAGCCTGGCTGCACAATGTCCACATCGCCCCGTACTCCCACGGCAATCGCGAAAACCATGAGGAGATGCGGCCGCGCAAGCTTCTGCTCAACAAGCGCGAGATCCGGCGGATTGCGGCCAATGTGGCCCAGAAGGGCTTGACCACTGTGCCCGTGCGCCTCTACATTTCCAACCACGGTCTGGCCAAGGTCGTGGTGGCTCTGGCCAAGGGCAAGCAGCAACACGACAAGCGCGACACCATCGCACAACGCGATGCGCAGCGGAGCATGGCCAGAGCCCGCAAGCAGATGTACGAGGACTGATTTGGCCGCGACGGACGGTCTGGTCCGCCATGATCACCTGCAGGGGCTTGTTGCCGGGTGCATCCACCGTCCGGAAGTCGACATCTGAAGTAGAATTGCCACACGGTCTCCGGGCACCGCTTGCCAGGCGGCCTGAAGTGCAACCCAACATAACTACCCATACCATGGATGTCATCCTGCATGGATTCCCCGCCAACCTGCAGAGGGAGCTTGAGGCAACGGCTCGGGACAAGGGTGCCAAGCTCGAAGCCCTGTTGCCGGGCACGGTGGAGTCGCGCTGCGAAATCCACCGCCGGCATCGGCTTGGACCCGAACGGGCCTGTCGTGTTCAATTGACGATGCATGTGCGCAAGCGCATTCTGCGCTCGGAAGTCAAGGGTCCCGATGCCAAGGCGGCCCTGGACGCGGCGGTGCACAAGATGGAACGGCAGATAGAGCGGTTCAAGGGCCGGCGGCGCCATGTGCGACGCATGTCGAAGGAGGAGGCTCGACAGTTCGTCGAAACCACACCTCCGGTCAGCGAGGACTACGAAGACGTAGGCGACGGCCTCATTGTTCGAGAGAAGGATTTCACGGTTGAGCCCATGGCCGTGGCCGACGCCGTGGAAACCATGGAACAGCTCAACCACGACTTCCATCTGTTCAAGGACCAGGACAGCGGGGCCATCCATGTCGTCTACCGCCGGGACAACGGGAACTACGGGCTGTTGAGGCCGCGCGACGGTTGAGTGGCCCCTCAGCCGCACAGATAAAATTTGCGTACAAAAAAGCGCTGATATTTGACGGCTTGCCTGGTGTGTGGCAGGCTGTTCGGGTCCGGGAGATCGATCCGCGCCGAAGCGCAGCGCGGACCGCTCAACTGCGTGGGCAGGGCAACGGTCCTCGCCTGGCAAACGGATGGGACTGCACGGTCGGCAGCAGAGGATTCACGGATGGCAACAGACAGGATTACGGTACTCGGCGCCAGGGAACACAACCTCAAGAACATCGAAGTGTCGCTGCCTCGTGATCAGTTTGTGGTCATTACCGGTCTCAGCGGCAGCGGCAAGAGCAGTCTGGCCTTCGACACCCTCTATGCCGAGGGGCAGCGTCGTTACGTGGAGTCCCTGTCGGCCTATGCCCGGCAGTTTCTGGGCCTTCTGGAGAAGCCCGACGTCGACCAGATCGAGGGTTTGAGTCCGGCGATCTCCATCGACCAGAAGAGCACCAACCGCAATCCCCGTTCCACGGTCGGCACGGTGACCGAGGTGTTCGACTACCTGCGTCTGCTCTATGCGCGGATCGGGCAGCCGCACTGCACCGAGTGCGGGGCGGCCATTTCGCAGCAGACCCCCCAGCAGATTGTGGACCAGTTGCGGTCGCGCCCGACCGGCAGTCGCCTCATGTTGCTGGCGCCGCGCATCAGGAACCGCAAGGGCCGGCATACGGGCGAGTTGCAACAGTTGATGCAGCAGGGGTATGTACGGGTACGGGTCAACGGCGAAATTTACGATGTGGCGGAAGTGCCCGACCTTGACCGGTACAAGAACCACACGATTGAGGCGGTCGTCGATCGCCTGGTGATCTCGGCCGACGACGAGGACGAGAACCGATTGGCGGATTCGGTGGAAACCTGCCTTGACCTGGGTGACGGGGTCATGATCGTCAGCGACGTGACCGACCGGGACCATCCGCGGGAGGAATCGTTCAGCCGCAACTTCGCGTGCGCCGACTGCGGCGTGAGCCTGGAGGAAATCGAACCGCGTTCCTTCAGCTTCAACAGCCCGCACGGGGCCTGCGAGCGCTGCGACGGCATCGGCATGCAGAACGAGTTCGACCTGCGGCTGATCGTTGATCAGGACCTGTCGCTGAGCAACGGATGCATTCGGCCCTGGCAGCGACAGAACGAGTCCTCGGCACAGGCGGAGAATTGGGAACGCGGTGTGCTGGCGGCCTTTTGCCGAAAGCACGGGATCCCGATCGACGTCCCGTTCCGGGCACTCAGCCAGCGCCAGCAGGATCTGGTGGTGATGGGTCCCGACAAGCCGGAGCGCAACCTGGCCGTCAGCTATCGCACCAAGGAGGGCAAGGAGTGGCAGTACGAGGCGACCTACCGCGGAGTCGTGCCAAGTCTGCGCAAGCACTACCGGGATACCGGCAGCGATTCGGTCCGGGAGCGCCTTGAAGGGTGGATGAGTTTCCGTCCCTGCCCCGACTGCCGCGGAATGCGGCTCAAGGCCGCCTCGCTGGCGGTCACCATCGGCGGCCTCAACATCATGGAAGTGTCCCGCCTGACAGTCGCCAACGCCCTGCGCTGGGTGGAGGACCTGCAGCCCGACGACACGAAGGACACGACGCGGGCCAACGGACGAGTCCCTCATCCCGGTGGGCGGCTGTCGGCCCGGGACCTGGCCATCGGCGGCCAAGTGCTCAAGGAAGTTCAGGCCCGCCTGTCCTTCATGGTCAACGTCGGTCTCGAGTACCTGTCGCTTGAGCGCCGCGCCGCGACCCTGTCGGGAGGCGAGGCGCAGCGCATTCGTCTGGCGACCCAGATCGGCAGCCAACTGATGGGTGTGCTCTACATCCTGGACGAACCGAGCATCGGCCTGCACCAGCGGGACAACGAGCGCCTGCTGAACACCCTGTGCGGCATGCGCGATCTGGGCAACACTGTGGTCGTGGTCGAGCACGACGAGGACACCATCCGCACGGCCGACTGGGTGGTGGACATGGGGCCGGGTGCCGGCGAGCACGGCGGCGAAGTCGTGTGTTCCGCGCCGCAGGACGAGTTCATCGCACACACAAGCAGCCTGACGGCGCAGTACCTGCGCGGCGAGAAACAAATAGATATGCCGGCCACAAGGCGCAAGGGCAACGGCACCTACCTGCGCGTGGTCGGGGCGGCGGAGAACAACCTGAACAACGTGACGGTGCGGTTCCCGCTGGGTACGTTTACGGTCGTGACGGGAGTCAGTGGCAGTGGCAAGAGCACACTGGTCAACGATGTGCTCTACCGGTTCCTGGCCCAGACCATGTACAAGGCCAAGACCGCGCCGGGCAAGCACGAGGATGTGGAAGGCTGGCAGTACCTGGACAAGGTGATTGACATCGACCAGAGTCCGATTGGCCGCACGCCGCGCAGCAATCCGGCCACCTACGTTGATCTCTTCGGTCCGTTGCGGGACTTGTTCGCCTCCCTGCCCGAAGCCAAGGCGCGCGGGTACAAGCCGGGACGGTTCAGCTTCAATGTGGCGGGCGGCCGCTGCGAAGCCTGCAAGGGGGCCGGCATCGAGGAAATCGAGATGCAGTTCCTGCCCAACGTCTACGTCCAGTGCGACGAGTGTCAGGGCCGACGCTACAACCGCGAGACCCTGGAAATTCGGTTCAGGGGGCATTCGGTGTCGGATGTCCTGAACATGACCATCGAGGAAGCCGCGGATCTGTTTGCCAATATCCCCCGCATTAAGGCGCGCCTGGACACACTATTGAGCGTGGGCCTGGGCTATATCCGCCTGGGACAACCCGCCACCACCCTGTCCGGCGGCGAAGCCCAGCGGGTCAAGCTGAGCAAGGAACTGAGCCGCCGGGATACGGGCAACACGCTGTACATCCTGGACGAGCCGACGACCGGCCTGCACTTCGAGGACGTGAACAAGCTCCTGCAGGTCCTGCACTCGCTCGTGGACAAGGGCAACACGGTGCTCGTGATCGAACACAATCTGGACGTGGTCAAGAACTGCGACTGGATCGTGGACATGGGGCCCGAAGGTGGCGACAACGGCGGTGATGTGATCACCGAAGGTACGCCCGAACAGGTGGTCAAGGCCGTGCGCAGCTACACCGGCAGGTTCCTTGAACCGCTGCTCAACGGCAGTCGCGCCAAGGTCACACAACCTGCTTGACACCCGCGGGGTCCGAACCGGCACCATTTCAATCTCGTTGAAGTTGCCCCAAATCCTGACCGCTCAAGTTCTGTTTCCCAGATCATATGTTCCTTGTGCCGGCAACCTGTGCATTGATGGTTGTCGAGTGAGTTGGCCAATTACTGCCCGGAACGGAAAGGCGAGGTGCCGGGGTGCGTTCCATGGAGAGTCCACTATCTGACCTGCTCACGACAAGGATTCGACCAGGATGATGCACGGCATCACTTGCCCACTCGGCCCTCAGGTGCCTGCGCTGTCTCATCGGGCAACTTAGTCGCGTGTGCTCCGAGGCCCATCGGTACGCCTATTGATTGCAATGCAATCGTCGTATAGACTTGTCAAAATCAGGAACGACCATGGCGAGTATCACGATCCGTAACTTGGACGACGAAGTGAAGGCCCGATTGCGAGTTCAAGCGGCTGGCAACGGCCGCTCCATGGAGGAAGAAGTGCGGCAGATCCTGCGCGATGCCGTCAGGCGCAAGCCGGATTCCCGGAACCTCGCGAGCATCATCCGCTCGCATTTTGGACCGTCCAACGGCGTGGACTTGGAGTTGCCACCCCGTGAGCCTGCGCGTGAGCCACCGTCCTTCGAGTGAGTTCGCGGC
>DAOUIC010000051.1:0-1907 GCA_034428255.1 Anaerolineales bacterium
GGGCCGGTAGAGGCGTGCAGTATTCGGACCAAGAGACGGACGGCAGCGCGCATGGCATGTGGGTTTACGACATGCGCGACCTCGATCCCGCCCACCATCAGAACCAGTGGCTGAAGATCGCCTGGATGGAGGGGTTGCCCTTGATTTACCTGCGCGGGCTGGCCCCCGCCGTGTATCTGCCGCAGTTTCCGGTCTATGTCATGGATTGGGATGCCGGTGCCGGGCAAGTCCGGTTGGTACTGGGCCTTGAGTGCAGGACATCACAGGATCTGCTACCGGTCGACGCGTTTGGGGGACCGCTTTCGGCTTATACCTATCGCCGCATGGAGGCCCGGGTGTCCAAGGCCCGGTTTCGGATTGACGTCTTGGAAGCCTATCGGGAAACCTGTACCTTCTCCGGCGTGTCCCAACCCCAACTGGTGGATGCCGTGCCCATTGTGTCGGGCGCGAACGGAGACATCGTTGACGTGACGGAAGGATTGTGCATGTCCCGCCTCCACCGCGCGGCCTTCGATGCCAATTTGCTTGGCGTCGATCCCGACGGCCGCATCCATGTTTCCGAGCAACTGGACACCGGCACGGCCAGAGACCCTTTCGCCCGCAATCTGATGGCCCTGGCAGGGAACCGGATCGAGGTTCCGCGTACACCGGAGTTCCAACCCAACCGGGATCTGTTGGCAGTCCGGTTCAAGCAGTTCCAGGCTGGCTGAATCCCGCTGGTTCAGGTCGTGGGACCGGAGCGGCAGCGGTTGGGCATCGGCTCGATCCCGGTGCAGGAAACGGCCGGAAACGCACGCAAGAGCAGCCCCGGCCACCGGATTCCCTAAAGTGGAACCTTTCTGTGCACAGGCTCCCAGGCTCGTCCGCCATCTGATAGAAGAAGGTATTGCAGAATGATCAGACTCGTAAGCTGGAATATCGCCAAGAGACGGGAACCTTGGCGTGTGCTGGTGGAGATGGCGTGCCGAGGGGAGGTCGATGTTGCCCTGTTGCAGGAAGCCGGAAATCCACCCGGCGACTTGGTGGATACACTTGAATTCGACGACGACGTATTCTGGAACCGGCATCTCTACGACCGCTGGCCGCTCGTTGTGCGTCTGTCCGACCGGGTCGCAGTCGAGGGCTTCCATCAGGTTCCGCCAATCAGCGAATTGGGCGAGCGCGATATCGGCGTGAGTGGAATCGGAACCATGGCCACTGCAAGGGTGATCCCGGTAGGCCGACCGGAGGAGGCGTTCGTGGTTGCGTCCATCTATGCGCGGTGGATGAAACCTCACCCGACGACCCGCAGTCCGTGGAGGGTCGGTGCTTCCGATGTTTCGGCCCACCGGATCCTCTCGGACCTCTCGGCCTTGATCGGTCATCGCGATCCATCCAGGCACCGCATCCTCGCGGCAGGCGATCTGAACATGTTCTACGGTGCAACAGGGCGATCGCTGTCGCTGCCCGAGCGCGAGCGCACGGTCTGGGACCGCTTCAAATCACTCGGCTTGGAGTTTCTCGGACCGCAAGCGCCGAATGGACGCCAGGCCTCGACACCACCGCCCGATGTGCCACCGGACACGCGAAATGTTCCCACCTACTATCACGGCGGCCAGTCAGTCTCCGATGCAGTGGGTCAACTCGACTACACGTTTGCTTCCCGCGGATTCCACGAGAAGATAAGGGTTCGTGCACTCAATGGCATCGACGATTGGGGACCGAGCGACCATTGCAGGCTGTTGATCAAGGTTGCTGTGGAGTGAGGAATCTTTCCCTGTGGCACCGGTTGCAGAACCACAACCCCGGAACTGTCTACATCGACGGCCGGGAACTCCACCCGCGGGCCCGTTGGGCTTCAACGACCCGCTCCATGGCCAATGCGATTGCGGCCGTTCTCAGGTCGGTATCGTGCCGGTCGGCCATGT
>DAOUIC010000052.1:0-4857 GCA_034428255.1 Anaerolineales bacterium
CCCATCTACATTCATCGCACGATTGACGGAAACGAGATCGAAGTCGGCCTGCAGTACACCGACTCCGACCAGGAACACACGGTGGTCTTCTGCAACACCATCAAGAACCCGGATGGCGGCACCCATCTGACCGGCCTGCGCAAGGCACTCACCCGGCAGATGAACGAGCACGCCCGCAAGATCAACCGCCTCAAGGACAACGACGCCAACTTCACCGGCGAGGACACCCGCGACGGCCTGACCGCCGTGGTCAGCGTCAAGGTGCCGTCGCCCCAGTTCGAGGGGCAGAACAAGCTGAAGCTTCTCAACAAGGAGGTTCAGGGCTACGTTGAGACCGTGGTTGCCGAGGAACTGGCCGAGTGGATGACCGCCAACGCCCCTGACGCGCGCGCCATTATCGACAAGTGCCAGAATGCGGCGGAGGCCCGTACGGCCGCCCGCCGCGCCCGCGACATGGTGCGCCGCAAGGGGCTGCTGGACTCGATGACGCTGCCCGGCAAGCTGGCCGACTGTTCCAGCCGCAACCCGTCCGAGACCGAACTGTACCTGGTCGAGGGCGACAGCGCCGGCGGTTCGGCCAAGCAGGGACGCGATCGGCAATTCCAGGCCATCCTGCCACTGCGGGGCAAGATCCTCAACGTGCAGAAGGCCAAGGACAGCAAGGCGCTTGAGAACAAGGAGATCCAGGCCCTGATCAAGGCGATGGGCACGGGCATCAAGTCCGAGTTCAGCCTGGACAACCTGCGCTACCACCGCATCATCGTGATGACCGATGCGGACGTGGACGGGGCCCACATCCGGACCCTGTTGCTCACCTTTTTCTACCGCTACATGAAGCCGCTGATTGAAGAGGGACACCTGTACATCGCCCAGCCGCCCCTGTTCAAGGTGGCGGTGACCGAACAAAGCAACGGCAAGACCAAGCGGAAGCAGACCAGCTACGTCTACAACGAACGGCAGCTGGCGGAACTGCAGCGGGAGATGGGCAACGACAACGTGAAGCTGGAGCAGCGCTACAAGGGCCTCGGCGAAATGAATGCCGAGCAGCTGTGGACCACGACCATGGATCCCGAGGCCCGGACCCTGCTACAGGTGACGGTGGACGACGATGCGGCCGACGCCGACCAGCTGTTCATGGACCTGATGGGCCCGGATGCCGAACCGCGCCGGCGCTTCATCCAACAGAACTCGGATCGGGCCACGCCCGACTACTGATGAGCCGCCGCCGGGGAATTGCCGTCTCCCGGCAGGGGCCGCCAACTCATGGGGGCCGGTTGTGGACCGGCCCCCGCCACAGCTAGAGGAATCCCTTCAGTTTCCGCTTGCGGCTCGGATGCCGCAGGCGATTCAGGGCCCCCGCCTCAATCTGGCGGATCCGCTCCCGGGTCACCCCGAACTTCTTGCCGACTTCCTCCAGCGTGTAGCTGTGCCCGTCGACCAGGCCAAAGCGCAGTTCCAGGATGCGGGTCTCGCGGGGGGTCAGGCTGGTGAAGACATCCTGAATCTTCTCCCCCAGCAGAGTCTGGTTGGCGGAATCCTGCGGGCTGTCGGCATCCTCGTCGGGAATGAAGTCCCCCAGCACGCTGTCCTCTTCCTCGCCCACCGGCTTGTCGAGGCTCAGCGGCCGCTGGCTCACCCGCATGATGTGCTCGATCTTGCCCGGCGGCACCTCCAACTCTTCGGCCAATTCGTCAATGGTCGGTTCGCGGCCCAGCTTCTGTGACAGGTAGCCGTTGGTCCGGGTCAGGCGGTTGATCTGCTCGTACATGTGAACCGGCACCCGGATCGTGCGGCCCTGGTCGGCGATGGCCCGGGTGACCGCCTGGCGAATCCACCAGGTGGCATAGGTCGAGAACTTGAAGCCGCGGTGGTAGTCGAACTTCGTCACCGCCCGCATCAGTCCGACATTGCCCTCTTGAATGAGATCCAGGAAGGGCACGCCGCGTCCGGTGTACTTCTTGGCCACGCTTACCACCAGGCGGCTGTTGGCGGTGATCAAGTGGTTCTGGGCATCCTCGCCGTCGCGGATGAGCCAGCGCAAATCGTCCTTTTCATCCTCGCTTAGCAGTTCGTCCGGGTTGTTCAGGCGCACCTTGGCCTCCTCGGCCTTCTCCATGCGCTTGGCTAGCTGGACCTCCTCCTTGGCCGTCAGCAGTGCCACCCGTCCTATCTCGCGCAGGTAGAGCGTCGTCGAGTCGTTGACGCCGTCCTGGCCGAGGGCCACCTGATCCTGTTCCTCCTCCTCTTCCTCGGGCCGGTCGTCCCGAACCTGGCCGATGTCAATGCCCTTGTCGATGAGCGCGGCGAACAAATCCTCCAGCAGGTCCATGGCCAGTTCGGCCCGGGGCAGGACCGAGAGGACATCGCCGTACTGCACGACCCCCTGCTTGACGCCCAAGGCCAGGATGTGGTCCTTGACCGACTGGCTGTTCATGCCCGGGGCAAAGGCCTCAGGTACGGCTTCGGTTTGTGGGTTTTGCGCCACGGCCGGCCTCCTTCGATTGTGAACAGGTGCCGGTTTTTTGGGAGAGACCGGCAACTCTCTCCAAGCGTCCTGTTGTCCGTCGCTAAACGAACCAGTTCAGGCTCTTCCTGCGGCTGGAATGGCGCAGCCGAGCCAGCGCCTGGGTTTCGATTTGGCGCACACGCTCCCGCGTGATGCCGAATTTCTTGCCTACTTCCTCCAAAGTATAAGCGTAATCATCCACCATTCCGAAGCGAAGTTGCAACGTGTGGATTTCGCGCGGGGTCAGATCCTGGATGATGTCCTCGATCACTTCCCGCAGCACGGTCATGTTGGACGTCTCCTGCGGGTTGTCCGCGTCGTCGTCCGGGATGAAGTCCCCCAGCACGCTGTCCTCCTCCTCGCCCACGGGCTGTTCGAGGCTACGCGGATGCTGGTTGACCTTGATGATCTGCTCCACTTTCTGAGTCTGGACCTCCAGACCCTCGGCCAGTTCCTCCACCGTGGGATCCCGGCCCAGTTCCTGGGACAGCTGGTGGCGGGTGCGGATCATGCGGTTGATCTGCTCATGCATGTGCACGGGCACGCGGATGGTGCGGCCCTGGTCGGCAATGGCCCGGGTGACGGCCTGGCGAATCCACCAGGTGGCGTAGGTGCTGAACTTGAAGCCCCGCTTGTAGTCGAACTTGGCCACGGCCCGCATCAACCCGTTGTTGCCTTCCTGTACAAGATCCAGAAAGGGCACGCCCCGGTTGTTGTACTTCTTGGCCACGCTCACCACCAGGCGGCAGTTGGCCGAGATCAGGTGGTCGACGGCCGCCTGGCCGTCCAGCACCACCCATTCCAACTCATCCCGCTCGTCGTCCGTCAGGTCGGCATCGAACTCCGCCAGCTTCTCCTTGGCGGCCTCGCCCGCCTCTATGCGCTTGGCCAGGGCCACCTCCTCGGTGGCGGTCAGGAGATCGACCTTGCCGATGTCGCGCAGGTACAGAGCCACCGAGTCGCTGGCGGCGTCCTGCAGGGGATCGTCGAACCCGTCCGCGTCCTCGTCCAGATCCTCCTCGAGATCATCCAGATCCAAGCTGCTTGCGGAATCCCCAATCTCGATGCCCTTCTCCATCAGGCTGGTGAAGACATCCTGGAGCAGCTCCGTGTTTTCCTCTACATCGGGCATGACCTTCAGGATGTCGTCAAACTCAACGACACCATTCTTGTCACCCAATGCCAGTACATGTTCCCTGAAGCCGACGGCGTCGAACTCGCCGTCGGCCAACTGGTGCCCTTCGGCCATTTGCACCACTCCTTCCTTCATGTTGATCCCTCTTCCACCAATGTGATTGCTTGCAAACCGAATCAAATGCCGGTCTTGAAATCCCAAATGCCGTCAATGCATCGATACTCGGCCGCGCAGGACTGGCAAGACAGCGCATCCTCCTCCTGCATCCCAAGACCCGCCGAAGCGGTGTCGCAGGCCGGGCAGGCGAGCCAATCCGCCGGTGCCGCACCGAGTTCCCCCGTTCCGGCCCGGTCGCCCTGCCGCCGGCTGTGCACGAAGACACTGGGTGCCACTTCGCGGCCCGCGGTCAACGAACCTGCCACCAAGTCCAACCGGGCCAGCCACTGCGGGGGGAACAGTTGCTTAAGAAGCGGGAGCCGGAAGTGGGAGACGCCCATGGCACGGTCAATGCCGAGATCCAACCCCCGCATCCGCTCCCGGATCCACTCCGGATGGAAGTTGAAGTTCATTTCCGCGAACTCCACGGGCTCCCGCGCATGGGGAGACCAGGACTGCCGTCCCAGCAGGTGGCGCCCCACGGCCTTCAAGTTGCGCTTGTTGGCGAACTCCAGGATGGCCGAACCGCCGGGGCGCAGCATCCCGGCAATGCGCTCCAGGGCGAGTTCGGCGCGCTCCAAGTGGTGAATGACCCGAATCATGACCACCGTGTCCATGGCTCCGGGCCGGAAGGGCGGCCGGTACACATCGCCGTTGACGAACACAAATCGGGGATCGTGACCCCAGCGCTCCACGGCCTGCGCCAGCATGGTGCGGCTGTAGTCGAAGAAGACAACCTGCCGATAGCCGGCGTATTCCGCACCGAGGCGCCCGAAGCCGCCACCGATGTCCACCAGCCGGGAGCCCTGGGGAGGCAGCAGGGCGCGCAACACCACTCGTTCCGCAACGTCCTCGTAGCGGCGGTCGACCTTCTCCCAGAACTCGGTCCGGTAGGCACTGTTCTCGTAATCCATCACCCGGATGGATTCGGACACCTTCGACGCCGCCTGCCCTGACTGAACGACCGCTCTCATTACCTTGCCTGACCCAGATTTTCGGCTCACGCGCCTGACATACGATGACGTGGGGGGCGAAGGCGCCCGATTAGTATAGAAGAAAA
>DAOUIC010000053.1:0-8902 GCA_034428255.1 Anaerolineales bacterium
TGGGCAGGGATGCCAACCAGTCCCAGCAGATAGTTGAACGGAGCATCGTCCCGCGGTGACAGAAAACGCCGGAAGACGAGTGCCAGCACGGCGATGTTCGTGACATTTGGCAGAAAGTAGACGGAACGGAAGAATTTCATGCCGCGCAGTTTCTGGTTGACCAGGATGGCCACCAGCAAGGAGACGACGACCAGCGGCGGCACATACAGCAGGGCGAAGAGAAACGTGTTCTTGAGGGCCAGATGCAGAAGTTCATCGCCCGCCATCGTCACGAAGTTTCCAAGGCCGATGAACTCCCTGTGGCTGAGCAGATCCGTCTTGAAGGTGGCCGTCTGGAACATGCTCAGCCATGGCCAGAGGTTGAATACGACGAACACCACCAGGTTGATGACGATGAACGGATACCAAGGCAGCGACTTCAGGATGCGCTTGGTCAGGGTTCGCCTCTGGGCAACAGGGCGCAGCGTGGCTGAACTCATGCCATCAGTTGGTTGACAGAGCGTGGTGAGTACAGGACAACCGGGATGGGTGCCATCGCCGGTTGTCCTGCTGAACTACAACGGTTAGGTCAAATTGCGATTAGGCCTTTTCGGCCAACAGAGCGTCGATTTCGGTCTTCATGGTTTCCAAGGCCTCATCGACCGTAGCGTGTCCGAGTATGGCAGCTTGGAACTGCGGACCACACACAACCTTGCTCTCCTGCCAGAGAGTGTTGGCATCCTGATCGGAGAACAGGGCTCCGCTGTGTCGGTTGACATGTTCCAGGACGCATGCCTCCGGATTCCAGAACTCGGCCTTCGTAATAGTCCCAACCGGAGTGGATCCCGCCAGTTCGCAATAAGTGCCGACATTTTCGGGCCTAATCATGTAGCGAACCCACTCGATCGCAGCGTCGGGGTTCTCGCTTTGGGCCGTCACAGCCCATCCCTGACCGGAAACCACGCCGGAAATCGGTGTTTCCTCGCCTGTGCGCGTCCTAGGATGGCCGTGGAAGAATTCCATGTCCGGTTGCGCCTCGACGTGCGTTATGCAGGCCGCATCTTCAACGCGGGCAGTGACCTGTTCAAGGGACAACCAATAGTTGGGCAGGCCGCCCTGCTCGTCCACACTGCCGATGGCAAATTCAATCGGCACCCAGTTGTTCTCGAACTCGGTAACCCAGCGCTGCAGCGTGTTCCGGCAGGGGTCCTCGGTGAAGTTGGACACTGTCCGGTCCGCCGAATAGACGGTTCCGCCGGCTTCGTGCACCTGAGTGATGAATTCACCCCAATTGAAGGTGCTCAGGGACTCAAGGTAATACCCCTTGGTCGCTGCCGTTTCGGCCAAGGCATGGAGTTTGTCCCAAGTGTCGAACACCGCTGTGGCCGGATCGATGTCCAGTTCCCGCAACAGACCACCGCTGTAGGCCGGGCCATTCACCTCGGATTCGAACAAGGGCATCAACAGAGCTCCATCGTAGCTGGCTGCTGAGACTTCAGCATCCCCATAATTGGCCAGGTCATCGGACGACAGCCGGTCGCCCAATGGCAGAATGACCCCTTTCTCCACATAGGCGGGAATGGTGTCCGTAGTCGCGTCCCAAATATCCGGTGCTTCACCCGCGGCTGCGGCTGCGTACAGCTTCTCACGGCGACCACCCCAGGGCTGGACTTCAATGGACGCTTCAATGCTTTCCTGTTCGGCATGGAAGCCCTCAAGCAAACCCTTGAACACAATGTCCAAGTCGTTTTCGGTCCTGGGATAGGACCAGATCGTGATGGATGTCATGGCCATGCCACCATCCATGCCGTCCGCCGCCGGGGCGGCAATGGGAGCGGCACAGGCGTTGACCACCGCCAGTGCGCCAAGGCCACCAGTAACCTGGAGGAACCTGCGGCGCGATACCTTGTTCAACATTACGTTCTCCTGGTGTCGAAAGACTTAAAGCGGCCCGTCCACCACATTACCGAGGTACTTCTCAACTGCCGTGACGGACCGGAATCACCCGTAGTTTACCCCAAACTACCCGAATGCTTGTCCGACATTATGTAAAAAAGCGCATGTCGATGGTAACTGGCGGCCAGTGCTGAATTCCCAGCGGCGGGCGTATAATCGGCGCAGTCGGTCGGGTCGCGCAGGTTCCGCCATCATCCTGCCAACCCCTCCAACATCAAACCCCCTAGCCTGCCGCCGGTGCCGGCCTGAATAGCGGCGGCACCCGTTTCCCACGCAAGGATTGCCGTATGACCACGCCCTCGCTCGTTGCCTTGGACATGGAAGGAGTGCTCCTGGAAGAGGTGTGGCTGGCCATAGCCGCCCACACCGGCATCGATAGGCTGCGGCTCACGACGAGGGACGTATCCGACTACGATGAATTGATGAGCATGCGCCTGGACGTGTTGGATCAACATGGGATCACACTGGCCGACCTCCAATCCGTGATCGCAGAATCGGTCAAGCCCTTGCCTGGAGCCGTGGACTTTCTGAACTGGGTGCGCCGGCGCCTGCCGGTTGTCATCCTGTCCGACATCTTCATGGAATTCGTGCAACCGGTGGTGCACCTGATGGAGTACCCGACCATTCTCGGCAACTCGCTGACGGTGGATCCCGAATCGGGAATGATTACCAAGTACCACATCCGACAACGGGACGGCAAGCGCAAGGCGGTCCAGGCCATGCGTGAAATTGGATACACCGTGTTCGCAGCCGGCGACTCCTACAACGATCTCACCATGATCAAGGCGGCCGATGCCGGCGCTTTGTTCCGGGCTCCCGAACACATTTCGTCTGCCCATCCGGACATCAGGTGCTGCTGTGAATACTTCGAACTGAAGGATCTGATTCAGTCGAGCCTGCGGTTGCCGCTGGCGGTATAGGCGCTGCACATTGGAATCAACCACTTCCCAGGACCCATCCGATGAAGCTGATCCAAGTGAATGAGGACCTCTACAACTACCTTGTGGGGGTAACCGTAAAGGATCATCCCGCCTTGGCGGCTCTGCGAGAGGAAACCGCCGCCATGCCCAGCGGCGGCATGCAAATTGCTGCGGAACAAGGCCAGTTCATGCAGCTGCTTGTGCACTTGCTGCAGGCCAAGCGCTACCTGGAGGTGGGCTGCTTCACCGGATACAGCAGTTTGGTCATGGCGATGGCGCTGCCGGAGGACGGGCGTGTTACCACGTGCGACGTAAGCAAAGAGTGGACCGATGTCGCCCGCAGGCACTGGCGGTCCGCAGGGGTAGCGGACAAGATAACGCTGAGGCTCGGACCGGCCGTGGACTCGCTGCGGCAGTTGCTGGCAGAAGGGTTTGCCGAAAGCTTCGACATCGCCTTCATCGATGCCGACAAGGACAACTATCCGGATTACTACGACCTCTGTTTCGATTTGGTCCGTCCCGGAGGTCTGATCCTGATTGACAACACCCTGTGGGGCGGACAGGTGGCAGACCCTGCCGTCTCAGACCCCGATACGGCGGGGATCCGGGCAGTGAACCAACGCGCCTTCGAGGATGAACGGGTCGACTCGTGCCTGTTGCCCCTGTCCGACGGATTGCACATTTGCCACAAACGTCGGTAGTTCCGGACCGAAGGGGACGACATGGACGACTCCTCCCGTTCAGCTCCCGTCCTGAGCACAATCGGATATCTGCTCGGAATCTCGTATCCCCTGTTGGCGTTTTCGGCCACGGGCAGGTCCGTTTACCAACTGTTCTTCAAAGCGGAACTGGCCACCACGGTCGGCCCTTTGACTTCGTTGTTCGCGGCGTGCTGCTACCTCGCCGCCACTATTGGCTTCGCCTACCGGCGACCCTGGACATGGTGGCTGTCCCTCTGCGTGCTGGGAATTGAAAGCTTCGGGACTTTGGTAACCGGATTCCTTAGCATTTTGCAACCCGAACTGATCGGCAGTTCCGTCTGGCGTCTGTTTGGAATCGACTTCGCCTTCTTGCCGCTGGTGCAGCCCATTGCCGGGATGGTCTGGCTGGCATGGAGGCCCACGCGCAAGTTGTTCGGGATTGGCCCACCCTCCGTGTCCCGGCCGCTTTCCACCGCATAACGGAGATTGTGATTCGGCTCTGTAATCTGCCGGGAGCCAATTCCCTGCAGGGCCCGGCAGACAGGCGCTCTGTATAATCGCCGCGGCCTGTTGTCCATGCACACCTACTGACCACGCTTCGGAACCGCGTCTCTGGAGCGAGGGGGTGCCGGCCATCGCCTCCGGTCCAAGCGGTCCACACCGGCGTGGATCCGATCAGCGTGCCCATGCCATTCTCTGTAGCGTGCCGCGCACCCTCGGTTTTAACCCACAACAAGACTGTTCCAAATTCCCATGCAGATTGTCCAGCACGTAACCGTCAAACCGGCCTTGCCCGAACAGCTGCGCCGTCTCGAGGAGTTGGCGTTCAATCTTGTCTGGAGTTGGCTCGAGGACGCGAACGAACTCTTCGCGCGAATCAATCCGGACCTGTGGCAGGCCACAAAGCACAATCCGGTCCGGCTTCTGGCCGAGGTTCCCCAACCCGATCTCAATCGCTGCAGCGTGGACGAAGCCTACCTGTCGCTATACCGAAAGGTAATCGACCGGTTTGACCGTTACATGGCTACCAATGCCGAAACCTGGTTCAACCGCAACCATCCGGACAAGCTGTCGGACACCATCGCCTATTTCAGCGCCGAGTTCGGCCTGCACGAATCGTTGCCCATCTACAGCGGTGGCCTCGGAATCCTGTCGGGCGACCATACCAAGACCGCCAGTGACCTGGGCCTGCCCTTCATTGGCATCGGATTCCTGTATCCCCAAGGCTACTTCCATCAACGACTGGACAGCTCCGGCTGGCAGGAAGCCTATTACAGCCATTTGTCCTTCGATGCGTTGCCGGTAAGGGAGGCGCAGGACCCCAGCGGCGGACGCCTCCGGGTAACGGTTCAGTTACCCGGCAGACTGATCCACATCCGCGTTTGGGAAGTGCTGGCGGGACGAAGCACCCTTTACTTGATGGACACCGACATCGAACTCAACACGGACGAGGATCGCCAACTGAGCCAGCGCCTGTACTTCGGCGACGAAGAGAGGCGGTTGGCTTGGGAAACGGTGTTTGGCCTTGGTGGTGTGCGCGTGCTTCGGTCCCTCGGCATCAAACCCTCCGTCTGGCACATGAACGAAGGCCACAGCGCGTTCATGGGCATCGAACGGATCCTGGAACTGATTGCCGAACACGGACTGTCCTTCACGGAGGCCGTGGAAGTCGTCCGATCCAACACGGTGTTCACGACCCACACTCCGGTCCCGGCTGGCAATGACACCTTCCCACTGGACCTGGTGGACCGCTACTTCTCCGACTATTGGCCCCGGCTGGGCATTGACAGGCACCAGTTCATGGAGTTTGCACAGCAACAGCTGGGTTGGGAGACACGCTACAGCATGACGGTCCTGGCCCTGAAACTGAGCGGCCACTGCAACGGAGTGAGCAAGTTGCATGGAGAAACGAGTCGCCACATGTGGCAGTTTCTCTGGCCCGAAACCCCTGTGTCCGAAGTACCCATCAAAGGCATCACCAACGGTGTGCACACCCCCAGCTGGATTGCCCCCAATTTGCGAGCCTTGTATGCCAGGCACCTGGGAACGGATTTCCTTGACCGCGTCAACGATCCGGCCACCTGGACCGGCATTGCGGCCATCCCCGACGCCGAGCTTTGGGAAACGCACCTTCAATGCAAGCATGACCTGATCGCCTTCGCCCGTGACAACCTGAACCACCAGTACCAGCACCGTGGCGAGGGCCCGGCTACGCAGTCCGCCGCCTCCGATGTGCTGGATCCGAAGGCCCTTACCATCGGGTTTGCCCGCCGGTTCGCGACGTACAAACGGGCAACACTCCTGTTGACCGATATTGATCGGCTGCGACACATCATGAATCAGCCGGATCGGCCGGTTCAGATCGTCTTTGCCGGCAAGGCACATCCGGCGGACGATGCCGGCAAACACCTTATCCAGCACCTGTTCAGCCTGGCCAACGACCCCCATTCCGGGTTTCACGGGAAGTTTGTAGTCCTTGAGGACTATGACATTGAGATGGCCCGTCACTTGGTATCCGGGGTCGATGTGTGGCTCAACACGCCAAGACGGCCGCATGAAGCGAGTGGCACCAGCGGACAGAAGGCCGCAATGTCAGGCACGCCCAATTTCAGCATCCTCGATGGCTGGTGGGCCGAAGCCTACAACGGGCACAACGGGTGGGCCATCGGTGATGAACAGGAATTCAAGGACGACCACACGCAGGACCACGCCGACGCCGCGTCGCTGTACCGGACCCTGGAGGAGGACATCATTCCCCTGTTTTTTGAACGCGACGCGGTGGGAGTGCCTACAGGTTGGATTGCCGTCATGAAGGATTCGATACGCACGTGTGCGCCACAGTTCAGTTTCCGCCGCATGCTGTTGGAATACTGGGACACGCTCTATGCCCCCGCCCGTTCCGACGGCCAGGCCATGGCGGCCGACGACTACCGCAAGGCCTTGAACTTGGCCGGCTGGAAGGAACAGATGCAGCGAAACTGGCCCCATGTGTCATTCGTAGGCACACGTGTCAGTCCCTTGGACCTCGTGGTTGGCAACCGGGTCGATGTCAAAGCCTGGGTTCGACTGGGGGACGTATTGCCAGAGAACGTGGAAGTCGAGGCGGTGTTTGTTCGGGAAAACCTGGACCGCTCACCCTCGGTCGAAATTCGACAGCCATTGGCGCACACAGGTTCACCAAGCCACGGGGTGGACGCCTTTGAGGGCAGTCTGTGTCCCAGCCACAACGGACACCTGGGTTTGGCAGTTAGAATTCGACCAATCCACCCCGACCTGGTGTCGCACAGCGACACCAGTCTGGTGACTTGGGCCGGCAGGAACCCGAACGAATAGGACCACCCATGAACATCCTGATTGCAGGAGGTACCGGGCTGATTGGAACCGCACTGGCGGCACTTCTCCAGGAGCGCGGCGACAGCATCAGGATCTTGACACGCAGTGGCAGTCGTTCCTCCAGTGGCCCGATTCAGTACGCGGCGTGGCAAGGCCGTCCCGGACCGGGATTGGATTCGCACATCGGTTGGTCCGACGCGGTGGTGAACTTGGCTGGCGCCAACATCGGTGCCAAACGCTGGAGCCATCAGCGCAAACGGGAAATCCTGGAAAGTCGCGTGGCATCGACCGGTGCCTTGGCCGAAGCGGTGGTGCGTTCCGACACCCCACCGCGTGTGTTTGTGCAGGCTTCTGCCGTTGGTTACTACGGTTGCCATCCCGCCGAGACCGTCCTTGCCGAAGACGCTCCGGCAGGTTCCGACTTCCTGGCCGAGGTGTGCCAGGCTTGGGAAGCGGCGGCCAATCCACTTGCGTCTACAGATGTGCGGTTGGCGATCGCACGGTTTGGCGTAGTGTTGTCCCCGGACGGTGGTGCTTTGCAGCGGATGTTGCCGCCCGCCCGTTTGGGTGCCGGTGGACGGCTGGGCTCGGGTCGCCAGCCCTTTCCTTGGATCCACCTCCGGGATGCTGCCGCCGCCATAATATTCCTGATCGATAATCAGAGTGCCCAAGGCCCTTTCAACGTGGCCAGTCCGGAATCTTGTTCCAACGGCGAGTTTGCCCGGGCGTTGGCACGTAGTGTGCGGCGTCCGATTTTGCTGTTCCTGCCGGCTTTCCAGGTCAGGTTGATGTTCGGCGAAATGGCCGACATGCTTCTGGAAGGCCAAAATGCTTCGGTTCAACGACTACAGGACGCGGGTTTTAGTTTCGCGTTCGGGGACCTTGAAACCGCATTGCACGACTTGGTGTAGTACGGTCTGTGCCGGTTCCGCAGACAGCCTGCCTGCGGAACAATGTTGAAACGGAACGCAGCAAGCACGGTCGCACCCTGAGTCAGGCCATGGTCCCAGTAGTTGAAGTAAGGGAGTTGACCAAGAGCTTCAAGGTACCGGTGCGCCAGTCCGGACTTGGGGCGGCTGTGAAAAGCCTCTTTGATCGGAAGTTCACCCTGGTGGATGCCGTCAAGGATGTGAGTTTCACCATGGACCGGGGTGAGATCGTCGGGTTCCTGGGTCCGAATGGTGCCGGCAAGACCACAACCCTCAAAATGCTCTCCGGTCTGCTTCATCCGACCGCGGGCACGGCCACGGTGAATGGACACATTCCGTGGAAGCGAGACAATGCCTACCTGCGCACCATCAACATGGTGATGGGCAACCGCCATCAGTTGAGCTGGGACCTGCCAGCTGGCGACACCTACAAACTCCATCAGGCGATCTACCAGATACCGGATGACAAGTTCAAGCGGACTTTGGAGGAACTGACGGACTTGCTGGACCTGCATGACCTGCTGACCAAGCCGGTGCGTACCCTGTCCCTTGGAGAACGCATGAAATGCGAGTTAGGCGGTGCCTTGCTGCACCGCCCGGAGGTCATGTTTTTGGACGAACCGACCCTCGGTCTGGATGTGACGATGCAACATCGCATTCGGGAATTCGTCCGGTCCTACAACCTTCGCCACGGTTCGACCATTCTGCTCACCAGCCACTACATGGCAGACATCGCGGCCCTGTGTGAACGCGTGGTGGTCATACATCGCGGGCAACTTCTGTTCGATGGGCCGTTGGCTCAGCTGGTGGCCAAATTCGCCCCGGTCAAACGACTGACCGTCGAACTTGACTCAGCGGATGCCGACTTGGGTGGCCTTGGCAACGTTGTGGCCCATGACGGGTTCACCTACCAACTGGAAGTCGCCAAGGACGAAACCACCGAGGTGACAAGCCGTCTCCTGGCCAACTACAACCTCAGCGACATTGTGGTAGAGGAGCCACCCATCGAACAGGTTATCGAGCAGGTGTTCGCCGCCGAATAGTCCAAATGCGCCTTTTCCGCATCTACCTGCTGTCTGCCCTT
>DAOUIC010000054.1:0-10831 GCA_034428255.1 Anaerolineales bacterium
GTGTAGGGATGCTTGGGATCGTAGAAGATCGAGTTGACGTCGGCCATTTCGACCACTTCGCCCAGGTACATGACCACCACGTAGTCCACCATCTGGGCGATCACGCCCAGGTCGTGGGTGATGAAGATGATGGCCATCCCGAACTCTTTCTGGAGTTCCTGCATCAGGGTCAGAATCTGGGCCTGGGTGGTGACGTCCAGGGCCGTGGTCGGCTCGTCGGCAATCAGCAGGCTGGGCTGGCACGACAGGGCCATGGCAATCATCACCCGCTGCCGCATGCCGCCGGACAGCTCGTGGGGATAGCGCTTGAGGACTCCTTCCGGCTGGGGCAGGTTGACCCGCCGCAGCATCTCGACCGTGATTTCCGTGGCCTCCTCTTGTGAACAATCCCGGTGCAGCGAGATGGCCTCGATGATCTGGGCCCCGATCGTGTGGACCGGACTCAGCGAGGTCATGGGTTCCTGGAAGACCATGGAGATGTCGCCGCCGCGGATGGACCGGGCCAGTGAGCCCTTGGGATTGAGCTGGGCCATGTCCACGGTTTCGCCGGGCCGGTCCGCGGTCGGGGCCCGGTGGAAGAGGATCTCGCCCTGCACGACCCGGCCGGGCGGCGGCACAATCGACAGGATGGACCGGGCCGTCACGGATTTGCCACAGCCTGATTCGCCCACCAGGCCGATGGTCTGGCCGCGGTTGACGGTGAAGTCCACACCCTCCAAGGCGTGCACGACGCCCTGGTCCATGAAGAAATGGGTCTTGAGGTCCCGGATCTCGAGCAGGACCTCGTCGGTGTCGACCGGGGTGCGACCGTTGCTTGCCTGGTCCATGGTCGGGCGTGCGGGCTGTTGGTCAGGCGTACGGGTCGGCGGCATCGCGGATGCCGTCGCCCAGGAAATTGAAGGCCAGGACGGAGATCACCACGGCGGCGCCGGGCAGCAGGAGCCAGGGGGCCAAGGCGACCGAGCGCAGGTTCTGGGCCTCCTGAAGCAACACGCCCCAGGAGATGGCGGGGGCCCGCAGGCCGAGGCCGATGAAGCTCAGTCCGGTTTCGGACAGGATCATGCCCGGCACGGCCAGGGTCAGCGAGGCGATGATGTGGCTCATGAAGGAGGGCATCATGTGGCGCAGGATGATGCGGAATTCGCTGGATCCGGAGAAGCGGGCCGCCATCACGAAGTCCTCTTCGCGCAGGGAGAGAAAACGGCCCCGCACCACCCGTGCCAGGCCCGTCCAGCCGACGAAGGCAAGCAGGACGGTCACCATGAAGTACCGGACGATGATGTCCATGTCAATTGGCAGGGCGGCCGCCAGGGCCATGATCAGGGGGATCTCCGGGATGGAGCGGATGAATTCGATCAGCCGCTGGATGGCATTGTCCAAGGTGCCGCCGTAGTAGCCGGAGACACCTCCCAGGATGAGGCCCAGCACCAGGGAGATGATGACGCTGACCAGGCCGATGGTCAGCGAGACGCGGGCCCCGTAGATAATCCGGCTGAACAGATCCCGGCCGAGGCGATCCGTGCCCAGGATGAACAGGCCCTGCCCCTGCACCACGCCCAGCGATCGTGTCTCGATGGGCGCGTCAATGCCGAACAGGTGCCGATCGGTGCCCCACAGGCTCCAGGCCTCGTACTCCTCGGCGCGCACGAAGAAGCGGATCGGATACATGACCTCCTTGTCCTCGGTGTAGATCTTCTTCAGGGTTTCCGAGTCCCTTTCGGTCTTGATGCCGTAGACGAACGGCCGTTGCAACTGTCCTTCGTGCACCCACCGAATGCGGCTGGGCGTGGACAGCTGATATTGGATGAAGCTGGTTTCCGGCAGGTAGGGCGCCACCCATTCGCACAAGGTGACGATGAAGTAGAGGATGATGAACAGGATGCCGGAGATGACCGCCAACTTGTGCTTGATGAAGCGCCACCACATCAATTGCAGGTAGGACGCCACAAACAGCTTTTCGTCCTCGGTGACTGTCTCCTCCAGGATCGGCGGTCCCTCGGGGATGTCCGGTGTGCGGTCGATCCAGGCGAGCTCTTGTTGGGACACGGAACTTAGTGCGGGGATGGAGTTGGCAGGGAGCCAGTCGTCGCGGGCTACTGTTCGAGTCGAATGCGCGGGTCGACGATGGCCAGCAGCACGTCGGAAATGAGCGTGCCGATGATGGTCAGGGTGCTCAGCATGAACAGGAAGGTGCCGGCCAGGTACATGTCTTGGGCTGTCAACGAACGCAGCAGCATGGGGCCGGTGGTCGGCAGGCTCAGGACCATGGCCACCAGTGTCGTGCCGGAGATGAGCGAGGCCAAGGACCAGCCCACCGTGCTGAAGAAGGGGTTCATGGCCACCCGCACCGGATACTTCCAGATAAGCTTGGTCTCCTTGACGCCCTTGGCCCGCGCCGTTTCGACGTAGGGCTTGTTGAGCTCGTCCAGAAGGTTGGCGCGGGTAATCCGGATGTTGCCGGCCGTGCTGGAGATGGCAACGATGAACATGGGCACCCAGATGTGGGAGAGCATGTCCATGAACTTGGCCCAGCTCCAGGGGGCCAGCATGTATTCCTCGGAAAAGAGACCACCCACGTTCGTGTCGAACTGGATGTGGACGACGTAGAGTACGATCAGCGCCAGGAAGAAGCCGGGAATGCCCAGCCCGATAAAACTGAACGTGGTCATGCTGTAGTCCAGTATCGAATACTGGTTGGTGGCCGAATAGACCCCGATCGGAATGGCTATGAACCAGCTCACCAGGAGCGCGGACATGGAAAGGACGACCGTGAGACCCAGCCGTTCCCAAATCAATTCCGCCACAGGCTTCTGCCACTCCATGGACTGTCCCCAGTCCCCCTTGGTCGCGATGCCCTTGACCCACTTCCAGTATTGGACGTAGACCGGTTGACCCAGTCCGTAGCGATGGGCCAACGCTTCCAACTCCTCCTCGTCCACCAAATCCCCTTCCTGGGCCAGCTGGGCCGCATAGGAGGTGAGGAAGTCGCCGGGCGGCAACTGAATGATGGCGAAGGAAAGGATGGAGATCCCGATCAGCGTCGGGATCATGAACAGAATCCGACGGATGATGTACAGCAGCATGTCAAGTCGGGATTAGCAACTCCGGTCTCCAGGCGGCCGGAAACCACAAATCATGGCCGGACGGCAGGGACCCGCTGTGGCGCAGGTCCCCGCCGTTGTCGGCCGGCTATGCAATCGCGGGCGGGAGCTTAGGAGTGGTCCGCCGGATTGTCCCAGTAGTAGGTTTCGGTGTGGAGCAGGTGCTCGTCACCGGTGGTGTCGTCCAGCGGGAAGCCTTCCAGGTAGCCCATGAAGCCGTTCTTCACGATCACGAGCTTGGGGGCTTCGCCCAGGTAGCCAATCATCGGCAGCTCCTCGGCCCAGATGTCCAGGACCTGCGTGAAGAGCTCGTTGCGCCGGGCGTCGGAGGGTTCGACGTTGATCTGGTCCATGATTTCCCAGATGTCCCAAATCCAGTGGCCTGCCGGCGGCTCCTCGGAGTTGGGATCAACCCCGTCGGTGTTGCGGTACAGGCCCCAGGCCACGCCCCACGGACGGTCAATCATCGTGCCTTCGAAGATCCAGGGAGCCACGATGGGCAGGACCGTGCGGTCGCCACCCCAGAAGGCCGCCTCAATCTCGTTGGCCCGGAAGTGTTCCGTATAGAGGGAGCGTTCGAAGTACTGGTACGTGGCGGTGATGCCTACTTCCGCAAAGTACTTGACGATCTGCAGGATGGCATCCTCGCCCTGCGTGCCGGGTGAGGCCGTGCCCTCGACGATGAAGCTGAGGACTTCATCCGTGCCGGGCCAGAGGCGCTGACCGGCGTCGTTCTTTGCACTGTAGCCGGCGTCGTCGAGAAGCTGGTTGGCCATGTCCACGTCATACTCAATGTAGGCGCTGGCCTGGGCCATGTTCGCCTGCGGCGAACTGTTGAGCGGGCTGTACTGGCGCGGGGTCAGGAGACCGTCGAAGACCAGTTCGTTGAGCGTGACACGGTCGACCGCCACCGACAGGGCCTTGCGGACGTCGGCGTTCTGGAAGAACTCGCGCAGGCGCGGATTCTTGGTGGTCTGGTTCAACTGGATGGCCGTGTGGCCGGAGGCGTAGCCCAAGTAGACGGAGTAATCGCCCGCTTCCTCGTTTTCCTTGAACAGGGTGAAACTGTCGAGGGAGACATGGCGCCCCTGGAAGTCGATCTCGCCGTTGATGATGCGCAGCTCGAAGACGTCGGGCGTCTCGAAGAGGCGGTGGTTGACGTGATCGATGTAGGGCAGTTGCTGGCCGCCGGAATCCACGAACGGGAAGTACGGGTTGCGCTCCATGACGAAGAGCTCGTTGGACAGCTCGTTGGCGGCCTTCCACGGGCCCAGGGAGGGCAGGTCCGGGTTGAGGTACCACCAGCGGCGGTCCTCGTAGTACTCGTTCCAGGCGTTGAAGCCGGCCTCTTCCGTGGCGGCCTGCAACCCGTCCTGGTCGTCGGTCAATTCCATGTGGAACTGCGACAGGTAGTGTCCCGGCAGGTAGATGCGGCGTGTGGTGCGCAGGGTCTCGTAGATGAACAGTGGCTTGGGTTCGTTGAACGTGTAGGTCGCGCTGTAGTCGTCCCCGGCGCTCAGGCCCATCGTTTCGCCGCCCGACTGCCAGCGCGGGTGGACGGAGGGGTTGATGTCCGTGTTGAGGAGGTCGTTCTCGTACCACCAGAGCAGGTCGGCCGAGGTGAAGGGTTGACCGTCGGACCACTTGGCGCCTTCGCGCAGGTTGAAGGTCCAGGCGGTGGCGTCCTCGTTGATCTCCCAGGACTCGGCCAGGCGCGGCTGGACGTTCAGGTCCTGGTCGTACCAGCCAAGGCCGCGGTCCTGCATTTTGGTGGGGCCCCACCGGTCGGACACGCCCCTGAAGCCGCGGCGCATCACGCCGCCGTAGTTGCCGTTGGAACCGCCGGCGTTGGGCATCACGCCGGGATTGCTGGGCAGGCGCTCGTCGACGGGCGGCAAGGCTCCGGAGGAGACCATGTCGGCCAGCATCGGCGCTTCCTTGTAGGTGCCCATGTCCATGGCTTCCTCGGCGGCCGGGGCCGCGGGGGCCTCAGCGGCCGGAGCGGCTTCCTCGGCGGCCGGTTCGCCGCCGCCGCCGCAGGCGACAACTACCGCGCCGGCAGTGGTTACCGCCGACACGCGCATGAACTCACGGCGCGAAAACGCGTGAGTCCTGGTCCGTTTCCGGGTCATGGAAACATCTCCTTGGATTGAATTGAAAACGTAGGTTCGGCTGGAGGCAGCCAAGACCGCGACCCGCGCTCCGCGCGCACAGGGCCGTCGGGCTGCCTAGTATACATGGTTGGAGCCGATCGGAGCCGGCCGCCGGCCTCAGTCCCAGTCCAGGGAACCACCGGTCTTGTAGTCCGTGACCCGCGTCTCGAAGAAGTTCTTCTCCTTCTGCAGGTCGATGATCTCGGACATCCAGGGGAAGGGGTTGGCCGGCTGCGGGAACAGCGGGGCCATGCCCAGCTGCTGGCAGCGCCGGTTCACGATGAAGTGCATGTAGGTTTCGCACTGCTGCGCGTTCAGGCCCAGGAAGCCGTTGGGCATGGTGTCCCGGCTGTAGCCGATCTCCAGCTCGCAGGCCTCGATGAACATCTGCCGGACTTCGCGCTGGAAGTCCGGGGTCCACAGGTGGGGGTTCTCGATCTTGATTTGGTTGATGACGTCGATGCCGAAGTTGAGGTGCACCGATTCGTCCCGCAGGATGTACTGGTACATCTCGGCCACGCCGATCATCTTGTTGCGCCGGCCCAGCGACAGGATTTGGGCGAATCCGGTGTAGAACCACATGCCCTCGAAGATGACGTAGAAGGCGATCAGGTCGCGCAGGAACGACTGGTCGGCGGTCGGCGTGCCGGTCCGGAAGTCCGGGTCGGCGAAGGTCTGGGTGTACTGCAGGGCCCAGGCCGCCTTGTCCGTGATGGAGGGAATCTCCCGGTACATGTTGAAGAGTTCGCCTTCGTCGAGGCCCAGGCTCTCGCAGATGTACTGGAACGTGTGGGTGTGGATGGCCTCCTCGAACGCCTGCCGCAGCAGGTACTGCCGGCACTCGGGGTTCGTCAGGTGCCGGTAGATGGCCAGGACGATGTTGTTGGCCACGAGGGACTCGGAGGTGGCGAAGAAGCCCAGGTTGCGGCTCACCATGAGCCGTTCGTCGGCGGTCAAACCCGAGGTCGACTTCCAGAGCGCAATGTCCGCCTGCATTGCCACTTCCGTGGGCATCCAGTGGTTGTTGCAGCCGGCCAGGTACTTCTCCCAGGCCCACTGGTACTTGAGGGGGAGCAGCTGGTTGACATCGGCCTGGGCGTTGATCATGGCCTTTTCGCTGACCATGACGCGTCCGGCGCCGCGCTCGATGTGGCCCAGGCCGGTGCCGTCCGCCGTGTCGGCGGGCGGGGGTGTTGTCGGGACGGATATCGTGGGTGTGGGAGTGTTCCAGTTGAGGGTCATCGGCAGGAGGGGGTGTGGTGAAGGGGATGGTTGACGGGATGGGAAAGCACTGGCGCAGTGGATCCGGGCGATCGTCAGTCCGCCCAGTTCAGGATCAGGCCCAGGGTCTCCGGGTTCCACGCGGTCAGTTCGGCGTAGGCGGCCGGCGCGTCCTCCCAGGCGAAGCGGTGGGTAACCAAACCGGCAACCCGGAGTCTGCCACTGGCCAGGCAGCGCAGGACCAGGCGGTGGTCGTCCGCCAGCGTCCAGTAGCCGGGGGTGCTGTCGGCGGCGGGCCGGACGGAATTGTGCGCGCCGATCAGGGTCAGGCCGGTCTTGTGGACGTCCCGGTAGAAGTTGACGTCCGGCGTGTTGCCCCGCGTGCTGCCCAGCAACACCAGCCGGCCGTGGCGGCCGATGACATCGAAGGCCGCCGTGACGGCGGCGGGGTGGCCGGTGGCATCCACCACCACCTGCGGTTTGCCGCCGTCGCAGAGGGCCGCGATTCGGTCCAGGTAGTCGCCCTGCATTTGCAGGGCCGCATCGGCACCCAGCTCCCGGGCAAGTTCAAGTCGGGTGTCGTCCACATCCAACGTCAAGGCAGGCACCGCGCCGTTGAGCTTGGCCCACTGCATGGCCAGGAGGCCGATGATGCCGGCTCCCAGAGTCGCAACGCCTTCGCCCAGCTCGATGCGGGCCTTGCGCACTCCCTGGAGGGCAATGGCGGCCATGAAGAAGAAACAGGCCTGTTCGCTGGCGAGGTCGTCCGGTACGGGCGTGCAATGCTGCGGATGCACGGCCGCAATCCGCTGATGTCCGATGGGCACGGCCAGCCGGTCCCCCTCCGCCCAGCCAGAGACCTCGGCGCCGACCTCGAGCACTTCCGCCACCATGCTGTAGCCGGCTCCCATGGGGTAGTTGCGGGCGGTGTTTTCAAGGCCCAACAGGAAGGCCCGTTCGGTACCGGGGCTGATGAGCGAGGCGATGGCGCGCACCAGCAGCCGGTCCGGTCCGCAGACGGGCAGTTCGGAGTGGACGAGCTCGGCCACGCCGGGTTCTGTGAATTGGACCTTGGTATTCAAGGAACAACAGGTCCGTGTTGGTGGACAGTGGACGGGCCGCGGTTCAAGTGTGCACCGCGGGCACAATCCGGGCAGTATAAAGCGTACTCGAATCACGCACGGGGCGCGCCGTCACCTGGAAACGCATGCAAGGCCCATCCTACAGTCGGCACTATGTCAGGCAAGTGACCCAGGTGCTGCTGCAGCTCCTGGTTGTGACCGCGGTCGCCCTTCTCACCCGCCTGGTCTTGCTGGAGGCCCACTCCCTGTGGCTGGACGAAGCGATCAGCCTGGAGACCACCGCCCGCAATTCACCGGCCGATCTGTGGCCGTTCCTGAGGCGGTGGGACATGCACCCGCCCTTCTACTACCAGGTTCTGGACATCTGGACGACTTTCCTGGGGACATCCCTGACGGCTCTGCGCGTGCCGTCCGTGCTGGCGGGAACCCTGACCGTGCCGGTCTACTACATCGCGGTCATGCAGCTCAGCCGCCGCCGTACCGCGTTTGTGGCGGCCCTGCTGCTGGCCTTGACGCCCATGCAGGTGGAAATCGGGCAGGAGGCACGCATGTACGCCCTGCTCACGCTCTGGGTATGCGGCGCCCTGGTCTGCATGGTGAACCTGCTGCGACGGGAGGCCATGGACTCGGCGCGGGGGTTCTGGCTTGGCTTGGCCGTATGCCTCGCCGGCGCGTCCTATACCCACAACACCGGTGGTCCGTTCCTCGCCGTGGCTCTCACGCTCCCGGTACTGGCTTGGCGCTGGATGGCGCGCCGCGGCCATAAGTTCCCGCAATATCCTGCCCTCAACGCCAGGGGGTTCACGTTCAACTGGGTCACCGCGCTTGGTCTGGCGTTCTTGATGTGGCTGCCCTGGGCTCCGGCGTTTTGGGCCCAGACGGTCCGTATTGTCTGGGAATTCTGGGTTCAGCCCCTGACTGTGGAGACCGTGGCCTGGACCTATCTGCGGTTGACAGGGTTCAACTGGCTGGATACCCCCGTGCTACAGCTTGCGGGATTTGGCTTTCTCCTCGGCTTGGCCGGTCTCGGCGTCTGGCACTTGCGCCGGTCGCCGGTGATCGGGCTTCTGTTGCTGAGTCTCTTCCTGGCACCGCCCCTGATGGCCGCGGCCGCGGAGATCGTAAATCCCATTTGGCACATTCGCTCCCTGAACTGGATCCATCTGCCGCTGCTCATGACCGCGGCAGTGGGGATATGCGGACTCAAGACCGGTTCCGGCGTCCGATCCGATCCGGGCAACGCATGGCAACGCCTATCGCACAGGCTGAAGGCTCCCCTGCAAATTGCAGCGATCCTGCTCCTGTGCGCGGGGCAGGTGGCCGCCCTGGGCGGCTACTATCGGGACGGTGAACGGGAAGGTTGGCGGGCCGCGGCCACTCTCGTTGCCACCCGGGCCGGGGAAGGTGAAGCGGTCCTGTTCCACGCCAACTGGGCCCAACTGCCTTTCGCCTACCACTACGCCACCGTGGAGGGCGCGCCTGCCATCGAGCAGATTCCCCTGCCCGAACCAGTGTTCTCCGGCGATGTGGCGGAACCCAAGATGAGCCGTGCCCACCTGCCGTACATGCATGAGCAACTCATCGGCCGGGAGCGCTTGTTCCTTGTCTATTCCCACGATTGGTACACCGATCCCGAGAGACTGGTGCCTCGTGCCCTGGAGGTTAGGTATCGGGTGGCAGCGGACTGGGAGTTCGAGGCGCTCCGCGTTATCGAGTATGTTTCCAGGGACGGTTGACTCGCAGCGGGCGCCAAGCGGCGCGGAAACGACACATGACCAAGAAAGCGGTTCGCATCGGTGTGGTGGGTGCCGGACGCGGGGCCGCCTATCTCCGCGCCGCCCGCCTTGACATGGGCCTTGAGCTGGTGGCGGTCTGCGATTCAAGCGAACATCGCCTGGCGAACCTGGACCTGCCCGACGGGGTTCTGCGCCTGACGGACGAGGCCGAACTCCTGGCGCTGGACATGGACGCCGTGGTCATCGCCACCTACTTCGACGCCCACGCCCCCTTGGCCATCCGGGCCCTCAGGGCCGGTTTCCATGTCCTGAGCGAGATCACGGCCAACGCCACCATGGCGGAGGGGGTGGCGCTGTGCGAGGCGGTGGAGGAAACCGGGCGCATCTACATGATGGGGGAGAACTCCGCCTACACGGACTTCAACCAGGCCATGACCGAACTGTACGCATCGGGGGAGATTGGCCGCGTCCTTTATGCCGAAGCCGAGTACAACCATCCGATGCCGCCGGAGACGATGCTACGGTTGGCTCCGGGACGCGGCCACTGGCGCAACTGGCTGCCGTCAACCTACTACTGCACCCATGCCCTGGGGCCGCTGATGGCGATTACCGACACCCGGCCGGTGGCGGTCAACGCGCTGTCCATTCCGGCTCCCGAACTGGGGCCGCAGGAGGCGCGGGTCAACGATCCGGGTTCCGTGATCCTGTGCCGCATGGACAACAACGCGGTGTTCCGGCTGTTCGGCATCCGGATTCCGGGCCACAGCAACTGGTATCGGTTGCACGGCACCGGCGGCGCCATGGAGAATATGCGCGGTCCCGGCTACTTCGGACCCGGCCAGGTTCGGGTCTGGCATGATCCGTGGAACTGTCCACCCGGCCAGCCGACCGAACGCAGTTTCGTGCCCGAATGGCCCGACCACGGCGCGACTGCCGCGGGGTTCGGCCACAGTGGGGCGGACTTCTGGGTGGTCCATCATTTCGTGGAGGCCGTGCGGTCGGGACGACCGCCGTTTCTCGATGTCTACCGCAGCGTGGCCATGAGCAGCGTGGGCTTGCTGGCCTGGCGCAGTGCCCTGGCGGACGGTCAGTCGGTGGCCGTGCCGGATTTCCGGGATCCGGGAGCGCGGGGTCCATTCCGCGATGACCATCTGCGGGCCGGTCCCGACACACCGGACGCCGAACGCCTGCCGTCCTCGATCCGCGGGGAAGTCGCGATCGACCGCGCCGACTTGGAAAGGGCGGAACGGTTCTGGAACTCGCTGCGGAGGTAGCGGACAGCTTGGTTGCCATCCGATTTCCCATACAAAACGAGGTGCACTTTCCCTTGTCCAATTCATCCGTACAGGCCCAGTTCGGGGCCAATGCCGCCTTCTACGTTACCCACGAGACCCATGCCAAGGGAGCCAGCCTGGTCCGGCTGGTCGAGGTCCTGCCCCTCCGGCCGGAGTGGGAAGCCTTGGACGTGGCCACCGGTGCGGGCCATACGGCCTTTGCCCTGGCCCCCCATGTCAGGCGGGTGCTCGCCACGGATTTGA
>DAOUIC010000055.1:0-14372 GCA_034428255.1 Anaerolineales bacterium
GAGGTTCAGTGCATTTTCCAGCATGGCAAGGTCTTCCGGGGAATGCTGGTCGTTGCGCAGGGACTGCAACAGGGCAATCTGAATGAAGCTGAGGGGGTCCAGGTAGGGGTTCCGACGCTGGATTGAGATGTAGAGCCAGTTCCGTTCGTCGGCGATGTCGTCCCGGCCCATGACCTGCAGCACGCCCTCGCGCGTGCGGGAGAACTCGGATACGATTTCGTTGAACAGGACCTCCGTATCCGGATCGGTGAGCGACGCGTACTGGTGTGCGATGAACAGATCGGACTTCCAGATCGCCATTTGCACGTTCTGGATCAGGATGCGGAAGAACTCCCACTCAACGTACATCCGCCGCAGGACTGCCACCCGCTCCCGGTTGCGGCCGTTGTCGGTAAACTCGTTGATGGCCGAGCCCACCCCGTACCAGTTCGTGAGGTTGACGCGGCACTGGGTCCAGGCAAACACCCACGGAATGGCGCGCAGGTCGTGAACGCCCTCGGTGTCGCGCCGCTTGGCCGGGCGCGAACCGATGTTCAGTTTGGCAATGGCCTCGACGGGCGTCGCCTCCATGAAGTACTTGATCAGTTCCGGGCGGCTGACAAAGGCCACGTACTGCCGGTTGGCCAGCCTGTGCAACTCCTCCATGACCTCCGCCCATTCGTCTTCGCGCAGGCTTACGCGCGGTCGGCCGCTGTTGAGCAGGACCGTGCCGATCAGCTGCTCCATGTGCCGGCGGGCGATCGTGGACTTGGCGTAGTGCGTGGAGATCACCTCGCCCTGTTCCGTCAGCTTGATGCTGCCGCGGATCGTGTCGGGAGGCTGGGTGGCAATGGCACGCACCACGTTGCCGCCGCCGCGGCTGACGCTGCCGCCCCGGCCGTGAAACAGGGTTGTGCGAATGCCGAACTCGTCGCAGGCCGCCACCACCTCCTTCTGGGCCTTGTACAGGGACCAGTTGGCACTCAGGTAGCCGCCGTCCTTGTTCGAATCGCTGTAGCCAATCATGATTGGCTGATGGTCGCCGCGCGCATGCAGGTGCGCGCGGTACGCCGATGAGCGAAACAGGGCGCGCAGGATGGACGGGGCGTTGACCAGGTCCTCAATGGACTCGAACAGGGGCACGATGTCGATGGCCCCGAACAGGGACGCATCCTTGGCCAGGAGCAGCACTTCCAGGACCTGGCTGGCACTCTCGGTCATGCTGATGATGTAGGAGTCGATGACCCGATCGCCCATCCGATCCCTGGCTCGGCGAATGGTGCGGAACACCTGGACCGTCTCGTTGGTGTCGTCCGAAAACCTGAGGTCGGCGGTCAGTGGCCGGCGGGAGGTGAGTTCCTCTTCCAGTTTCCGCGTCTTGGCCGCTTCCGACAGCCGCATCCAACTGTGCGGCTCCCCCTCGGCGTAGTAGCTGAAGATCTCGTCCAGGGCCAGGGAATGGCGCTCGGAATGCTGGCGGATGTCCAGTGTCACAAAGTGCAGGCCGCACACCTGCACACTGGTAATCAGGCGGGCCACGCGACCACTGGCCAGCAGTTCGCCCTTGCTGCGCCGCAGGCTGTCGGCAACCGCCTCCAGGTCGTCCGCAAGTTCCCCGGGGCTGGCGTAGGCCATCGGATCATCCGGCTGGTCGGTCCACAGCTCGTCGGCGCGGCGCCGGGTGGCCTCCAGCCGCCGGCGGATGATGGTGAACATCTGCCGATAGGGTTCCCGGCGAACTTTCCGCACCGAGGCCAATTCCCGGCGCGGCAGGCGCTCGGTGGCCGCACGCAGGTGGTCCAGGAACTCGTCGGTGAACTCGGAGTGGTTCACCGACATGCTCAGGTGGGCATACAGGATGTTGACTTCGGCGATGTAGAGGTCAATCAACCTGCGCTGCTGCTCCTCCAGGGTGCGCTGGGTTTCCCGATAGGTGACATAGGGGTTGCCGTCCCGGTCGCCGCCGATCCATGAGCCGTACCGCAGGAAAATCGGGACGGGGGCGTCGATCCGGGGGAAATACTTGCGGACCTGCTTCTCCAATTCCCGGTACACACGGGGAATCAGTTCGAAAACCGAGTTGCTGAGGTAGTACAGACCGTGCTGCACTTCGTCGAGCACGGTGGGCTTCAGTTCCCGGTTCTCGTCGGTCTGCCACAGCGACAGGATGTTTTCCGAGATCAGCCGGAGGCGGCCCGCCTCCTCCTCCGGAGTCAGGTCAATCAGATCGAGTTCGGTCAGGACATCCGAAATGACCTTGTGCTTGAACAGCACGGTGCGGCGGTTGGCCTCGGTGGGATGAGCCGTAAACACCGGCTTGATCGAGAGCGAATCCAGCAGTTGCCGCATTTCCTCGGTTGAAACGCCCTCCTGAAACAGCCAGTGGATTGCAAAGGCAATGTTTTCCCGGTCCGCCACACCCTGTTCCTGGGAAACCCGGGCGCGGTGGCGCAGGACCCTTACCCGCTGCTGTTCCTCCGCGATATTGACCAGCTGGAAGTAGAGCGCGAAGGCCTTGAGAATGATCTGTGTCCGCGGCAGATCGTGAATCAGGTCCTCGGTAATGGCATTGAGTTCAAACATGGCCAGCGGATCGTCGGTCCGCCGCGCCTTGGACAGCAGCCGGATCCGCTCCACGAAGTCCAGGAGATCCTCACCGGCATGGTTCTTCAGGGTCTCCGACAACAGTTGCACCAGCATGCGGATGTTGTCCCGCAGCGCCACCTGGCGCGCCTGATCGAAGTCGCGCTGCGAGAATGTGGTGTCCCGCTCGGACGGAGTGCCGCCGTTCAGCTTGATCCCCAGCTCGGCCTCCTTGCGCCGGAGTTGTTCCTGCAGCCGATCGGCCTTCCACTGCGGCACCTTGCGCTTGCGGCGCAGCCGGCGCGTCTCGCTGGGGTGGACGGCCACCGCATTGACGTCGCTCATGCTTCCTGTACCTGAACGAATCCACGTTCACTTGTGACAACAGGCGCCTAGGCGCCTGCCGGATGGCCTCATGCACGCAGGGCGGCGGCCACCAGATCGCCCATGACGGCCGTGGTCACGACCTCGGTGCCGGTCTCGGCGATGTCCGGGGTGCGGACCCCTTCGGCCAGCACACGGTCCACGGCCGCCTCAATGGCGTCCGCCTCCCGGTCCAGGCCCAGGCTGAGGCGGCACAACAGTGCACAGCTCAGAATGCCGGCCAGCGGGTTGGCCCGGTCCTGTCCCGCGATGTCCGGCGCGCTGCCGTGAATGGGTTCGTACAGGCCCAGGGGCCGTCCCAGGCTGTTGAGGCGTTCGCCCAGGCTGGCCGAGGGCAGCATGCCCATGGAGCCGGCCAGCATGGAGGCCTCGTCCGTCAGGATGTCGCCGAACAGGTTGGAGCACACGATCACGTCATACTGTCCCGGTGAGCGAATCAGGTGCATGGCCATCGCATCCACCAGGACATGGTCGACATGCAGATCGGCATATCCCTCCAACACCCTGGTGGCGACCCGGCGCCACAGGCGACTGGAGGCCAGGACATTGGCCTTGTCCACGCTGGCCAGGCGGCCGCTGCGACCACGGGCCAGATCGGCCGCGAACCGCACGACCCTTTCAATCTCCGGGGCGCTGTACAGCATCGTGTCGTAGGCGCTGGATTCCGCGGCATCCGACTCCTGTCGGGGCCCGAAGTAGATTCCGCCCGTGAGCTCCCGAATAACCACCAGGTCCACCTGCCGCACGACCTCGGCCTTGATGGTCGAGGCGTCCACCAACTGGGGCTGGACCCTGACCGGACGCAGGTTGGCAAAGAGTTCCAGACCCTTGCGCAGGGCCAGAATTCCATTCTCCGGACGATCGGCAGCGTTGGGATCGTCCCACTTGGGACCACCCACGGCCCCCATGAAGACGGCATCCGCCTCTCGGCAGGCCGCCAGGGACGCGTCGGGCAGGCTGGAGCCCACCGTATCGATGGCAATGCCCCCCATCGGATGTTCCGGGAACCCAAAGGCATGCCCGTGGACCTCCGCGATCACGGACAGAATCTTGACGGCTTCCCTGGTTACCTCGGGGCCAATCCCGTCTCCGGGCAGGCAGGCGATGGTTGCGTTCATGAAGCTGCACTGCCAAAGGCGGGCGCCAGCACACCGTCCAGGACGACTTCCGGCGGTTCCGAATCGATCCAGGTACCGCAGGGACCGCCCTCGGGGGACACACCCAGGTCGACCTGCTCCCCGTTCATCCGCAGTACGGGGTGGTAGTACCGGCTGACCTGGCGGGCATCGCCCTCGATGTAGTGGCCGATCAGCGCCCGCCGGAATCGGTCGGCGCTTGTGTTCGGGAAACTCCCGTGCACAATCTGGCCGTTGAAGTAGAGGACATCGCCGGCCTTCATCAACACGGCCTCGGGAGGCATCGACGACGGCAGGGGCACCGTCACGTCCGTGAAGCTGGCGCCGGCATCCGCCTCGACCGGGCACAGCACCGGCGTGGCATGGGTGCCGGGCACGATCTGGAGACACCCGTTCGCCTCGTCGCAGTCGTCCAGTGCCAGCCACGCCGCCACGCAGGTGCCCGGATCGACCTGCAGATAGTACTGGTCCTGATGCAGGGCTTGTCCCCGCGCACCCGGCGGCTTGAAGTAGATCATGGATTGGACCGCGTAGGGTTCCGCATCCAGCAGCGCGCCCAGTGTTTCATGGATGCGGGGGGCCAGCAGCCACTCCTCGGTAATCCGGTCCCAGCGATGCATCATGCCCATGCGCGGGAAGCGTTTCAGGGGATCGCTGGAAGTCGGGTCGTACTCCCCCCAACTGCGCGTGCCGCGCCGGCGCACGGCGTGCATGTGCATGAAGTGCTCCAGGTAGAAGGACACCTCCGTGGCGGAGAACTGGCCCCGGCACATGTGCCAGCCCTTCTCCCTCCAACTTTGCCGATCGCGTTCCAAAACCATGGGTTGATGCTCCTGGGGGATGTTGGCCGGCGATTCAGACCGCGGCGGATTGGGCCCGACCCGCTTCGAAAGCGGCAATCCGGTCTTCCTTGGCCAGCAGGAAGCCGAGGTCGTCCAAGCCCCGCAGCAGACAGTCGCGGCGGAACGGATCAATCTCGAAGCGGAGGGACTGCTGATCCGGCATCCTCACGTTCTGGGTTCTCAGATCGACCCAGAGTTGGGTCTCCGGATCGCCCTCCAGAACGTCCCAGAGGGCATCAATCGCCTCCTTGGGCAACACGACGGGCAGGAAGCCGTTCTTCAGGGAGTTGTTGTAGAAAATGTCGCCGAAGGAAGGGGCCAGCACGCACTTGAAGCCGTATTGGGCCAGAGCCCAGACCGCATGCTCCCGGCTGGAGCCGCTGCCGAAATTGGCGCCGGCCACCAGGATTTCGGAGCCCTTGTACTCCGGGTTGTTGAGCACGAACTCCGGATTGGGCTCGCCGGTGTCCAGGTAGCGCCAGGACGCGAACAGGCCGTCGCCCATGCCGTCGGTGGTAATCGCAGTGAGGTAGCGAGCGGGAATGATCTGATCGGTGTCCACGTTGTCCGCCCGCAGCGGCATGGCGCGGGCCCGAATGAGGTCAACCTTTTCCATGGGGTAGTTTGCCTTCCTTGGCCTGGATTCAACCGGTTCGAAGCTCAGCGCAGCATGCCGCGCACATCGACCACCTGTCCCTCAACCGCCGCGGCCGCGGCCATGATGGGGCTCATGAGCAGGCTGCGGGAACCGGGCCCCTGCCGGCCCCGGAAATTGCGGTTGCTGGTGCTGGCCACGTACTTGCCGGCCCCGGCCTTGTCGTCGTTCATGGCCAGGCACATCGAGCAGCCGGCGCCGCGCCACTGGAACCCGGCTTCCGCAAACACGCGGTCGAGGCCTTCCTCTTCGGCAGCGGCCTTGACAGCCTTGGATCCGGGGACCACCAGTGCCTCGACATGATCGGCCACGCGCCGTCCCTTGACAATCGCGGCCGCCTCGCGCAAATCCTCGATGCGGCTGTTCGTGCACGAACCAATGAAGACGATGTCCACGTGCTGGCCCTGCATGGGCTGTCCCTGTACCAGCCCCATGTAGTCCAGGGCCGCCTCCAGATCGCGGCGCTGCTGGTCGTCTGCCAAGTCCGTCCCCTGCGGAACGGCACCGGTCACGGGGACGCCCATGCCCGGGTTCGTGCCGTAGGTAACCATCGGTTCCAGGGCCCCGGCATCGATGTCCAGGGACCGGTCGAACACGGCATCGTCATCCGTCGCCAGTGCACCCCACTCGATGACCGCGTCGTTCCAGGCCTTCCCGGTAGGTGCGTACGGACGTCCGTACATGTACTCGTAGGTGATGATGTCCGGCGCGATCATCCCGGCCCGCGCACCGCCTTCAATGCTCATGTTGCAGATGGTCATGCGGTTGGCCATGCCGAGACTGCGAATGGTGCTGCCCCGATACTCGAAGACATGCCCCACGCCGCCGCTGGCGCCGTTCTTGGCAATGATGGCCAGGATAATGTCCTTGGCCGTGACACCGGGGGCCAGACGCCCCTCCACGTTGATGGCGAAGGTCTTGGGCTTTTCCTGCATCAGACATTGCGAAGCCAGTACATGGGCGACCTCGCTTGTGCCGATGCCAAAGGCCAGGGCCCCGAAGGCGCCGTGGGTACTGGTATGGCTGTCCCCGCAGACGATCGTCATGCCCGGCTGGGTTACGCCCATCTCGGGAGCCACAACGTGCACGATGCCCTGCACATCCCCCTTGATGTCCCACAGGGTGATGCCAAACTGATCGCAGTTGTCGCGCAGGGCGCCGACCTGCACCTGGGCGTCGTCGGGCCACAGCGGAATTTCCCGCGTCGGAATCGCGTGGTCCATCGTGGCAAAGGTTTTTTCGGGCCGGCGGACCCCCAGGCCCCGGCTGCGCAGTTCCGCGAAGGCCTGCGGCGACGTTACTTCGTGTATCAGATGGGCATCCACGTAGATGACCGTCGGTTCCCCTGCCTCGGACGACACCACATGCCGGTCCCAGACTTTGTCAAACAGTGTCTTGCCCATTGCCTTGTTGCCACTCCCTGGTTGTGCATTGGCGACCGGAGCGGCCGCCGTTTCGGTTCACGCTTGCGTCAACGACTTAGCATCCTGGTCAGATCCCCGGCACTGCCGCTCTCGGCCGGCGTCTCAACGGCCAACTGCTCCTCCTGGTCCAGCAGGCGCATGCCCTCGTTGCGGGCTTCAATCGTGTGCACCTCGTCCTGCGGGGTCACATGCCACATGGCCTGCCGCTGCACCTCCCAGTCCTCCAGGATTTGGGTGCCGCGCACGGAACCGGTCCGCTCGACATGGGTTTGGATGAGGGAAAGCAGCCGCCGCTCCACGGCGCCGCCCGCCAACCTGCGGATCTTGATCAGCTCCGGGTTGTACCGCCGTTCGAAGTTGGTGGCGACATCGTAGACGAAGGCCTCGCCGCCCGTCATGCCGGCCCCGAAGTTGCGGCCGGTTTCCCCCAGCACCACAACCGTGCCGCCGGTCATGTACTCGCAGGTATGTTCGCCGGTGCCCTCCACGACCGCGGTCGCGCCGCTGTTGCGCACCGCAAAGCGTTCGCCGGCCAGGCCCGATGCATACAGATGGCCGCCGGTCGCGCCGTAGAGGGCCGTGTTGCCGATGATCACGTTCTGCTGCGGAATGATCTTGGCCCGCTCATGCGGCCGGATGGCGATCTCACCGCCGGCCAGGCCCTTGCCGACATAGTCGTTGACCTCGCCAATCAACTGGAAGTTGAGCCCCTGAATGCCGAAGGCCCCGAAGCTCTGCCCCGAACTGCCGACAAACGTGATGTTGATTTGGCCCGGCCGCAGGCCGTCCATCCCGTACCGCAGGGCCAGGCCGCAGGCCAGGCGCGCGCCCACGGTGCGATCCGTGTTGTTGATCGGGTGGGTCAGGAAGACGTTGGCGTCGGGATCGGCCTCCAGCCGCGCAATCACCTGCTCCACCAGCATGTCGCCCAGGGCCGTGCTGGCCAGCAGGGGATTGCAGTCCCGCACACAGCGGCGCGGCAGGTCGCCGGGGACTTCCTCAAGCAGGGGCGCCAAATCCATGAAGCCGGCCTCGCGGCCGCGGACCACCTGGGTCAGCAGTTCGGGATGGCCGATTACCTCGTTGAGGGAGCGGTAGCCAAGTCCGGCCAGGATGCGGCGCGCATCCTCCGCCAGGAACATCATGAACCGAATCACCATCTCCGGAGTACCCGGAAACTTGGCCCGCAATGCGGGATTTTGGGTGGCCACGCCCACCGGGCAGGTGTCCTTGTGGCAGACCCGGGCCATGATGCAGCCCTCCGCGATCATGGCACTGGTGCCAAAACTGACCTGGTCGGCGCCAAGCATGGCTGCCATGACAATGTCGCGGCCGGTGGAAATGCCGCCGTCGGTCCGCAGGATCACGCGGTCCCTGAGACCGTTGTCCATCAGCGCGTTGTGGGTTTCGGCCAGTCCCAGCTCCCACGGCAACCCCACATGTTTCAGGCTGCTGAGGGGACTGGCGCCGGTACCGCCACTGGCGCCGGCGATGTGAATCACGTCGGCGTAGCCCTTGGCCACCCCGGTGGCAATGGTGCCCACGCCAATCTCCGATACGAGCTTCACACTCACATGGGCGTTGGGGTTGGCCGTCTTCAGGTCGAAAATCAGCTGTGCCAAATCCTCGATGCTGTAGATGTCGTGGTGGGGCGGCGGACTAATCAGGGCCACGCCGGGCGTCGCATACCGCAGTTCGGCAATCTTGTCGGACACCTTGTGGCCGGGCAGTTGCCCGCCCTCGCCGGGCTTGGAGCCCTGCGCCATCTTGATTTGCAATTCCTCGGCACTCATCAGGTAGGCGGGGGTCACCCCGAAGCGTCCCGAGGCCACCTGCTTGATCTTGCTGACCCGTTCCGTGTGGTAGCGGTCGGGATCCTCGCCCCCTTCGCCCGAATTGCTCTTGCCGCCGATCCGGTTCATGGCAATCGCCAGCGTCTCGTGCGCCTCCGCGCTCAGCGCCCCGTGCGACATGGCCGCGGTGCTGAAGCGTTTGGCAATGGCGGCGGCCGGCTCGACTTCCGCCAAGGGTACCGGCTCCCGCTCCGGCTTGAAATCCAACAGATGGCGCGGCGCAATGCGCTGGCTGTTCTGCAGTTCCATCAACTCATCGAAGGCGGCCTGGGCTTGCGCATCGTCTTCCGCGGTGACCGCGGTCTGGAGCAGGTGGACCACCTTCGGCGACCACTCGTGCACCTCTCCGCCGCGCCGGGACTTGTAGAGGCCCCAGGTCGGCATGCGGCGGCGACCGCCCGTCCGGCCCTCCGGAAATGCGTTGGCGTGCCAGGCCGACACATCCTCGGCCAGCGTTTCGTAACTGACGCCGCCCAGCAGGCTGGGCGTACCCGTGAACACCTCGTCAATCAACTGTTCGCCGATGCCGATGGCCTCGAACACCTGGCCGCCGCAATAGCTGTCCAGCGTGCTGATGCCCATCTTGCTCATGATCTTGAGCAGGCCCTTCTCGGTGCCGGTCAGGAAGTTCTCGGCGGCCTGCTCCGCCGTCATCGAGCCGAAGTGGCGACCCTCTTCGACCATGGCGCTTATGGATTCGTAGATCAGGTAGGGATAGACGGCATTCGCCCCGTATCCGATCAGGGCCGCGAAGTGGTGCACTTCACGCGGTTCGCCGCTCTTGACCACGATGCTGGCGTGCATGCGCTGGCCGGTCCGCACCAGGTGGTGGTGCAGGGCCGAGGTTGCCATGAGCGAAGGGATGGGCAGACGCCCGGGGTCCACGCCTTCATCCGACAGCACCAGGATGCGCGCGCCCTCGGCCAGGACCTCCGAGGCGCGGGCGCACAGCTGCTGCAAGGCCTGCCGCATCATCTCGCCGCGGGAACGGGGCCGGTCGGCCGCGCTGTCCGGCTGCCAGGTCATGTCCAGCGTGGCCATCCAGAACTCGGGCGAACCCATGCCCAGACTCTCCAGGAGGTAAAAGTGATCCTGGTGCAGGATGGGCGACTGGAGTTCAATCAGCCGGGCCGCCCCGGCCGTCTCCGACAGCAGGTTGGCCCGTTCGCCCAGGAGCATGCGCAGGCTCATGACCGTCGATTCCCGCAGGGAGTCGATCGGGGGATTGGTCACTTCCGCAAAACGCTGCTTGAAGTAGTGGAACAGGGGACGGGGCAGGTGGCTCAGGGCGGCGATGGGCGTGTCGTCGCCCATGGCCCCAATCGGTTCGGCGGCGTTGGTCAGGTAGGGACGCAGCACCACCACGAGTTCCTCGGAGGTGAAGCCGAACGAAATTTGCCGTTCGAGCAAGGGCAGCCGGGACGGGGTGTGGACCGTCCGCTCCGGACGCGTCTCCGGATTTTCGGCACCCCGCAACGCGCTGGCCAGGCGCGCTTCCTGAATCCGGCGGCTCTTGAGCAGAATGCCCTCCAGCGACACCAGGTTGTCCTCGAGCCACTTGCCATACGGCCGCCGATTGGCCGCCTGCGCCGTGATCTCGGCGTTGGCCTGGACCGTGCTGGCCTTGGTGTCGACACTGAAGATTTGGCCGGGACCCAGTCGGCCCTTGGCCCGCACCGCCGCCTCGTCGTAGCGGACCGCCCCCATTTCACTGGCACTGATGACGATACCGTTCTCCAACAACACGTAGCGTGCCGGCCGCAGGCCATTGCGGTCCATGATCGTGCCCACGACCCGACCGTCGGTATAGGTAATGCTGGCCGGACCGTCCCAAGGCTCGAGCAGGGAACTGTGGTACTTGTAGAAGGCCCGGCGCTCCGGGGTCATATCGCCTTCCGGAATTCGTTCCCAGGCTTCCGGCACCATCATCAGCAGGGCATGCCGAATGTCGCGCCCGCTGCGCACCAGCAGTTCCAGCTGCTGGTCGAACTTGCCGCTGTCGCTGGTGTCGGTGTCCATGATCGGCAGCAGGTCGTCCAGGCCCTGGGGCCATACGGCCGCCGCCAAATCCGGCTCGCGGGCGCGCATCCACAGTTCGTTGCCCTGGAGCGTGTTGATTTCGCCGTTGTGGCAAATCAGGTTGAAGGGTTGCGCCTTTTCCCAGGAAGGAAGCGTGTTCGTGCTGTAGCGCTGGTGGAACACGGCCAGGGACGTTTCAAACAACGGGTCGTGGAGGTCCGGGTAGAACCGACCCAGCATGTCGGCCAGGACCAGCCCCTTGTACACGATGGTGCGGCTGCTCAGGCTCGGCACGTAGAGGCGTTCCACACCCTGTGCCTGCGCCTGTTTCAGAATTAGCTTGCGGGCCCGGTAGAGCAGCCGTTCAAATGCTTCGCCGGCGTGTGCCGCGCGCGCCGTGCGCCGCAAAATCACCTGCTCCATCCAGGGACGCAACCGGAGCGCCCGGTCGCCCAGCACCGACGTGATAACGGGCACGGAGCGGAAGGCCAGGACTTCGAGCTGCAGGTCGGACGCGACCGTGCGCACCACTTCGCGGGCCCGTTCCCGATCATCGGCATCGCGGCGGTTGAGGAACAGCTGGCCCACGGCCAGATCGGAGACCGGTGGCGCCTCGACGCCAATCTGCTTCAGTTCCCGGACAAAGAAGCGGTAGGGAATCTGCGAAAGGATGCCGGCGCCGTCGCCGGACTTGCCGTCGTCGGCGATGGCCCCGCGGTGCGCATGGTTGCACAGCGCGTCCAACGCCATGCGCAGGACCTCGTGCGACCTGCCGCCTTCCACATGGGCCACAAACCCGATGCCGCACGCATCACGCTCGGCCGCAGGCGGGTTCTTGTAGAAGGATTTCCGGCCGTTCCTGGCCCATGCAGCCATGGTGCACCTGCACACTAAATGACAAAGCCGCCTGCCGCGCACGGCGACGACTCCGGGGTCGGGCACACGGACCCGACCCGTAGCCGAACCCAATGCCCAACGGCACCGTTGACCCGATTATACCTGTAATGCCGCCGGAATTTTCGCGCCTCGGCGAAGGGGGACGACGCGGCGTCAACCGTACCTGGTTGACCGCACGGCCTCAGCCCTTGACGCCGCCGATCAGCATGCCCTTGACAAAGTAGCGCTGGATGAACGGATAGACGAGCAGAATCGGAACCGTAGTGACAATAATCATGGCCGCCTTGAGGGTCTGCGCCGGCGGCATCATCTCCGGCTCGAACATGATTCCCAGGTCGCCCCGGTACGAGGCGTCCCCCAGGTAGAGGATGGAACGCAGGATGACCTGGATGGGATAAAGATCCCGATTGGAGTTGAACACCGCGGCATAGAACCAGCCGTTCCAGTGCCAGACCGCGTAGAAAAGGCCGATCGTGGTAAGCGCCGGCATGGAAAGGGGCAGGTAGACCCGGATCAACACCGTCAAGGGATTGGCCCCGTCCATCAGGGCCGCCTCCTCCAGTTCCACGGGGATGGTCATCAGGAAGTTGCGCATGATCAGCAGCCACCAGGGATTGACCAGGAAGGGCGTGATCATGATCCAGACCGTGTTCGTCAGACGCAGCCGGTCCACGACCAGGTAGAACGGGATCAGGCCGCCGCTGAAGACCATGGGGATGAACACCAGCAGCGTCATGAAGGTGCGTCCCGGGAGGTTGCGCCGGGCCAGGACGTACGCGCCCAGGCCGGTGAAGGTGAGGCACAGGGTGGTTCCGACAATGGTGCGGAACATTGTGATCTTGTAGGCGTTGAATACCGTGCCCTTGCTGCCGCCGAAGAGGAACTCGTAGGCCTCCAGCGTGGGGGCTTCCGGGATCAGCACGAAGTTGCCGCGGCGCGCCCACTCCGCCGTGGATATGAACGAGGTGCTGAGTACGCTGATGAACGGGATCAGAAACATCAAGCTGACGACGATCAGGAACACGTAGTTGCCGAAGTAGAACAGCCGTTCCATCGGCGTCGCCTTGATGCGCATAATCCGTCTCCCCTACCAGATGCCCTGATGGCCCAGGAAGTTGGCAAACTTGTTGGCGGCCAGCAGAAGCAGGAGTGCCAGGATCGACTTGTAGAGGCCAACCGCGGACGCAAACGAGTACTTGAGGTTGAGCAGACCGGCCCGGTAGACGTAGGTGTCGATGATATCGGCCACCTCGTACACGGACGGGGAATACAGCAGCAGAATCTGCTCGAACCCGGCGTCCAGCAGATCGCCGATCCGGAAGATGAACAGAATCACGATGACGTGGCTGATGCCGGGCAGGGTGATGTGGCGCACCTGCTGTATCTTGCTGGCCCCGTCGATGTTGGCGGCCTCGTAGGTTTCAGGGTTGAGACCGGCCATGGCGGCCAGGTACAGGATGCTGCCCCAACCCACCGTCTGCCAGACCGTGGTGCCCACCAGGATGGTCCGGAACCAGCGGGGGTCGCCCAGGTAGTGTTGCGGTTCGCCGCCGGTCAGGACCACCAGGTGGTTGACCAGGCCGCCCTGAACCCCGAACACCACGTAGACCAGGCCGGCCACAATCACCATCGAGAAGAAATGCGGCAGGTAGGAAATGGTCTGCGAGATGCGCTTGAAGTAGGTGTTGTGCACCTCGTTGATGAGCAGCGCCAGCAGAATTGGCGCGGGGAAGGACCACAGCGTCTTGTAGATGGAGATCATCAGCGTGTTCTCCATCAGGTCCCAGAAGAAAAACGAGTTGAAGAAATTGATGAAGTGCTTGAAGCCGATGAAGCTGGACGTGACAATCTCGCCCATGGACATGAACGGCGTCACGTCCTTGAACGCAATCATGATGCCGATCATCGGCACGTACTTGAAGATGATCAAGTACCCGGCCACCGGCAGGAACAGCAGATAGTAGAAACCATGTTTGCGCAGGATGCGCAGCACTTCGGTCATGGACGTGTTGTTCGTGATGATCGGCAGCCGACAAGCAATGCGCCGATGGCCGCAGGCACCGTCGACCTGGAACTACAGACGGTCGGGGACGGAGTCGCCCATCCCCGACCGGATGGCCCGAGCCCCCGGCCCGCAGGCCGAGGACTCGGATGGCAGTGTAACGGTCGGGGACCTCGCCTAGAGGCCCTTGGCCGCCACGTACTGAGACGTGTAGGCGTCGATCCAGTCCTGAAGACCGGCCCTGTAGAGGCTGTCGATGAAGTCGCTGAACTCGCTCAACGGCCGCACTCCGGTGATGAACTTGATCGCCTCTTCGGAGTTCAGGCGGTTGATGTCCTCCATGCTCGGCACCTGCTCGGCAATCGCGGCGCCGTCGTAGGGCACGTCGAAGTCGACCGGCATCTTGCCGTTGCTGTAGTCGAACACGTACTTCTTGATGTGGTCGTAGTGGCGACCCCACAGCGGATCCTCGGGAGCCGACCAGGTTTCGATCGCCAGGCCCGCGCCCTGATAGAGCTCGCCGGCGTAGATCGCGGCGCCGGCCTCGGCGTCGTAGCGGCGCACCTGTTCCTTGGACTCGTCGACCCAGTCCCAGTCC
>DAOUIC010000056.1:0-8934 GCA_034428255.1 Anaerolineales bacterium
CCGGTGCCTAGCGAGTAGTGTGTCCGTATTCCCGCTGCCACGGCAGGAGGGCCGGCCACAGCACCAACTTTGCACGCGCGGGCCGGGCGCAACCCGCCAGCCCCCACGACAAGTACTGCGAGAATCAATCCCGGCAATCCTCCTCTTGGACATAGGCGCCTGAGAGGAGGATTGCCCAAATGCAATAACCACATCGTCGTCCGGGAAAGGGTCGTCGTCCCGGAACGCAACGCGATCAACGTGCGGCCGCCGGCGAGTCAGCCGCGGGTAGTCCGGCCCACGGTCCCGATCCATTCGGCCAGATGAATCCTGGCCCCGTTCCGGGCGTGGGATTCGTTGGCCGCCAACACGGCGGCCAGACTGTTCATGCCGTCGCGGAACGGCGAGCGTATCCACGAGGGATCGCCTGCGGCGATGGACCGCACGAACGCCTTGCCGAACTCGTACGTCCCCTCCGCCGCATCCCCGGACCACAGGGTGCGGGCCACGGCCTCCCTGTCCGGCTCCGTCGACGGCGGATACGGTCCCTCGTACCGATACGCTGTTACGGTGTCCGGCTGAACCTCGATTTGGCTCTCCGTACAGAAGATCCGGTGATCGGCCAACAGGTTGTAGACCCGCCGCAATCGGGACAGGACCAGATTTCCCACGGCACCATTGGCAAACCCGAACTGTACGCTGTAGGCATATGGATTGTCCGCCTGATCGACGATGTCCTCCTCGGCCCGGGGCACATAGGCTGCCTGCACCCAGTCCACATCGCCACACCAGTAGCGCCACAGATCCAGGGGATGGATACCGCCCTCCACCACCGTGGTTCCGGACCAGACCCGGCTGGCGGTCCACACCCGGTTGCGCGGACCGCCGTGGCGGGTCGTGTCCGCATGCTTGGCATCGTGCCGCTCCAGGGCGGCATGGAAGGCGTAGGTAGCCAAGACCACGCGCTGGTTCTGCACATATCGATGAACGGCCTCGTGCCGCGGATCAAAGCGTTGCTGGAACCCGCAACACGACAGGATGCCGGCCGACTCGATCGCGTCCTGCATCGCCAGCGCCTGCGCCAGATCCAGGCTCATCGGCTTCTCGACCATCAGGTGCAACCCCGCCCGTGCGGCCCTCACCACTTCGTCGCGGTGGAGGCTGGGCGGAATCGCAATGAAGAGGGCATCACAGCGGCCGGACTCCAACACCGTGTCGAAGTCGGATGTGCGGAACACGGCATCCGCATCGAGAGCGGGAACGAACCGCGTCAGTTTGGCCGCGTCCAGATTGGCGGGAACGGCATCGCACAGGACGGTCACCTGTGCGTGGCCCTCGCTCTGCAACCGCACCAGCGCCTTCAAATGCTGCAACCCCCGCTGCCCCAGGCCCACTACTCCGACGCGCACCGCCATTGTCATCTGCTTTGCCACCTGTTGTCTTGATGTTGTGACGGCTTGGTTTCGCACGCCTCCCGGCCGCCGGCCCGGCAGTATGGCACGCGGCAGGCAGCCGCTGCCACCAGTCCCGGGATCCGCCCCGACTGGCGGCAGTCCATGGGCCGGGCCAACGAAACAGGCACAAAAACGAAGGGCGTGAACACGACACAGACCGATATCGGCGGCCCCCGGTCCCTCGACAATGGCTAAATGGTATGGTCACTGCATCACTGGCATATCCATCGAAGGAAACACACGACATGCCCGAGCACATTTCTACCCTGATATCGGCCACGGAAGCCCTGGAGGCACGGAACGCAGCCGGTGCATCTCCGTTGTTCGTGGACTGCCGCTTCGACCTGTACGACCCCGAAGCGGGCCGTCGACAGTATGAACATGCGCATATTCCCGAAGCGGTACATGCCGATCTGGATGCGGATCTTTCGGGGCCCGCAGGGGACGGCTCGCGGGGACGCCACCCCTTGCCCGCGCCCGAGGCCTTCGGCGCCACACTGCGGGATTGGGGTCTCCATCCCGGCCGGTTCGTGATTGCCTACGACGCCGGACCCGGCATGTTTGCCAGCCGTCTGTGGTGGATGCTGCATTGGATCGGCCACCCGCAGGCCGCCGTCCTAGACGGGGGCCTGCCGGCCTGGCGCCAGGCCGGTGGAACACTTACCGATGCCGTATCGGATGCCGGCGACGGCACCTTTGAACCTCGTGCAAATCCGGCCATGGTGGTGGATGTGCAATACGTCGAGTCGCTGCTGGGCGATGCATCGCGCCTGTTGGTGGACGCACGCGACCACGGTCGATTCACTGGTGCCAAGTCAGCCTTCGATCCGAGGTCGGGCCACATCCCGGGTGCCGTCAACCATCCCTACCAGTCCAATTTGGACGCAAGCGGGACCATGTTGTCGTTGGAACAGCTGAAGAAACAATTCGCACGGAGTTGCTCCGGTGGAGTCAACTCCGAGACGGTGATGTACTGTGGCTCGGGAGTGAGTGCCTGCCACAACATCCTGGCGGCGGTTCACGCCGGCTTGCCATGGCCCCTTTTGTATCCCGGCTCGTGGAGTGAATGGAGTTGGCATCCGGGCCGGCCGATGGCCACGGGCGAGTAACTGCCACCCGCGAGCGCATGGACCATGTGGCAGGAAATTCCCGAAATCCAATCCGCACTGTTTCTCCAAGACATTGGAAAACACCGACATGTTGTAAGATCCAACCTAATACAAACCCCGGACTACTCTGTCAATGCAAGGAAGGATTAGGAATGAGTACCATTTATGTTTTGTCAAACCCTGCAATGCCCGGAACGGTATTGATTGGGTATTCGCGCAAGGAGAACATCAGCAGCGAAATCGCAGAGCTCTACACTTCCTCTGTGCCGGCGCCGTTCAAGTGCGAACTGGCTGCAAGTGTTGGGAATGCGCGCGAGGTTCTGGATTTGATCTACAGCATTTTTGCAAGTGCACGGATTTCGCCGGATCGGGATTTCTTCAAGGTTTCCAGCGACCAGGTGATGGCCGTGCTCAAGCTGGCAGGAGGCAAGGACGTAACACCGGCTGAGGATGGTACGGTGGCAGCCGCCGCGGCCGAAGCGGCACCGGCACCGGCCAACGGTCGGCGCAGGGCAGCCAACGGTCGGCGCAGAGCGGCCAACGGCAGACGCCGACCGAGGAAACAGGCCAGATCCGCTTCCGGCCGCAAGCGCCGACGCCGTCGGCCAAACCTCAATTTCGGGCAGTTGGGCATTGGGCCAGGCTCGGTTTTGGTCGGTCGGGATGGAACGGAAGTGATTGTCCACGACGATCGCCAGGTGAGCTACCAGGACGAGGTGATGTTCATTACCCCGGCCACGCGCAGGATGTTGGGACTGGACGACAACGCCGTGGTTTCGGCAGGCCAATACTGGACATTCAACGGCCGCAAGGTCAGCGAACTGTACGACGAGTTTCACTCTCCTGCCGCTCCTGCCGAATCCGACACGGAATGATCCTTCCATAACAGTTGCATCCGGAATTGCGCCGGCGCAGATTGCGCCGGCGTAATTCCCTAGAAGAGTTCCGGGCATCGATCTTGGTGCCCTGGACAAGTTGATGGGCGACCCGAAATGTGCGGGGGATGACTTCTATCCTCAATCGGCACGGCATGCCGGTGGCGCAACGCGATCGCGGGCAGCCGAGTGCCTCGCTTGACATTTATTTGCCCTTGTGGATGGCACGCCGTGCAATCAATTCAACCAAGCCCGGCCAAAATTGCTTCATTAACACCGCGGCATTGCCGCGCAGGGAAAGAATGCGGCCCCGACGGCGCAAGGCGATATCCGTCAGCGCAATGTCGGCACAGGCCGCTGCGGTCATCATATGTTCCTCCTGTGCGGGACTGTAGCCCAGGGGTTTGTTGTCGGCCCCCAGGGAATTTTGCCGAATGGTGGTTGCCACCCAATCGGGAAATGTGACGGTGACGCTGACGCCGGAGCCGTGAAGTTCCACCCGCAGGGACTCGTGGAAACGGGCGGCCGCAATCTTGCTGGCCGCATAGGGTGCCCGCGTAGGCACCGGAATCCGACCCGTCAGACTGGCTACCAATCCCAGGCGGCCGCGGGTTTCCTTCAGGAAAGGCAGGGCATAACAGGAACAATAGGCACTTCCCAAATAGTTCACATCCATTATGCGCCGCAACAGGCCCAGATCTTCCAGTTCGTCCACGCGCGACCACATGGACAAGCCCGCGTTGTTGATGAGAACATCAATGCGTCCATAGGCACGGTGGGCTTCCTCCATCAAGGCCCGGCATTGCGGCTCCGAGGCAATGTCGGTGGGTACGGCGAGAACCGAGCCGGGAAGGTCCGAACAGTCGGCCGTCAAGGCGTCCAGGCGTTCCCGGCTGCGCGCGGCCATGACCACCTGGGCACCGGCGCCGGCCAAACGCAGGCACATCTGGCGTCCGATGCCCTGCGTCGCGCCCGTCAGGACCACGACCTTGCCACAGTAGACTGCCTGGATTTTCCGTTTCAGCATTGTGTTCGGGCACCGGCACCGGGTTCGCTTGGGATCGAAAATTCATTGTATGCCGCGAACCGGCTGCGCAAGCCGGTTCGCCTCTCCGATGATAGAATCGATTCAACCTGGTGCGTGGGCCACACGCCGCCTTTGATTTCCTGCTTCCCCCGGGCCCGCGTGTGGAAACCCTCAATCCCAAAATCGACCCGGCCATCCTGACTGCGCAAGCCTCCACGCGCAGCGACGACGTGCCCGTGATCGTCATGTTTGGCGACCGGGACCAGTTGCAGGCCTTCCACCGTCAGGGAACTCGCAGCCGCGCAGGGCTGTCTGCCGGCCATCTGGGCACTGTGCTGCCCTGGTCCGCCACCCGCATGCGCCGGACCGATGTCCATGCGCTGGCCGACAACGACACGGTGCACTCCATCTGGTACGACGCCCTGTGCACCACATGCCTGGATCGCGCAGGGCTGGAACTGGGCGCGCCACGCATTTGGGAGGATTGGGGGCTCTACGGCGCGGGCACGGTCGTCGGCATTGCCGACACCGGACTGGACCAGGCACACCCGGACTTCGAGGGCCGGGTGGCGGGGGTCCGGGACTTCACGCCGCGCCCTGCGGAGGGCGATCCCGACGGCCACGGCACCCATGTCAGCTCCCTTGCCGCAGGCTCGGGCGCCGCCAGCAACCACCGCTATGTCGGGGTGGCCCCGCGGGCCCACATTCTCTCCGCCAGGGTCCTCAACTTCGGCGGCGCCGGGCGCATGAGCAGAGTCATGGCCGGGCTTGAGTGGCTGGTGGACAGCGGCGCACAGGTGCTGAACCTTTCCGTGGGCACCGACATCAACATGGTCGGCGAAGATCCGCTCAGCGCACTCTGCAACACGCTGAGCGATCAGGGCACGGTGATTGTGGCCGCCGCCGGCAATTCGGGTCCCAGACCCCAGTCCATCGGCAGTCCTGGCAGCGCCGCCCGCGTAATTACGGTCGGAGCCACGGACGGCATGGGCATGGTGGCTTCGTTCAGCAGCCGGGGGCCCACACAGCAGGGCCTGCTCAAGCCGGACCTGCTGGCCCCGGGCTACAACATTGTCGGTGCCAGGGCCGCCGGCAGCCAGCTCGGCGACGTGGTGGACCAAAACCACACAATCATGAGTGGAACCAGCATGGCGGCACCCCTGGTGTCGGGCCTCATCCTCCTGATGAGGGAGCAACAACCGGAGTTGACCCCGGCCGAGATCAAGGCCCTCCTACAGCTGAATTGCCGGTCGTTCAATCTTCCCGCCACGATCCAGGGTGCGGGCCAAGTGGACGGGTGGGCCGCCGTTCACTCCCTGATGCCGGAGCCACTGCCCGGGTCGGAACCCGTGCCGGCCCGGCCGGACGAGCAAACGGGCTCCCCCGCGGAGGTCCCGGACCGGCACGAGCCACAGGGATGTCTGGGTGCGCGCGTGGCCAGGCTGTTCCAGTGGCTCAGGCCCATAGCCTGAAGTCCGTCCGGCAGCGTCTACTGCCAGGTGAACCGACGCTCTTCGCTGGTCAGGCTGGCCGATTCCAACTCCCTGGGGGCTCCGGGAAGGGTCGGAGCCACCACACGCACGACCGTCACATGCCAGAAATATTCCCGGCTGCCGCCCTCCACGGGAGCCATGTCGGTCTCCATCCAATGGCTCGTGGCCTTGGTCCAGATCGTGGGTGGATCATCCCCCTGGTTGGTCCAGATGCGCAGGACATACCATTCATTGGGCGCCAGAATGTCAACCGGCAGCCACCGGAAATTCACCGGATCCTGACGTGCCACCAGGGCGGCATTGCCGGGATGGAGCAGTTTGGGTGCGGCATAGATGGCATTGGTCACCCGCGGAGCCAGATCGCTGGAGGCCTCCACGTCTTCCGAAAACAACGGCACGGGCACCTGCAGGACATCATCCTTGTAGAGAACGGACGAAAGGGTCAGGCTGTTGGCATCGAAGATCTCTTCGGGCGAGGCCCCAAACCTGTAGGCAATGCTGATGACACTGTCCCCGGGCTGCACCTTGTACGTGAAGTAACCGGTCCGGGGAGTCCCGCTCTCGGGCGTGGGTGTGGGCGGGTTTTCGAACTGACCCGGAATCACCAGCCGGTCGCCGGAGTGGATTATGGTCGAGGTCATTTCGTTCCCCACCATCAGCTCATCCACCGTGATCCCGTACAGGGTTGCAATGTACTGCAGAACCTCGCCGGACTGCACGGTGTGGATAACGGGGGTTGGCACCCAGGGCGTGGGAGTGGGCGGCCGGGGTGTCGGGGTTCGCGTCGCCTCCGGCGTGTAGGTGGGCGGCGGCAGGGTGGGCGGCAACACCACAACCTCCGGGGCGGACTCGCCGGGCCCGGGGCCGTTCCGACCGGCAAACTGCCAGACCAATACGCCCAGCAGCACGACGACAATCATCCAAATCGGGCTGATCCTTTGGCCGAGCCTGCGCCGGGGCGGCCTAATGCGAACTTCGCGGCCGCACATGAAGCAGGTCTTGGCCTGCTGCGCCACGCGTGTGCCACAGTGTGGGCACCGCCGTTGTTCTAGCCAGGGTGCTTCCTGGAACCGATCCGCCATGCAGGCAATGGTACGCCGAACGGCGTCAAGAGTCCGGCACGTTCGCCTTGACCGGGTTCGCGTCCCGGATTTGTATTGGGGAAGGCCCGTTCACGGGCCATCGCCGCTTAGTTCTCAACCTGGGACAGGAGCAGGGCCATCAGGTGGCCGATCTCCTGATCCGACAAGGCATCCGCAAAATTGTCGGGCATCACCCCGGCGTCGAACCGTCTGACCACAAAGCTGTTGGGGCTGGTGATGCTGTTGTAGAGGTAAAAGGCCGGGCCTTCACCATCCACCCGGCCCACGGCCGTGTTGCCAATGTCGTACCAGCTGGGGCCGGACAGCACCTCGTCCTCCACCAGGCTGTGGCAGCCGGCGCATCCCTGGAGTTCGGAGATCCGCATCCCTTCCTCGATGTCGCCGGCCTCGATGGCCGCCACGATTTCGGCCGGTACATCCGCCATCACCTGGTCGCGGGTCAACTCGGCCAACTTGGGGACCTCCTTGACGATCAGAACAATCCCGGCTTCGGTGATGGCCACCATGTTGGGCGAGATCAGCTGGGCGGTCGGGTTGGGCGCGCAGGCAGCCAGAAGCGCGGCCGCGACCAAAATCCAAAAACCCAACCGAATGGAGCGCGACGGACGGTTGTTCACGGACTTGGAGACTGTTGATTTAGGGTTCCGAACAGGGTATGTTGCCAGCGCGGGGCAGTGTAGCACAGCGAGCGCGATCCGGTTCCCAACCATCCTGCGCGCATAGGACCGCCGACCCGCACCAACACCGATGATTTGGCTTCAGTGCGCGCCGGATCGCGACTGCCTGGCCAGGTACAGGGCGATGGCAACGGCACTGGCGGCATTGAAGCTTTCGACTTGACCGTGCATGGCCAGCCGCAGAAGAAAGTCACAGCCATCCCCTACCAGGCGGGACAATCCTGCACCTTCGCTGCCCACCACCAGGGCCAAGGCTCGGTCCAAGTCGAATTGCCCGATGGGAACCGCCTCGGTGGCGGTTCCCTCCAACCCTCCCAACCAGACCCCTTCGTCCCTAAGCCGGTCCATGGCCTGCCTCACGTTCGCCACCTGTACCACCGGCAGGTGCTCCATGGCACCGGCGCTGGCATGGCTCACGGCCGGCGACAGGGGCGCGGCCCGGCGCCGGGCACAGATGGCACCGTGGGCACCGCAGGCGTCGCAGATGCGCAGCATGGCCCCCACGTTGCGGGGATCCTGGACATGATCCAGGATTAGCAGCAAGGGTGGCTCCCCCTTGTCCGCGGCCTCTTTCAGGACTTCCTCCAAGGTGGAGGAGCGCCAAGGACCGGCCTCCAGGGCCACCCCCTGGTGTCGCACCCCTGCCTCCTGCAACCCGCGAAACACACCGCCGGGAGTGGTTCTGACCTCCACCCCCCGCGTCCGGGCCAAGTCCGTCAACCGGTGCGGTGGCCGGTCGCGGCCCTTGGACTGCAGCAGCCAGAGGACGCGACAGTCGCGCCGTCCCGCGCGCAGGGCCTCCCGTACCGCATGGAACCCGTACAGCAGTTCCGGCTTCATGCCCGGTTGCGCTGCCAGGTGGTGCCCCGCGGTCCATCCTCCAACTGAATGCCCAATTCGCCCAGCCGATCCCGCAGGCGGTCGGCCAGCTCGAACTGCCGCGCAGTCCGTAGCTCCGAGCGGGTCTCGATCAGGAGCTCGACCAGGGGTTCCGCCAAGCCGGAAGCCTCCTCCTCCGGCGCCGCCGGCCCTTCCAGCGTGAAGCCAAGCACGTCCATCAATTCCCGCACAGTGTCCTGGGCGGCGTCCATGAACAGTCCGCCCACGTCGGCCGCCTGGGCCGTGTTGACGGCCCGCACCAGATCGAAGAGCGAGGCGATGGCCGCGCTGGTATTGAAATCGTCGTCCATGTGGGCGCGGAAGTCGGCCCGCGCCCG
>DAOUIC010000057.1:0-11361 GCA_034428255.1 Anaerolineales bacterium
CCACCGGCCAGACCCAGGCACTTGTGCTCAAGGCCCTCGTGGCCCACCGCAAGCAGATTTGGGAGTACTACGACAACACCTTCGGCCGCCTGGCCAAGAAGTACGAGGTGGTCCTCGTGGCCCCCAGTGCCTGGCTGTGGGATCCGGTGGACGGACGGATGCGCAACATTGCCTGCGTCTACGATCGCGACGGCACCCGGGTGGGCTATCAGGCCAAGGTCCTGGTCAGCCGCGGCGAACGGAAACTGGCCCGGCCCGGGACCGGCTGGCAACCCATAGAAACCAGTGTCGGCAACATCGGGCTGGCCCTGGGCCACGACGCGCTGGTACCGGAGGTGGGCCGCCTGTTCGCCGCCCGCGGGGCGTCGGTGCTGGTGTCCCAGCTGGCCTGCCGCACCGACCTGGAATGGGGCCGCGCGCACCGCGCCACCCTGATGCGCTGCATGGAAAACCAGTTGTTCGGCGCGGTCAGCTGCCTGGTGGGGAGGGACCGGCTCGACCCGGATCCCGAAGCGGACGCGCCCTACCGCGGCCACTCCATGATGCTGGCCCCGATTGAGTTGTCTCCCAAGGGCAACGGCATTCTGGTGCAGACGGACCATCCCCAGCGGCAGAGCATGGTGGTGTGCACGCTGGACTACGAGGCCCTGCAGCTGATCTGGGAGAGTTCCGAACCCGCCTTCCGGCAGGAATTCTCCCGGGTGTGGAGCCTGTACTCCCGGTCCCTGGTGCCGGAAGGAGACAGTTCCCGCCTGCTGCCGGAACAGGTCCTGATGGATCCCGACGGCGACGCCATCGTGGACTCCGTGGCCGAACCGGTGGCGGCAGACGCCGACCCTATGGCGCCGCCGCCCTCCCCGGCCAACTACAAGGACGCCGCCGAGGATTCCAAGCCGACTTCCGAGAATGCGGCGCACGCGGCCGACGATCCGGACACCGGCGTCGCCCTGATGCACGGAGAGGAACTGGTGGTCGAAAGCACCACGCTCGACGATCTGCATGTCATGCAGTCCAAGGCCGTGCCCTGGGAACCCCATCCCGCCGCCGACCAGCAGCCGCGGCAGGCCTATGATCCGGGCGACGACCTGGAAGACACTCGCGAAATGGAGACCCTTGACCAAAAGGGGTGAGGCACGCCGGGCCCCAGTTGTCCGCCTCAACCCAGGCTGTTTGACCGGTGACCATATCCGCTGAGGCACAACGACCCCGTCTGGTGGTTGTGCGGCGTCTGTACCTCTACACCGTCGCGTTTGTCGGCCTGGTCGCAATCCACGGCAACCTGCGGTCCCTGACACGGGAACTGACCAACTTCTGGATCAGCCTCGGTGACGACTGGCTCAATCCGCTTGCCTGGCCGGTTGAGAACATCCTCGAACGCGGCAGCGTTCTGCTGGTGGCACTGTTGTTCTTCGCCGTCCATTGGACCCTGATTCAAGGCTGCCTGCGCGGAGACCGGGCGGAGGCAGGGAGCTCCCTCCGGCACCTGTTTGTTTGGCTGTGCCTGGTGGTCAGTTTCTACTGGTTCGGAGCTGGCCTTGCGGACTTTGTTTCCGTGCCGCTCCAGATGCTGCCGGGCCTCCAGGCGGTGCCGGCCCGAACAGTGCTGATCTCCCTGCCGATGGCAATCGTGCCGTTGGCGGTCGCGGCCCTGTGCGTGGACCGGTTCGCGGGCATCTGCATCTCCGAACGAAACGCCAACCGGACGCGCCTGGTGCGATTCATCGCCGCGGGCTGTCAACTGTTGATGCCGCTGACATGCCTCCTGCTGATCATCGGCTACCTTCACGACGCGGCCTTCATGCTGCTGCTGCCCACACTGCTGGGCCGCGCCGTGCAGATGGGCGGCGAGCCCACCACCTGGATCCTGCCCGGCAATATCGCCGTGGTACTGGCCGCCCTGCTGGCGCTGACCCGGTTGGAGCACCTGCGTTGCAACCGGCCGGAGGCCAACGCGACCACTCTGGCCGCGGCGTTCCGAACCGGCTACCTGCAGGCCGGCATGTTCACGGGCGTGATCCTGCTCTTCGTTGCCCTTGGTCTCGCGCTCAAGCCCCTGTTGCAGCCCCTCTTCACGGATCAGCTGGTGCAGCCGTGGCACCTGGGTCGGGTTCAGGTCCTGCTCACGGTTGCCGTGACACTCCCAATCGGCCTGGTCTGCTGGCAGTTGTATGCCTGGCTCGGCCGTCGTTCTCCGGATCGCCAACCCGCCGCCGAGTGGGCCGTCGCCCTGCCCTGCTTCCGGGACTACGCTCTGGCTGCCGTCGGGTTGACGGTGCTGTCCGTCGGCACAAGCTTCATCCTGCGGGACCTCCTGCAGGGTCCACTCAACCCGGATCTTGCGGACCTCGACGACGTTGTAGTGGGCGTGAAGACCGGACTGCTGCCTGTCTGGTTTCCCGGCAGTACGGAGGATTGGAGTTGGACCCTGGCGTCCATTCCCCTGCTGGTCGCCGTCTGGCAGACCATCGGCCGACACGCCCGCGGGAGTTCGCAATCCATTCTGGCCATTGTTCCCCGGCGCATCTACCTCTATCTGGTTTCACTGGTCAGTGTCCTGTTCCTGCTGGTGCAGGGCGGCCTTATCCTCTACGCCCTTCTGCTGCTCTGGACCGGCGGCGAGGACACCCAGTGGGAAATGCGGCTGACCGGCATCCCGGTAGCCGTGGTCGTGCTGTTCTGGCACCTGGTGCTGCTCCGACGGGAAGAGGACTGGCCCGCGCCGGAACCGGACGGGGACCGCGCCCGGACGCGGCTGGACAGGGAACTGGCATCCCTGGATCGCGAAATCAACGAATTGACCCTCCGCCGGGACAGCCTGCTCCGCCAACGGGCGGAACCGGATGCCGACGGGCACGGAACACCCGAGGAATCCCATGAGTGACACCACCGCCCCGGGCCGCTTCTGGCAGCTGGATCGCTTTACCATCAGCCTGCTGGTCCTGATTGGCATCCTGTTCCTGGTCGCCCTGGTTTCGGTGGTGACCAACCGCGACCAAACCGACATTGAGGCGTTGCCGCAGTACCGGACGGACAACAGTCCCGAGGCCGTGGTCTACAACGGTTACCTCGCCCTGCAACGGGGTGAAATGGACCAGTATGAAAAACTGTTTGCGCCGGAACGCTGGGAGGAATTGAACGAAAAGGACGGCGATATGCTGTTTGGATATTATTCTCCCGGCACCTTCGGGCTCAAGGTAGTCGATGCCACCGTGGACGGCAATGCCGCGGTCGTAACCGTGGCCGTCTACCGTACGGACGACCGCGGCTTTTTCGGCCTGCGTTCAGTTCAGGCCGATCAGTGGACCGTCGACGTTGAACAATTCGACGGCCGGTGGAAACTTCTCAACCGGCTGCCGCAGAACTGAGGCTTGCTTCCCAGAGCCATTAATATGAGCCGTCCGATTTGTCCCTTGGACAATCGCACCACACCGAGCCATTTGTAAATCGGACCACTTGGTCCGGATCCCAAATGGGCTAGGTTCAAGCGGCCGGGTCGACCCGCCCGAACGGCATCCGTTCACGGGCCGGGAATACCTTCGGTCCGGCAAGCAGGCGGAACGCGAGCAGCCGCCAGGAGTGAGGAATGGCGAATTCGGCTATTTCAGTGAAGGATATGAGTTTCAGTTATGGCGAGAATCTGGCTGTGGACGGCATTTCGTTCGACGTGGCGGAAGGCGAGGTGTTCGGATTCCTGGGACCCAACGGCGCAGGCAAGTCGACCACGGTGAGACTGTTGACGGGGCAGCTCACGCCCCAGGCCGGCACGGCCAAACTGCTGGGCATGGACATTGTGTCCGAGCGCAAGAAGGCACAGCAGGAAATGGGCATTTCCTATGAATCCACCAATCTGTATGAGCAGTTGAACGCGGTGGAAAACCTCAACCTGTTCGCGCGGCTCTATAAAGTGGCCGACTTCGACGCCATGGCGCTTCTGGAAAGGGTCGGCCTGAGCGGACGGGAGAAGGAGCATGTCGCCAACTATTCCAAGGGCATGAAGCAACGCCTCATGATGGCCCGCGCTCTGGTCAGTCGTCCCCGGCTGCTGTTTCTGGACGAACCCACGGACGGGCTCGACCCGGTGTCAACGCAGACCATCCATGCCTTGATCGAGACGGCGACCCGGGAAGGCACCGCCGTGTTCCTGACCACCCACGACATGGCGGAAGCGGACAAGCTGTCGGATCGGGTGGCCTTCATCCATGAAGGCCGGATCGTGGCCCTGGACACGCCTGCGTCCCTGAAGCAGCGGTTTGGCATGCGGGCGCTCAAGGTGGAAGTCAGACTTGCCAACGGCCAGACGGAGCTGAGGGAAGTGGCTCTGGACGAATCCGGCACGGCCCAGGCGATGCACAATCTGTTTCGGAACGAGCATGTCCTGACCGTGCACAGCGAAGAGGCAACGCTGGAGGACATCTTCATCGACATCACGGGCCGGGGGCTGCAGGGATGATCGGCACGCTGGTGGCGAAGGACGTCAAGCTGTTCTTCCGCAATCGGTTCTTCGCCACGGTCACAGGCCTGGCCCTGGTTCTCTACCTGGTCCTTTATTTCCTGTTGCCCCAGCAGGCGGAGCAATCCGTCGGCGTGGCCATCCATCTGGAGGATCCCACGGCCTCCGCGGCGTTCCGCCAACGCCTGGCCGAGAACGAATCCTTCACCTTCTTCCCCTCCCAGGATGCAATGCTGGCGGCGTTGGAGGACACGGACGACTATTTCGTCGGGATGTCCGTGCCCGCGGCCGCTGCGCAGGCGGCCGCTCGGGGCGAGGCGACCACATTGCAGGCCTTCTACGCGCCCAACGTGCCTGCCGATGCCAAGCAGGTATTCCACGAACTCCTGGTGTTCATAGCCAACGCGGTCAACCCGGACTTGCTGGCCAGACTGTCCCCCATCGAAGAGACCGAGTTTGTCCTGGGACATGACCTGTTTGGACAGCCGCTCTCCGTGCGGGATCGCTTCCTGCCCCTGCTCCTGCTTGCCATGGTCATGATGGAAGTGTTGGGCCTGGGTACGCTGATAGTCCGGGAGATCGAGACCGGCACCGCGCGGGCGCTCCTCACCGGTCCCCTGAGACTGCCCACATTCCTGGCGGCCAAGATTGTGACGGGACTGGTTCTGGCCATGGGCCAAGTGGTGATCGTGGTCCTCGTCACCGGCAAGATCGTCGTTTCGCCCTTGCTGTTGTTGACGACTCTGTTTCTGGGCAGCCTGCTGATCGTCGGCATGGCCTTCTTCATTGCCGCCATTTCCCGGAACAACACGTCCGTCCTGGCCTGGGGCACCCTGACGTTGATCCTGTTCCTGATTCCCGCGCTTTCCATCATGTTGCCGGGCCTGGCTTCGGGTTGGATGGAACTGGTACCTTCCCACTACTTCGCGGATGCGCTGCATCGCGTGCTCAATTTCCAAGCGGGCTGGGCGGATGTGGCCCGCGATCTGTCCCTGCTGGCGGTCGCCGGTCCCGCGGCCCTGGTCATCGGCGGCGCCGTGTTGCGGAGGAGAATCTGATGGACGTGCAGCGCATCTGGGTTCTGATGGGAAAGGAAATCCGGCTGGGACTGACCAGCTTCATGAGCATCTATGTGCTCGTGGCGCCCGTGGTTCTGAGCCTGCTGGTGGCACTCATCTTCGGCGATCTGTTCGCACAAACCCCGCGTCTGGGAATCTTCGACGCCGGCGGCAACGAGACCCTGGTGCAGGCCTTGGCCAGTCACCCCAGCATCAAGACCCGCTCCTATGCCTCCCAAGCGGCCTTGGAGGCCGCGGTGGGCCGGGGCAGTGTGGAAGTGGGCATGAGTCTGGAGGCGGGTTTCACCGACGCGCTGCGGGCGGGCGACGCAGTCGCCAGGATCAACACCTATCGGTGGGGCGAAGCGGGAGCCCGCAGCCTCACGCTCATCGAATCCGCTTTGGCCCGGGTGATGGTGGATGCAACCGGCTTGGTCTTCGATGAACTGCCGGTCAGCGTGGAAGTTGTCCAGCTGGGCAAGGCCAGTACCGCCACCTGGTCGCAACGCCTCCTGCCCTTGCTCCTGATCATGGCGATCGTCCTGAGCGGGCTCTTCATTCCTTCGTCGTCCCTGGTGGACGAGAAACAGAAGGGCACGCTGGTGGCCCTCACCACGACTCCCGCGTCCCTGCTGGACGTGTATCTCGCCAAAACCGCCGTGGGCTTCCTCCTGAGCGGCCTTATGGCACTGATCATCCTGGCACTGAACAACGCATTTGCCGGGAATCCGGGCTTGCTGTTGCTGGTAATTGCCCTGGGTGGACTCATGTCCTCAATCCTGGGGGTGATTCTGGGCTCCTTGTCGCGGGACATGGAGACTTTCATGGGCATCATCAAGGTCCTGGGGCTGGTTCTGTACGCGCCGGGCATCCTTGAGATCTTCCCGCAGGTTCCGCAGTGGATCGGCCGCGTGTTTCCGACGTACTACATCATGAATCCGCTGTTGGAGATCAGTCGGAATGCGGCCCGTTTTGCGGACATCGTCCTGGATTTGGCGATTCTGATCGGATTCATCGTCATCCTGGCTTTCGTTCTCGCCCGCGAAATCCAACGACAACAGCAACAACTGGCCTTGGAAGGATGAAACAGGGCCAAACCGCCACAGAGACGGCCAGGGGAGGCTCGCTCACCGCCTGCCGCACAGTTGAGGCTTGCCTGCCATGACCATGATCCAGGTGTCCGACCTGTCCCTGACCTATCCCGGGACCCGAAACCCGGCCGTGAACGGCATTTCCTTCGAGGTGGGGCAGGGGGAAATCTTTGGCTTTCTCGGACCCAGTGGTGCCGGCAAGAGCACGACCCAGCGCGTCCTCTGCCGCCTTCTGCAGCACTGGTCCGGTTCCGTGACCGTCATGGACCGTTCCCTGGCCGATTGGGGACAGGACTATTTCGCCCACGTGGGGGTCTCCTTCGAGTTGCCCAACCACTACCTGCAGCTGACCGCCCGCGAGAACCTGAAGCTGTTTGCCAACCTGTACCCACAGGATGTGACCCGTTCGGAAGACCTGCTGGCCGTGGTCGACCTGACGGCGGACGCCGACACCCGGGTCGGACAGTTCTCCAAGGGGATGATGCAACGCCTCAGCTTTGTGCGCGCCTTTCAGCACGAGCCCCGGCTCGTGTTCCTGGACGAGCCCACGGCGGGCCTGGATCCGGTCAACGCCCGCCGCATCACGGACCACTTGCAGACCCTGCGCGCGGATGGCTGCACCATCTTCCTGACCACCCACGACATGCACGTTGCCGATCTGCTCTGCGACCGCGTGGCCTTCATGGTGCAGGGCCGGCTGGCGTTGATCGACACGCCGCGCAACCTGCGGCTGGCCCACGGCCGCAAGCAGGTGCAGGTCGAGTACCGGACCGGGGAAGGTCGCCGGCAGGAACTCTTCGACCTGGACGGCATTGGCGGCAACGAACGGTTTGCCGAACTTCTGCGGTTCGAGGAGATTGAGACCATTCACACGCAGGAAGCCACCCTCGAGGACATCTTCATCCGAACCACGGGCGAGCAGCTGCTGTGAGGATGCTGGCTTCGCTCCTGCGCTGGGAGCTGCTGATCAATGCGCGCCAGGGCATCTGGATGGCCGCCGTCTTCGTGCTGGTCTTCTGGTCCATTGCACTCTCGCTGGTGCCGGCTCCCGCCAAGGTGCTGGTCACCGCCGCCCTGCTGTTTGTCGAAGTCGGCGTCTTCGCCCTCTACCTGCTGCCGGCCAGCTACTATCTGGAGAAGGGCCAGCGGATTCTCGACGGGTTGATCACAACCCCCCTGCAGCCAAGCCTCTGGCTGGCCGCCAAGACAACGGTCTTCATGCTGCAGGCGATCGTCGTCAGCATCGTCATCACCCTGTTCGCGCTGGGCTGGGAGACGGTACATTGGGGCTGGTTCCTGGTTGCGGTCCTGCTGCTGGCCCTGCCCCAACTGCTGTTCGCCTTCGTTGTGGCCACCCGATACCACGGAATCTCCGAGTTCCTGTTCCCGTCCATTCCCATCATGTTCCTGCTGCAGCTTCCCCTGTTGGAATACGTGAATGTGCTGACGGGACCCTTCTGGTGGATCTTTCCCACTTTCCCCGGCCTTGCCCTGCTGGACCTCTCGCTGTCGGGAGGCGGGCCGGAACAGCCGTGGCTGGCCGCCCTGTGGGGCCTGATATACGGCACGGTGCCCGTCTGGCTTTGGGCCGCCCATCGCCTGAAGGTCACGGCCACCCGGCAGGCGGGGACCTGATGAAACTGCTGCGAGGCCTGGCAGCCGGGGATCTCGCGCTGATTGCCGGCGACCGCACGGCGCAGTTCCTGGTCTTCTATCCCCTCATCCTGGGGCTGGTGGTCCGCTTTGGCCTGGAACCGTTGAACCAACGCCTTCCGATCGATCTTGAGCCGTACTACCTGCTCATTGTCAGCCTGTTGATTGCGGTCATGGCGCCGGCTGTGATCGGCACCGTGACCGGCCTGATGGTCCTGGACGAAAAGGACACCCGCACGCTGCTGGCCCTGCGGGTCACGCCCCTGTCGCTGAAGGCGTACCTGGCCTGGCGCGCGGGGGTGCCGGTGGCACTCTACTGCGGTTCGGCCTTGCTGCTGGCCTACATGCTCGGACCCCATGTCGCGCCGCGCGGGGCCGGTTGGATCGTATTGGCGGCACTGGCCGCGGCACCGTTCATGGTTGCGAGTGCCCTGTTGATTAGCGGCTTGGCGGAGAACAAGGTACAGGGCCTGGCCCTTTCCAAGGGTCTGGGTCCGTTCATCGTGGCCGCCATGGTGGCCTGGTGGGTTCCGGAACCGTGGCAGTGGCTGCTGGGAGTGTTTCCGTCCTACTGGCCGGTCAAGCTGTACTGGCACATGGCCGAGGGGGTATCGGTACTGGTGCCGCTGATTGGAACGGTGGTGTGCGGAACCGTTTGGATTTGGGCTCTGACCCACCTGTTTCTGCGGCGCCTGGCACGGCATCTAGCCTGAAATTCGGAGAGCCCGAAGCAGTCACAGTCCGAGGCAACTGCATGACACTTGACGACCTTGAAATCCTCATCCAGGAGGGAGAAGGGACGACCCTGGAGTTCAAGGAGCGACTCTCCTCGTCGTTCGCGCGGGAACTTGTGGCCCTTGCCAATGCCATCGGCGGCAGGATTCTTCTGGGCGTACGCGATGACGGATTCGTGCTCGGCATACAGGACTCCAACAGTCTGCGTGCCCGTATCCAAGACATCGCCCGCAATTGCGATCCACCGGTTCAGGTACATGCAGAACCGGTCGGTCAAGTGGTCACGATCCACGTTAAAGAGAGTGCCTCCAAGCCAGTACAGTGCAGCGAGGGGTTCTTTCTGCGCCAGGGAGCTGTGACTCAGAAACTAAGCCGAGACGAAATCCGAGATATGTTTCGTCTTGAAGGAACTGTCCGATTCGATCTCGCGCCCTGTCCGCGGTTCGACTACCCCAACGATTTTGACCGCGGGAAGTTTGATGTCTGGCTCGGTTTTTCGGGCATTACGAGCCAGCCTCGGGTCGAGGACGTGCTGGTCAACATTGGAGCGGCTGAACGAGCGAACGGCACGTTGCGCTTCCGGAACGCCGGAGTGCTCTTCTTTGCCAAAAATCCGCGTCGCTTCTTTCCACAGGCCTACATCACCTGCCTGCTCGCGAGGGGCACCGACAAGGTGCATATCCTGGACCGCAAGGATTTCGATGGCGGCCATGATGCCGCCATCGAGGACGCCCTGCGCTTCGTGGAGCGCAATACCCGCACCGCGTACCACATCGAAGGACTAAGGCGGAACAATATCCCCGAGTATCCAACCAACGCCTTGCGTGAGGCGATTACGAACGCCGTTATGCATCGTGACTGGTTCATTGATGGAGCCAACGTTTTTGTTGAGATTTACTCCGACCGCATCGAGGTGGTGAGCCCAGGCGGCCTGCCGCGGGGATTGTCGCTTACCGATCTTGGCAGCCGAAGCATTCGGCACAACGCATTGATCGCCGATCTGCTCCACCACATCGACTTCATCGAAAAGGCAGGCACCGGCATTCGGCGCATCCGGAATGAGACGCGGACGCAAGGATGCCCAGAGCCCAAATTTGGAACCAACGTCTTCACTGCCACCTTCGGACCCAACCCTAAGGTACGGACCAGTGCGGATGTCTATCGGGTGCATGATGTCACCATGGAAGACACCATGGAAGATACCATGGAAGACGCGAAGATGGTTCGCCTTCTACAAGCAATCTCCGGCACCATGACCAAGCAGGATCTCCAGAGCTCGCTTGGGTTGAAAAACGACGACTACTTTCGCAAGGCGTACCTCCTTCCCGCCCTGCGGGCCGGGTTGATCGAGATGACCATCCCGGACAAGCCACGCAGCAAGTACCAGCGCTATCGCCTGATCCCGAAAGGACGAGATAATGCGGATGTCCGTTCGGTGCATAGTGCCACCACAGAAAAGACCATGGAAGACACCATGGAAGACGCGAAGATGGTTCGTCTTCTGCAAGCGATCTCCGGCACCATGACCAGACACGACCTCCAGAGTTCGCTTGGGTTGAAAAACGACGACTACTTTCGCAAGGCATACCTCCTTCCCGCCCTGCGGGCCGGGTTGATCGAGATGACCATCCCGGACAAGCCACGCAGCAAGTATCAGCGCTATCGCTTAACCCCGAAAGGACGAGAGGTTTGAGACAAACCTCGGAATTGCAACGAGTAGCGAAACGAAAGTTCAATCCAAACCGATCCGGCCCCGGTGCAAGACAACGTCACGAACCTGTATCCTTCCGATTCCACTTCCCTGCACTGTAGAAGCTGGCCGATTTGTCTAGCGGTCAACTCCCCGAACCGTCCCCAAACACCCGTTGCAGCAGTCGGCGGGCCGCTGCGTGCGGCTCCCGCTCCCGGGCAACCACAGCCTCCACCGCGTCTTCCCATCCGGCCGCCTCGAGCATGGCCCGGCGCCGGGCCTGCCAGCCCTGATCCACAAGCAGGTTCAGCAAACGCGCCGCGCGTCGGCGTTCCGCGTCCCCCCGGACTCCGGACGCACACAGCCAGTCGCGATGTTCGGCGATCCGGGTCTGCAACTCATCGATACCGGTGCCAGCCAGGGCATCCGTCAGCAGGATCGGCTGTACCCATCCCCGCTCGGTGTCGTTGGCCTGTCCGTGAAAGGCATGCGGAGCCAGGCCGGTCTCCATGCCCAAGGCCAGTGTCTGCCGAATCCGGGCTGCCGTCTGCGCACTGTCCGGGCGATCGGCCTTGTTCACTACGACGATGTCGCTGACCTCCAGCATGCCGGCCTTGAGGGCCTGTACGGAGTCCCCCAATCCCGGAGCCTCCACCTGCACCGTGGTGTCGGCCAGATGGCGCA
>DAOUIC010000058.1:0-1907 GCA_034428255.1 Anaerolineales bacterium
CTCCCCCGCGGAGGCGGCACGTCGGCGTACCCGAGCCGACTATGCCCCCGGTGTCCCGGATGAGGCCCGGATGGAAATCTACACGCTCATCCCTGACGGTACCTACGCTCCGGAACCCGTTCTGCCCGAGATGGACACGGCGCGATACGGAGAATGGCCGGCCTATCGCAGCCCTGTGCTGAACCGCGTAGTTCGCACATGGGCCCTGTCCCCACCCGACCATGTCCTGCAATGGTGGGATGAGACCCGCGGCTGGATGGACCTGGAAACATGGGCCAAGGAAACAGCTCGGAGTGACGGCCACAAGGAAGGCTTGAAGCAAGGCAGGCTGGAGGGTCTGGAGACCTTCATCGCCGAACGACTGAAGTTGCTTGCGGCACTGGATCCACCGGAGCGGGATCGCCTGGCTGCAAACTGGCGGCGTTTCGGGCGCGTTCCCGACATCATGGACGTGCTTGCAGCCCATACGGACCTGGCCGCCACCGTGAGGCCGGAAGTGCCAACGCAGATACGGCAACGCCTGGAATTCACGGATTCCTGATCCTTCCCGCATCCTCGCCTTGTCTGTACCGTAGTTCCGGATGTCATAAATAAGCCTCGTTCAGAGGTTGGAACCGGCACAGACGCCGCCGGACGGGCCTGGAGCCGGTTCAGGTGGGCCTACATCCGTGTCTCCCCAAACGGCCCGCGCGGCCTTGGACGAGTCCGCGTACAATTCAGAATCTGGTTTCCCCTTCCCACCAGCCCGTCATGTCCGGTTCCGCCAGTGCCGGCGCGGGTGCCCCCTGCATGGAGCTTCATCATGACATTCGGTTTTGGACAGTACACCTACGAGGTTGCCGAAGGCTGGTTCAAGCCGCCCAACGGCTGGACGTTCGGCTGGATTGCCGCCGTTGCCTGCGATTCGCAGGATCGGGTGCACGTGTACTCGCGCTCGGAACACCCCATGGTGGTGTTCGACCGCGAAGGCAATTTCCTCGCCAGTTGGGGCGAGGATGTGCTCCAGGACGCCCACGGCATCTGGATCGACGGCGAGGACCAGGTGTGGTGCACGGAACGAAACACCCACTGCGTCCGCAAGTTCTCGCCCGCGGGCGAACTCCTGATGACAATCGGCACGCCCGGTCAGGCCGGAGCCGAGGACGGCGCGCCGTTCAATCTGCCGACGGACCTGGATCTGGCCCCCAACGGCGACATCTACATCTCGGACGGCTACGGCAACGCCCGTGTCCACCACTACTCCCCTGCGGGGGAACTGCTCAACAGCTGGGGCGACTGGGGCAAGGGTCCGGGCCAGTTTGCCCTCTCCCACTGCGTGCGCATTGACCGATACAGCCGGGTCTGGATCTGCGACCGGGAGAACAGCCGCATCCAGATCTTCGACCTGCAGGGCAAGTTCCTGACGGAGTGGACGGACCTGGCCAAGCCGGACACAATCTACTTCCACCCGGAGGAGGACGTGGTCTACATCGCGGAGCTGGACCAGCAGATCAGCATCTACAACTTCGACCGGGAACTGCTCTCGCAGTGGGGCGGGCGTCAGCGCAGCAACCGGCCGGGCGAGTTTGTCGCCTGTCCGCACGGCATCTGGGTCGACTCCCACGGCGACATGTACGTGGGCGAAGTGCAGGCGGATTCAAGGCTGCAGAAGTTCATTCGGCAGAACTGAATCGCTCCCACCACTCACTTTCCGAATATGCAACGCCCCATGGCAACCAACCACGTCGAGTTCATCGTCAACGGCGAGCCCCATCGGGTCTCGTCGCGCTCCGATACACCATTGCTGGAGGTGCTGCGCAGCGAACTCGGATTGCTGGGGGCCAAGCACGCCTGTGGCGCCGAACAGTGCGGTGCCTGCAAGGTGCTTGTGGACGGCGAGGATCAGCCTTCCTGCTGCCAGCCGGTGG
>DAOUIC010000059.1:0-39759 GCA_034428255.1 Anaerolineales bacterium
GGGGCCTTGGTTTTGTAACATATGCCCAAACCCAATTCGTTCCGGCGGCTGTAGGATTGTGCAATTGCAGCCGCGACGGGCGGAGCCTTGCCCGCGTACCAAACCAGGAGTACTACTGACATGGCCCTAGATTGCAAGACCGGCGCTGACGTCATCAAGGCCATCAAGGCCAACGGCGTCAACATTGTGGATGTCCGGTTCACCGACCTGTTCGGCCAGTGGCACCACTTCTCATTGCCGGCGGAGACCTTTGATGCGGAAGAGGCATTCGAAGAGGGTCTCGGATTCGACGGCTCTTCCATCCGCGGTTTCCAGAGCATCGATGTCAGCGACATGATCCTGAAGGGCGATCCGTCGACCGCCCACCTGGATCCGATTGCCGACGACCGGTTCCCGACGCTGGCCTTCATCGCCAATGTCTACGACCCGATCACCCACGAGCCCTACGGCAAGGGCCCCCGCAACGTGGCGGAGAAGGCCGAGGCCTATCTGAAGTCCACCGGCATCGGCGACACCGCCTATATCGGCGCGGAGGCGGAGTTCTTCATCTTCGACAGCATCTCCTACGCCACGGGCCGCAACTTCCAGGGCTACGAGATCAACAGTTCGGAAGGCCCTTGGACCGGCGGCGAGGCCAGTGGCGGCCACAAGGTCGGCTGGAAGGGCGGCTACTTCCCCGTGCCCCCGACGGACTCGATGCAGGATGTCCGGTCCCACATGGTGCGAACCATGATCGACTCCGGGCTGGATGTCGAGGTACACCATCACGAGGTGGGTACGGCCGGTCAGGCCGAGATCGATCTGCGGTTCGACACGCTGCTGCGCTCGGCCGACAACATGCAGCTGTACAAGTACATCGTCAAGAACATCGCCAAGGTCAACGGCAAGACCGCGACCTTCATGCCCAAGCCCCTCTTCGAGGACAACGGCTCCGGCATGCACACCCACCTGAGCATCTGGAAGGACGGCGACAACACCTTCGCCGGCGACGGCTACGCCGGGCTGAGCGAAACGGGCCTGCACTACATCGGCGGCGTGCTCAAGCACATCAACGCCCTGCTGGCCTTTTCGGCGCCCCTGACCAACTCGTACCGGCGCCTGGTGCCCGGCTACGAGGCCCCGGTGGTGGTGGCCTACTCCGCCCGCAACCGTTCTGCCGCCTGCCGCATTCCGATGTACTCCGGATCGCCCAAGGCCAAGCGCGTGGAGTTCCGCTGCCCGGATCCCGGCGCCAACCCCTATCTGTCCTTTGCGGCCCTGCTGATGGCGGGCCTGGACGGCATTCAGAACAAGATTGAGCCGGGCGAGCCGGGCGACATGGACCTGTACGAAGAGGACGCCATGTCCCAGGTGGATTTGGTCAAGGGTTCGCTGGGCGAGGTCCTGGACGAGCTGGAGAACGACCACGAGTTCCTCCTGCAGGGCGGGGTCTTCACGCCGGAGCTCATCGAGTCGTACGTGGAATACAAGCGCTATGAGGAAGTGGACGCCATTCGCCTGCGCCCGCATCCCGAAGAATTTGTGATGTACTACGGGATTTAGTTCGTTCCGACAGTCTGATATTGGTATGCAGGAGCCCGGTCCGATCGGACCGGGCTCCTGCATAATAGGGGGTTGCGCACCCCTTTCGTTTCGGCATCCGGACCATGGCCAAGGCCGTCACCGCACCCACCAACAAGAAGCTGGGACAACTCCTTCGATCCGAAGGGGTTGACTTCGTCTGGCTCCAGTTCAGCGACATCGAAGGCCAGATCAAGCAGATCACCATTCCCGCACGGCAGTGGACCGAGGTTGTGGACCACGGCCAGTGGTTCGACGGCAGTTCCATTCAGGGGTTTGCGCGTACGGTCGAGAACGACATGTACCTGATGCCCGATCCCTCCACCTTCGCGCTGATTCCATGGGAGTCGGGAACGTGTACGGCCCGGGTCATCTGCGATGTGCTCCTGCCCAACGGCGATCCCTTCCCCGGCGATCCCCGCTATGTCCTGAAGCGGCAGCTGGAACGGGCCCGCGGCATGGGTTTCGAATACAACATTGCCCCCGAACTGGAGTTTTTCCTGTTTCGACGGCACGAGGACGGAGAGGTCCTGCCCTTGCAGCCACTGGACCAGGCCGGCTACTTCGACATCTCCATCGACATCTCCCGCAGCATCCGGCGCAAGATTGTCGAGGCGCTGGCTGAGATGGGTGTGGTCATCAACGCCTTTCACCATGAAGTGGCGGAGGGCCAGAACGAACTGGACATGCGCTACGGTCCGGGCCTGCAGTTGGCCGACAGCACGGTGACGGCCCGCATCGCGGCCAAGGCCGTGGCCCACCAGCACGGTCTCTTTTGCTCCTTCCTGCCCAAGCCGATGACGGGGAAGTCCGGCTCGGGCATGCACGTCCACCAGAGCCTGCTGGATCCGGTGACCGGCCGGAACCTGATGTACGACGACGGTCATCCGTACCGGCTAAGCCAGACGGCCCTGCATTTCATCGCCGGCCAACTGGAGCATGCCAAGGCCATGGCCTGCGTGGTGGCTCCGCTGGTCAACAGCTACAAGCGCCTGGTGTCCGGATTCGAGGCTCCGGTCAAGATCTGTTGGGGCCGCACCAACCGGGGCGCCCTGATCCGGGTGCCGCGCACCACGCGCGACCGCAGCATCAGCACCCGCTGCGAACTGCGCAGTCCCGATCCAAGCGCCAACCCCTACCTTGCCTTTGCCGTCATGCTGGCGGCGGGCCTGGACGGAATCGAGAAGGAAATGCAGCCGCCCAATCCCCTGGAAGAGGACCTGTTCCGGGTAACGGACCGCCGCCACGGATACGAATCCCTGCCGGACAGCCTGGGCGCCGCGATCGAATATCTCCGGGACAATCATGTTCTGGCGGACGCACTGGGACCCCACCTGCACGACACCTACGTGGAAGCCAAGACCCAGGAGTGGATAGAGTTCCGCACACACGTCAGCACCTGGGAGCTGAATCAATACCTGGCCACCTACTAGCCAACGCTTCCGGCCCGTGATCGCAGTTGTCGACTTTGGGAGCCAGTACTCCCAGCTGATTTGCCGTCGCATCCGCGAACTGCAGGTTCCGGCGGAGCTGGTTGCCTGGCCCAAGGCGGACACCTTCCTCGACACCCGGGAGGTTCGGGGCGTGGTCCTTTCGGGCGGTCCCGCAAGTGTCTATGTGGACGGGGCGCCGTCGCTGCCGGCTTCCGTGCTGGCCCGGGGAGTGCCGGTGCTGGGCATTTGCTATGGCATGCAGTTGCTGATGCAGGCCCTGGGCGGACGGGTGGAGCCGGCCACCACCAGGGAATTTGGGCAGGCCTCGGTCCGCCACACCGGGGAGTCGGCGCTGTTCCAGGACATCGAGACCGAATCAAGTGTCTGGATGAGCCACGGCGACCGGGTGGAGTCCCTGCCCGACGGCTGCCGGTCCATCGCCGCCAGCCAGGGCAGCCCGCATGCGGCCGTGGCCGCGGAGAACGGTCGGATCTTTGGTCTGCAGTTCCACCCGGAGGTCAGCCACACTGTTCGCGGCATGGACATCCTGAGCAACTTTGTGCACGGGATTTGCGGTTGCGACACAACCTGGACCACCGAAGAACTGGCGGGGGCATGCATCAGGGACATCCGGACGCGCGTGCCCGCGGACGGGCATGTCCTGCTGGCACTTAGCGGGGGCGTTGACAGCAGCGTCGCGGCGGCACTGGTCCACCGGGCCGTGGGCGAGCGCCTGACCTGCATCTTCGTCAACAATGGCCTCTTGCGGATGGGAGAGGCGGACCAGGTGCTGAGGGATCTGCAGGAGTGGAATCCACGGCTCCGCATCGAGCCCGTCGATGCCGTGGAGGACTTCCTGGAGGACTTGGCGGGGGTCGCGGACCCGGAAATCAAGCGAACCCGCATCGGTCATCGCTTCATCCGCATATTCGAGCGGGAAGCTGCGCGGTTGGCAGGGGCGTGGGGTGTCGACGCTCCCCGCTTCCTGGTACAGGGCACCATCTACCCGGATGTCATCGAGTCCGCTTCGGGCAGCGGAGAGGCGCATGCCCAAACCATTAAGACGCACCACAATGTTGGCGGTCTGCCGCCCGATCTGGACTTCGAGTTGATTGAGCCGCTGCGCATGCTTTTCAAGGACGAGGTGCGGCGGCTGGGCGCCGGGCTAGGCCTTCCCGCCTCACTGCTCGAACGACACCCCTTTCCGGGTCCCGGCCTGGCCGTGCGCATTCCGGGCGAAGTCACGTGGGAACGATTGGAAACACTGCGCCGGGCCGACGCCATCTTCCTGGAGGAACTGCGCCGGGCGGACCTGTACACCGCGACCGATCAGGCATTTGCGGTGCTGCTGCCCGTGCAAAGCGTCGGCGTGATGGGGGATGGCCGGACACTGCAGAACGTGGTTGCGATCAGAGCTGTCAGTACGAGTGACTTCATGACGGCGGAGTGGACGCGGCTCCCGTGGGATTTGGTGGCACAAGTGAGTACTCGCATCGTCAACGAAGTACCGGGGGTCAACCGGGTGGTGCTTGACGTGAGCACCAAGCCGCCGGCCACGATTGAGTGGGAGTGAAGTCCGCCAACAATCGAGGTCAAGTCGCACCGGTCATCGAACTGTCGGTGTCGCCTGCGGTGCGCGTAGACGGCTTCGAGGGCAAGGCCGCACTGAATCCCCCGGACAGGCGGGTCGGAGGGTGCCGAGTGGGCCAGGCTGGGAAATGCTTTAATCCCGGCTTCTACATGGTGGGCCGCGGCAATTGCCGCGGCCCGACACGCGTTCTCAGGTCGGCGCGGGTGACAGGATAGGCCGCGGTGATTGTGTGGAAAGGGGCAGGTGTGCCAACAATGGCCCTATCATAAGGTGAACCTCGGCGTCAGGCGGTTGCCTGACACCTGCCTTGGAGTTTGCGAGTAGGAGTGGACACGGCACCAAACCGCCATGGGAAGTTGGCTCAGGGTGCTGGCCCCGCTGTTTGTTTGTTTGGCCCTGGTTCGTCTGTACAGTTGGTACAAGGCGGAGGCCGCGCCGATCCCGCTGGGCGTCCTGATCGGCTACGAGGACTACAGCGACGCGAAGTCCGAAGCGGAAGTGGTCGACTTGATCCGGACCCGTGTCGAAGACCGGATTCTGGTCCTGTTCAACGGCGAGAGCCTGATTCTCGAGGCGGAGGAGATTGGTCTGCAGATTGATACTCCGCGAATCCTGCAGGAAGCCACCCGGTATCTGGAGGGTGATGACTTCGTACGGTTGGTATTGAGACAGGTATTGGGGTTGCCGCCGGAAATCCACCATGTGCCGGTGTACTACGTGATTGATTTCGAACGGGCCCGGGCCTGGCTGCAGGCCATCAATGAGCGGTACCGGACCGCATCGCGACCCTACCGGCTTCTGCCCGTGGACCGCGACTGGTTGGCCGGACAAGGGGATGCGGGTGGCTCGTCACCGTCCGCCGATCTGGCGTTCATGCCCTATGCCTATCCCGACTGGACTTGGATGGAGGGGCCGCGCGGCGTGCAGGTGGATGTGGAAACATCCTTGACGACGTTGGCCGAGGCATTCCTTGGTCCCGGCGACCGGGTGTGGACGCTTGCCACGGCGGAGGATCCGCCCTTGGCTCCCGAACTTGGCACGCTGGCCGAAGTCTTGGACGATTTCACCGCCAGCTTTCATGGCTTCGCCTCGTTCTGGATGCAGGACCTGACCACCGGGGAGATCGTGGAATTCGACAGCCAGGTGGCGTTTTCAGGCATGTCCACGCTGAAGCTGCTGGTGGTGATGGCCGTCATGGAGTCCATCGACGGGGTTGCCTCGGCGACCGACCTGGGCCAGTGGATCGATCTGGCACTGGTGGACAGCAACAACGCGGCGGCCAACCTGCTGATGCAGTACCTGGGCGACGGCAGCGTGGTCGCCGGCGCCGCGGCGGTGACCAGCTTCGCCCGTAGCCTGGGCCTGGAGAACTCCTATTACCTGACCGGTTACGACGACAAAACGCGGGTCGTGCCGCTGGTAACTCCGGCCAACCAGTCCGGTTGGGATACCCGTCCCGATACCCATCTCCAGTCCACAGCGGCCGACATGGGGCGGATTCTGGCCGGGATGTACGAGTGCACGCAGGGACGCGGCATCTTCATTGACACGTATCCGGACACCATCACCCCGGAGGAATGCCGGGACGCGCTGTTCTATCTGTCCGGCAACCGTTTCCTCGAAATGCTGTGGGGCGGCCTGCCGGAGAAGGAGACGCAGACCGTGTGGCACAAGCACGGATTCTCCGACGAACAGCACGCCAATGTGGCATTGGTATGGGGGCCGACCGGACCCTATGTGCTCAGTCTCTTCCTATACAAGCCCGGATGGCTCGACTGGGACCTGAGCAACAGCACGATGTACAACGTAAGCCGCATCACCTGGCGCCTGCAGGAACAGGCGGCCGCGGTGGGGGACCCAACCTTCCAGGCCGCCATGGAGCTTCCCACACCGCAGGGCTACGTACCGCAGCCCAACCGCTAAAACGGAGGGCACCGCGCCGCGGCACCCGTTCCGGTGCGGTGCGAACCGACAGCCGGCCCGTTCCCCGGTCGAACCCGGCGGCAGCCAGGCGAGACGTTTCGCCACCTCTGCCGGCCGCCCCGAAATTACTGATCGGTTTGTTCCGCCTTGGCCGTGAAGTCCATTTCAAAGACCAGGGGATCCGCCACCCATGTCACAAGCGGCGGCATCGGGACGGAAATGTCCCACTCCTCCCGCGAAATGGTGGTTGTGCCGCTGCCGGTGAACTCGTGCTCGGACGCAAACCGTGCGGAAAGCGCAAAGGACAGGGGGATCTCCTTCCCCAGCACGCTGAGTGTTCCTTCCAACCGGCCCTCGAATTCCTGGCCTACTTCCACCATGGCAGGCACCTCTGCGAAGCCTGTGGGTGTGAAGACGATTTCCGGGTAGGCGCTTGTCTTCAGGATGAACCTGTTGATGGCGCCGTTCCGCCGGTCGCTGTCCGTGACAAAGGTCGCGGCATCGATTACCACCGGCTCGAAGGTTGTGGCCATCAGGTCGGACGGCGTGGCTTGGAACGCCCCCGATACGGTCGAGGTCGCGCCCACCACCAGTTTGTGATTGCCTGCCAGGGTCTCCTCGACCAGGAACCGGACTTCGGTGGCAGTGGCATCCAGCACGAAATTGGCAGGTTCAACCACCGTGACGGGTTCGTCCGGTTCTTCCTGGGCCGGCTGGGATTCGGCCGGGCTGTCCTCGGCCTGGGTCTGGGTCTCTTCCGGTTCCTGTGAGTCGTCCTCGACGGCTGTTTCGGGCGCGGCCGGCACGGTCATGTCGGCGCAGCTCGCCAACAGCAGCAACAGCAGAACCGCGGCAAACGTTCGTAGCAGGACCGGTACAAACGCGGATCCGGTCATAAAGGATGCGGTGCGGGTCATGGCAAATCCGGATGTGAAGGGGTTTCAGGCGGGATTGGCATTGGCTTGGCCCAATCGGGGGCGCGGCAAGGACAACCAAGGCGATGACGGATGAAGGCCGGCACCCGTGGCACCGGCAATGACACCGGCCTCGAGCCTGCGCGTGTAGACCTTGTTGCGGTTATGCGTCGGAAATCGGAGGGACAAACTCCAAACTGGCCAGCCCTGCCCACACCGGGGCTCAGGCGGAGGCGGGGGTCAACCCCAGCAGTTCCTCAAAGTCTTCCCGCTCGAGAACCTCGCGTTCCAGCAGGGTTTCGGCCACAAGCTTCAAGTTCGCCATGTTGTCCTTCAGCAGTTCGAGGGTGCGTGCGTAGGCGCGATCGACCAGGGCGCGCACCTCCTTGTCGATTTTCCGGGCCACTGCTTCGCTGTACTGCCGCTGCTCCCCGATCTCCATGCCCATGAAGGGATTGTGGTCGCCCTGGTTCAGCTGCATGGGCCCCAGGGATTCGTTCATGCCGTAGCGAGTGATCATGCTTTGGGCAATCTGGGTCACCCGTTCCAGGTCGTTCTCCGCTCCGGTCGTGATGTCCTCGAACACAAGCTCCTCGGCGGCGCGCCCGCCCAACAGAGCCGACAGCTGTGCCTCGAAGTCCGAGACGCTGAGCAGGTTCTTCTCCTCGTTGGGAAGCGGCATGACGTAGCCCAGCGCCTGTCCGCGGCTGATGACGGAAACCTTGCCGACATTGTCGGCAAGGTCCAGCAGGGCCATCACGATGGCGTGACCGGCCTCGTGGTAGGCCACGTAGCGGCGCTCCTTCTCCGTTATGACCCGGCTCTTGCGGGCGGGGCCGGCCATGACCCGTTCGATGGCTTCCACCAGGTTCTGCATGGTGATGGAGTTCTGATCCTTGCGGGCGGCCAGGATGGCGGCCTCGTTCATCAGATTTTCCAGGTCCGCCCCCGCCAGGCCCGGGGTTTGGGCTGCAATGGCCTCCAGGTCCGTGTCCTCCGAGAGCGGCTTGCCGCGCGCGTGGACATCGAGAATGGCGTGCCGTTCGTGCCGCTCGGGCAGGTCGACCACCACCTTGCGGTCGAAACGGCCGGGTCGGAGCAGGGCCGGGTCCAGGATGTCGGGTCGATTGGTGGCGGCAATGACGATCACGTTGGTGCCGCTTTCGAACCCATCCATCTCCACCAGGATTTGGTTGAGGGTCTGCTCCCGTTCGTCGTTGCCGCCTCCCATGCCGGCGCCCCGGTGGCGGCCGACGGCGTCAATCTCGTCGATGAAGACGATGCAGGGAGCCTGTTCCTTGGCCTGCTTGAAAAGGTCCCGGACCCGGCTGGCGCCGACGCCCACGAACATTTCCACAAACTCGGAGCCGGAACTGGAGAAGAACGGCACGCCGGCCTCACCGGCCACCGCCTTGGCCAGCAGGGTTTTGCCGGTGCCGGGCGATCCCACCATCAGGACGCCCTTGGGGATGCGGGCCCCCAGTTCCTCGAACTTGGCCGGTTCGTTCAGGAACTCCACCACTTCCTGCAGCTCCTGCTTGGCCTCGACCAGGCCGGCCGCGTCGTCGAAGGTGATGTTGGTGTGGTGCTCCGGTTCAACCTTCTTGGCGCGGCTCCGGCCGAATTGCAGCGCGCGGTTGGGGCCGGCCCCGCTTTGGCGCATGATGAACAGGAAGAAGCCCAGGATGATCAGCATGGGCAGGATGATTAGGAATCCGCTCAGAATGGCCGCGAACCGGGGCGGATTGCGGAAGGTGATGTTCAGGGAGTTGAGGATCTCGGGATTCACCCCGAGGTTGGCCAGACTGTCGTAGATGCTGGCCTCCATCTCCTTGCGGGAGCGCAACACGTTGTCGTTGTTGAGGCGCACCGCGATGGCGTCGCCCTCGACATCAATGCCGGCCAGCCTGCCCGTACTCGCCAGTTCCGCCACGCGGTTAAGGCCAATCGTGTCGTTGCGGGACGTGTTGAAGACCAGGAGCCGCACGGCCACCACCCCCACGATGACCAGCAGGATCCAGACCCATCCCTGGGACAGGAGATCGGACCATTTTTGAGGGGGACGGTTGCGGGGGCCGGAGCCGCCTTCCGGGTTGTTGGTCATAAGGTGGCGGTGATCAAGGCTCTGGATGGTTCAGCATAAGGCATGGTGTCGGAACGGCGCGTGATCGTATTGCCATCCCCGCACAACCGGGACCGTACCCGGATGGCTGGGACATGGAGGCTGCCCCCGCGACCTCGCAAGGGTTCTGTCCGTGGTTGGTTTCAACCGGGTCGCGTCCTGTCGATGCCATGGCAATTCTCCGGGACGAGATGCGCGTCGGGCCGTCAGTTCAGGGTGTCCAGCCGTTCTCTGATGCTGGTGCCCACCGCATGGGTGGGCGTACGGTGCACCGGCAGCATGCCCTTGTGCCAGCGCTGGTGCGGCATGGAGGCTTCCTTGGGCTTGTCGCTCATGGCCAACAGGAGACAGCCGCGCTCGTTGAGCCAGTCGCACAGCTCGCGGACTTCCTGCGTGATGCAGATTTCCGATTCGAGCCGCTTGGCGGCCGCCATGGGGCTGCTGTGAATGCCCATGCGGCCGGTGGTTTCCAGGAACTCCTGTCGCCGAAACTGCTTGAACGGTGTGCGGTCGCCGGTCCGCGTGCACATCTGGTACTGGTCGTGAAGCTGTCGCAACTGCATGACCAGGGGCTTGTCCGTCTTGGTCGAAATCCAGCGCACCAGGTGCAGGAACGACATCCGTTGGGCCACCAGATCGCCAATCTCCTTGATATTGGTGACGCCGCCCATGATCATCAAACAGATGTAGATGATGTAGTCCTCGTTGTCCACCGTCAGGCCCTGGAACTCGGGGCGGCTGATCTGGTCGTAGACCCGGCGGAAGTTCTGAAAGTCGAAATTGGCCGACATGTGGACTTCCAGGGACTTGCGCAGACTTGTCACGCGGGCATCGTTGATGACCTGATGGTTGCGGCCCTGGGCCCCGATGGCCGTCTTGTCGATGTCCACGATGACGGCGGTGCGGCTGTCCATGGCCATCCTGGCCTCGGCCAAGCCCTCGATCCATTCCGCGAGCAGCGACCAGCGGTTGGCGGACACCAGCAGGGGATGGATTTCCCACCTGAGCTCGGGCTCTTCGTGCAGCGCTTCGTCGCCGATGAAACAGGAGCCCTTCCAGTCGGCATAGGTAATCATCTTTTCAAACGCGACCAGATCGGAACCGCGCGTGTCGCCGACGAACAGAAGCTCCTGGATTTCGGTGTCGGAGCGCTGCTCCTGCATGTGGTCCACGATCCAGACCGCAACCTTGTTGTAGTCCGGGTCGGTTTTGCGCGGGATGTGGCTCGGGTCCAAGGCGAAGTCGCGGGCGCACTGGACAAAACCCTGGTAGCGGCGGTCAACCGGCTGCAAATCGCGGAAGACGACCCGGTCCTCCAGGAACTCGGAAAGACTGACCAAGCCGTGGACCGCGTAGTCAGGTGTGGTGATTGAGGTGGTCAAGCTGGGATCCTCGCCTCTGCTAGGTGGATGAGGGGACGGCGCACGGAACCGCGCCGTTGGCGGCTACCAGGGAGTCGGCGTCCGGGCGCCACGAGTGCATCAACTCGGCGTTGAGCAGGCTTCCGCCCGCCGCGCCGCGGATGGTGTTGTGGCCCAGGGTCAGGAACTTGAAGTCGAACAGCGGATCGGGGCGCAGGCGCCCGGTCACCGTGGCCATGCCCGGTACGGAGCCCGCCAGCCGATCCAGCCGCGGCTGGGGTCGGTCTTCGGCCTCCCGATAGATGATGGCCTGCTCCGGTGCCGACGGCAGCCGCAGCTGCTGCGGAAGCGGATTGTATTCGCACCAGGTCTCCAGAATCTCCTCGGCGGTGGGCTTGAGGTCGAATTCCACGCTGATGGCCTCCAGATGGCCGTTGCGCGTGGCCACGCGGTTGCAGTGCGCCGAAATCCGAAAATCCGGCGGGACGATTCGCTCGCCGTCGAAGCGCCCCAGCAGCTTGTGGGGCTCCTTCTCCTCGACCTTGGCCTCCTCGTCGGCTATGTACGGCACGATGTTGTCCAGGATGTCCATGCTGGGGATCCCGGGGTAGCCGGCGCCGGATATGGCCTGCATGGTGCAGACGAACAGGCGGGAGATGCCGAAGCGTTCGTGCAGGGGGTGCAGCGCGGAGACCAGGTGGGTGGTGGTGCAGTTGGCGTTGGTGACGATGTAGCCGTCCCAGCCACGCCGCCGCTGCTGGATTGGGATCAGGCCGATGTGGTCCGGGTTGACCTCGGGGATGAGCAGGGGCACATCGTCCGCATAGCGGTAGGCGCCGGCATTGCTGTAGACGCCGTAACCCGCCTGGGCGAAGGCCCTCTCGGCGGTGCGGGCCTGGTCGGTCGGCAGGCCGCTGAACACGATTGTGCATTCGATGCCGGGTTCCACCGGCTGCACCACCATGCCGCGAACGGCCTCCGGCATCGGATCGCGCAGTATCCAGGTACAGGCTTCGGCATACGGTTTGCCCGCGCTGCGCTCCGAGGCACAGACCGCGGTCAGACGGAACCAAGGATGCTTGTCCAGCAGCGACACGAAGCGCTGCCCGACAGCGCCGGTGGCGCCCAGAACACCTACGTCAATCCGCTTGTTCATTGCTTGCGACAGATTCCGACTCCGGTTAATTGGAAATGATCATGGATGGGCGAAGGCCAGGTCGACGACATCGCTCAGGACACCGGCTGCAGTGGCATCCACCCCGGCGCCCCGTCCCTGGAGGACCAGGGGTTGGGGGTTGTACCAGCCGCTGCGAAACTGGACCAGGTTGTCCGTGCCCTGAAGCTGTCCCAGAGGACTGTCCAGCGGCACTTCCTGCAGGCCGACCTGCACGGCATCCGCCGACACCGAGGCCACGTAGCGCAGGCAGGCATTCCGCCGGGCCGCGGCGGCGCAGCGGGTCTGGAAGCCATGATTCATGGAAGGCAGCGCCTCCATGAACTCGTCCACGGACAGGTCCGCGGCCTCCTCCGGATACAGACTTTCAATCCCGACATCCGCCAGTGACAGGCCCAAACCAATGCCGCGCGCCAGGATCAGGGCCTTGCGCGCCACGTCAACCCCTCCCAGGTCGTCCCTCGGATCCGGCTCGGTGTAGCCGGAAGCCTTGGCCTCGGACACGACTTCGCTGAAGGCCTTTCCCTGCTGCAGACCGGTCATGACATAGCCCAGCGTGCCGGACAGGGCACCTTCCACCGAGGCCACGGCATCTCCGCTGCCGACCAAGCGGTTCAGGGTGGCCACGACCGGAAGTCCCGAACCCACGGTGGTCTCCCATCGGCTGCGTCCCAGATTCCACGTTCCTGCGGGCGTGTGGGTCAACCGGTTCCAGACGGCCAGGTCCTGGGTCAGCGGTTTCTTGTTGGCCAGGACTATGCGGTGGCCCGCCTCCAATGCCCACTGCAGGGCGTCGGCCGTCGCGTCGGCCGCCGAACAGTCCACCACCACGGATCCCGGAGCGGCTCCCTGCTGTGCCGCCGCCAAGGGCGAATCGCAGGTACCGCCGCCGGTCCATTCGGTCAACGGCCGGCCGGCTGCCTTGTGCTTCAGGACGGCCGCCAGTTCGGTGTCCGGAAGGCCGTCGCCCCCGGTGCAGACCAAGCCTTGGCTGTCGCTGACGGCGCGGATGGACAGGCGCAGGCCGTAGTGGCGATCGTGAAAGGCGCGTTGGCTCAGAATCTGGGAGACGAAAGAACGACCAACGCTACCCAACCCCAGCACAACGACGGGAACATCAACCATAAATCAGGTTAAATCCGTCTCCTCGGGATAAGCGCGAATTCTAGCACAGCAAACCCCGCCGGAATCCGGTTCCCCGCGAAGGGTTTCGGACCGGATTCGGTCAGGAAAATGCCGCCGGACACGCGTGTCCGGCACGGATTGCCGGAACCATCAGCCGGTTGGCTGCGCCAGATTGAAGGCTCGGTGCAGGGCGTTGACCGCGGCGTTGGCGGCATCCCGCACCACCACCAGGCTGATCATGTTGTCGCTGGCGCCCTGTGCGATGGACACGACGTTGATCCGGGCATCGCCCAAGGCCGAGAAGACCCGGGCCGCAATGCCCGGCGTATGGCGGATGGCATGGCCCACGGCGGCCACGATGACGATGTCGGGATCACCGTCGATGCGTTCGATGTAGCCGCGGTCCAACTCCATGGAGAACTCCCGGCGCAGGGCGTTGATCACCCTGTCGGCCGAATCATCCGGGACCACGAAGCAGATGCTCTGCTCACTGGAACTTTGGCTGATCATGAGCACGTTGGCGTTCACGTCCGACACGGCGCGGAAGGCCCGGGCCGCGATGCCCGGCACGCCAATCATGCCGCGCCCCTCGATCATGATCATGTTCATGTCCCGGATGGCCGAGATCGCCTTGATCCCGGCCGGCCTCGCACGGTGTTCGTCCGCGATGACCCGGGTGCCGACATGATCCGGTTCGAACGTATTGAGGACCCGCAGCCCAATGCCCTTGCGGATGGCGGGCCGCACGGTCTTGGGATGGATTACGCGGGCGCCGTAGTAGGCCAGTTCGGCAATCTCGGGGAACGTGATTTCGCGCAGCGAGCGCGCGTCCGGCACCACCTTGGGATCGGCGGTCTTGACGCCGCTGACATCGGTCCAGATTTGGATTTCGTCGGCATCCAGGGCCGCTCCCAGGATGGCCGCCGAATAGTCCGACCCGCCCCGGCCCAGTGTCGTGTGCAGCCCGTCAAACGTGGATCCGATAAAGCCGCCGGTGACCACCGCCCTGCCCTGCGTCAGCAGGGGCGTCAACTGTGTTTGGCAGCGTGATTCGGTTTCGCTGACCAGGGGTTCCGCCGCGCCGAAGTTGTCGTCGGTAATAATGAGGGAACGAGCGTTGGCGTGCACCGCCGCAACGCCGGCGGACTTCAGTACCTCGGTCAGCAGCGGCGCCATCACCTGTTCGCCCGTGCCGCAGATCCAGTCGTTGCCGCGGGGTGTCAGCTCGCCCAGCACGGCGATGCTGTCCAGGACCCGCCGCAGTTGACGGATGGTTTCCTCCAGTTCCTCGGTGAGCCGCCAGCGCACATCGGCATCGTCCACGAGCGCCTCCGTCACCTCTGCATGTTGGGTGCGCAGCCGGTTGCAGGTGGCTTCGGTCCGATCGTGGTCGGCGTTGGCCGCAGCCTGGGCCGCGTCGGACAGCAAGTCCGTCACGCCGCTCATGGCGCTGGTGACCACCACCACGCCCGGGCGCGTCTGCTGGGCGTCCAGTTCCCTACGGACGATGGCAGCTACCTGTTGCAGGGCCTCCACACTGCCGACGGATGTGCCGCCGAACTTCATCACAATCATTTTTGGAATCTCCGCAGAGGGAAAAGCGCGAGTCGGATGCTCGCTTAACGGGTGTGTGGCGCCTGCAGCACGAAGACACCGGTGGTGGCTCGCCACTTGGCCGCCGATGGATTTTTCACTGGCCGCGTTCCGGCCAGGTAGATCGAGTCAACTACCTGGATCCGTTCAATCAGGCAGAACTCCAGGAAGTCGGCGATGGTAACCGCCTGCCAGCGTCGGGCTCCGTGCCAGGGCTCAGGAAGAATGGGAGCTTCCGGCATGCGGCCCTTCAACACCAAGTCAAGCCGGGCTCGCCAATGGCCCCAGTTGGGCAGACTGACAACTACATGTCGGCCCACCCGCATCATCTCCTGCAGGACACCGACCGGCCGATTGAGGTAGTGCAGGGTCTGGCTCAGGATGACGTAGTCCACGGACTGGTCCGGATAGTCCTCCAGGCCGTCATTGAGGTTGCCCTGGACCACGGTCAGGCCCTTGCCGACGCAGTCCATCACGGCCTCCTCGTGCAGTTCGATGCCGGTTCCCCGGATGGCCTTGGCCTCGATAAGGTAGGCCAGCAGTTCGCCCGTGCCACAGCCCAGGTCAAGCACACGGCTTCCCTCGGTCACCAGTTGGGCGATGGCCGTCAGGTCGGGCCGGGCCCGGACATCGTGCATGTGGAGGGTGGCTCAGGCCTGGCCCGCGGCCAGCCCATTGAGGTAGTTGGTCAGGATCCGGGTCATCCTGTCCGGCTCCAGGAGAAAGGCGTCGTGGCCCCAGACACTGTCGATGTCAACATAGGTGACGGTGATGCCCAAGGTGTTCAGGGCCCGCACCAGGTCGCGGCTCTGATGGCTGGGGTAAAGCCAATCGCTGGTGAAGCTCAGCACCAGGAATTTGACGTCGACCGCCTGGCGGAAGGCGTCTGCCAGCCGGCCCGTGGCTTGGGTCAGATCGAAGTCGTCCATGGCCTTGGTGACATAAAGATAGGCGTTGGCGTCAAAGCGTTCCGGAAACTTCTGGCCGTTGTACAGGAGGTAGCTCTCCACTTGGAACTCCGGTTTCAGGAAGTCGCGGCCGGTGCGGCCGGAGCCGGTGCCCCGATTCAGCCGGTCGCCGAACTGCTTTTCGTGCATGGACTGTTCGGACAGATAGGTGATGTGGCCCACCATGCGCGCCACGGCCAGGCCGGCATCCGGCTTGTCGGCCCGATCGTAGTAGTCGCCGCCGTGCCAGTACGGATCGCGCGTAATTGCCTCACGCCCGACGGCATCGAAGGCAATCTGCATTGGACTGTGGCGCGCCGTGGTGGCAATCGGCATGGCGCTCACCAGGCGGTCGGGATGGTGCGAGGCCCACTGCAGGACCTGCATGCCGCCCATGGAACCGCCGGCCACACTGAGCAGCTTCTCGATGCCCAGGTGATCGATCAGGCGGACCTGTGCCTCCACCATGTCGGCAATGGTCACGATGGGGAAGTCGAGGGCCCAGTGCCGGCCCGTCGCGGGATTGATCTCGGCCGGTCCGGAGGAGCCGGAGCAACTGCCCAGGACATTGCTGCAAATTACGAAGAAGCGGTTGGTGTCGAAGGCCTTGCCGGGTCCGATACAGTCATCCCACCAGGGCCGCGATTCGGGACGGCCGGGCATGCGGCCGGCCGCATGCTGGTTGCCGCTCAGCGCGTGGCAAATCAGGATCGCATTGCTGCGGTCCGCATTCAGTTCGCCGTAGGTTTGGTAGGCCAACGCGACCTCGGGCAACTCCTCGCCACAGGCGAAGCGGAAGGGACCGAACCTCAGGAACTGGTCCACGGCCTGGATCTCACCCTGGTATCTGCCATTGAGCGCAACGGCAGGCGGCGGCTGGGCTACGGTTGCTGGCATCAAAAAACCCCCTGTGGGTAGGGGGATGAAGAGGGTCCCGGATGGACCGCGCTCTCATCTCCCAGAACGAATTCTGTCGGAATTAGCACCCTGCCCGGCGGTGGCGGACGGGTTGCCGAAGCTTCACAGGGCCGATTCCCTCCACTTCTCTGGATGAGGCAACTGTTCAGTTGTGACCGGGATTATGGCTGTGCGACCACTCGGTGTCAAATCCACAAAGGACAGGGCGCGTTTGCAGTTTCGTTGATTTTGATGCGTGTCCGGCAAGAACACAGGCCCCCTTTTCTGGCTCTGGCCAAACCCATGGAAGGGATCGTTGTGGGTCACCTCGGAGGCATGGGACCACATCACCCCGATCGACTGCATGCTGCATCTCAGCCCCGCATGAACCAGACTGGGACATCTCTCGAGACATTGATCCGGGTGACAGATACGTGCCAAGCGGCAGCCCAATCCGGCTCCAGTTGCAGTGCGGTGACCGGCCTGTTTGGCACTGGGACAAGACTTCTACTTCTACGGTTGTGCGGAAGATTGATCCCGATGGTTCCATGTCCATGAGGGTTCAGGTCATGGGGGCTTCGGTATCGCGTACGGCCCCGCAACCCGCGCTCAGGGCCGCCGCGTACACAGCGGTGTCGACACTGTAGGAAATCACGTTGAAACCCGCGTTCCGCCATTCCATCATCTGCTCCTCATCGGTTGGCTGGATGCCCGCCCCCAGGCCGTGGGCCCTGGCGCAGTCCACCACCTGTGTCAGCGCAGCCTTGAATCTGGGATGGCCGAACTCCCCCGGAATTCCCAACGACTGGGACAGGTCGGCCTGTCCCACCCAAAGCACGTCCGTACCCGCTTCCGCAATCTCTTCCAGGTTGTCCAGCCCCTCCTGGCTTTCGATCTGGTTGATGATGGTGACCGCCTCGTTGCTGGCCTCCATGAAGGACCGGAAATCCACCGCCTCGTAGCCGGACACCGAACCCCCCAGCCCCAGGCCCCGCCGGCCCGCGGGTGCATAGCGCACGGACTGGGCAATGTGTCTTGCGGTCGCTCCGTCCCGCACGTTGGGAGTCATGATGCCCAGGGCCCCGGCATCCAACATGCGCGCGATGAAGTGGTATTCCGGCATTGGCACCCGTACCATCGGCGTTACGGAGGTGCCCCGGAACCAGGCGATCAAGTCGGCCACCTGCGCGGCCGAAAAGGGGCCGTGCTCCATGTCGATGAGGACGAAGTCCAGGCCGGCAGTCTCCGCCATCGTCGCCATCCCCCGGGTAGCGAACTCCCAAATCATGTGGCCGACCGGAACCCGGCCTTCCGCCAGACGGGTCTTGAGATTATTGCGAAACATGTTCGTGGGCTCGTTGTCGGGTATCAGTTCAGAAGGGTCTTGAGGCGCGCCACGGCGTCGGCCAGGGGCAGGGTCGTCTGTTCACCGGTCTCCAGATCCTTGACCGACAGCTGTCCGGTCTCGGCCTCGCTGGTTCCGGCCAGGGCCACATAGCGGATGCCCTGGCTCTCGGCGTACCGGAACTGCCGGCCCAGACGGCCAGCGGCCGGGTACAGGTCCGTGCGCAGGCCGGCTGCCCTCAGCAGGTTGGCTGCTTGGTGCACATGGTCGGCCACGGCCGCGTCCATCTGGGCTGCCAGAACCTGCGGACCCCGCTCCACCCCTTCACCAAACATGGCTCGGTCGGCCATGATCAGGAGAATCCGCTCCAGGCCAAAGCTGAATCCACAAGCCGGTACCGAACGGCCGGAGAACATGCCCAGGAGATTGTCGTAGCGTCCGCCGCCGCCGCCGGAACCCGGGAAGTCGGGAAACTGCACTTCGTAGATGGCACCGGTGTAGTAGCCAAGGCCCCGGGCCAGAAGCGGGTCGATGCGATAGCGGCCGGCCGCGGGTCCCGCTTCCAGCAGGTTGGTCAGCCGCTTCAAGTCCGCAACCCCGTCCCCTGCCGGACCGGAGTCGGTCAGCCAGTCGGCCAGCACGGTTAGCAATGCCTCCGTGGACACCACCTCCGACATGTCGGAGGCCATCGTCAGGAAAGTGTCGCCGGCGGCCGGGGCAATGCCGCGCTCCGTCAGTTCGCGCCGTACGCCGTCCAGTCCGATTTTGTCCGCCTTGTCGATGGCCACCATGGCCTCGCCGGCGAGGTGTTCGGGAATACCGGCCCGGGCCAGCAGCCCCGCCAGTATCTGGCGGTGGTTGAGCCGCAGCGTGAAGTCGTTCGGCTGTTTAAATCCCAGGCGGTGCAGACTTTCGGCGGCGGCACCCAGCACGTCGGCTTCGGCGTCCACCCCCGCGACGCCGACCACGTCCACATCGCACTGGCTGAATTCCCGGTAGCGGCCGCGGGCCGGCCGGTCGGCACGAAACACCGACTGAATCTGGTAGCGCTTGAAGATTGCCGGCAGGTCGGCCTGATGGGCTGCCATGACCCGGGCCAAGGGGACTGTTAGGTCGTAGCGCAGGCCCATGTCGGCCAAGTCGTCCGGCCGCGGGTCGGAAGCCAAGGCCCTGTCCAGCTTGGCCCCGCGCTTGAGAACCTTGTACATGAGGTTCTCGCCTTCTTCACCGTATTTGCCCTGCAGCGTTGCGAGCCGCTCCAGGGCGGGAGTCTCCAAAGGCAGGAAACCCCAAGTGCGATACACCTCCTGGATCGTATGAATCACCGCCTGTCGGCGGCCGGCTTCCACGGGCAGAAAGTCGCGCATGCCCCCCGCAGGGGCGTTGTTCTGAGTTGCCATGGAGTGTCTAATTCCTCGAAGTCCGGCGTGTCAACCTGTGGAATGCAGCCCTGTGCCGAGGACGCGCCAGTAGCTGTGGATCCGGTCGCGCCGCAGCCCAACGCGGTGGCCAACCAGTAGCTTGGCGAATTCCAGCCCCAGTTGCAGGGCGAACTCGCACAACAGGAACCGGCGCAGGAGCTCGGCCCACAACACGCCGAAGTGCTTGCGGTAGTAAAGGACCTTGCTGGTGTTGAAGATGATGTGGGTCTGGGCCGGTACCTGATCCGAACTTGTCCCGCCGTGGTGAATGATTTCCGCCTCGGGGCAGTATTGGATGCGCCAACCGGCCTCCCGGATGCGCAGACAGAGGTCGGTTTCCTCGCTGTACATGAACAGGCGTTCGTCGAACCCGCCGACTCCCGTCAGCACTTCCCGCCGCACCATCAGGGCCGCGCCCTCCAGCCAGTCCACCTCCTGTCGAAAGTCGTCCGGCCATTGCCGGCAGTGGTAGCGCCGGGCCCACGGGTTCTCGGGCCAGGCACGGCCCAGCCAGGTGCTTTCCCAGAAGCCGGTCAGACGCTGGGGGAACCGGCGCCGCGACGGTTGCAACTCGCCGTTGCTCCTCACCAGGCGTGGTCCCACAAGGCCTACATCGGGACGGCTCCACAGGGCTCGGTGCAATTCGCGGAGGGCGGCGGGGCTGACCAAGGTATCCGGATTTACCAGAAAAACCGATCGGCCGCGGGTGGCACGCCACCCGATGTTGTTGCCCCGCGAGAATCCGGTGTTGTCCTGCTGGGGCAGGAACCGGACCCAGGGGAAGCGGCGCGGGATCAGGTCCGGAGTGGCATCGCTGCTGGCGGCATCGACCAGCACCACCTCGAACGTCAGAGGGGACTGTCCGGCTTTCGTGGAGGGCAGTTCACGGACATCGGCATCGTCCGCGGGGCGGCTGTGCGCTTCCAGTTCGTCCAGACAGGCACGGACATGGTCCCAGACATTCCAGCTGACCAGGACCAACGACAGGTCCGGGGCTGTGCGCTCCGCGTTCTCGCCTGTCCGGTTCATCGTGTGAACGGCTTGATGCGATCCGGGGAGCGGGGTTCGATGGGCTGCAGAATTTCCAGGCGCTGCGGGGTGAGCCGCTGCTCCAGTTCCGGCGACAACTGGTAGTTGAATCGTGTCCGCAGGGTCCGCGGCGAATAGCGGTAGATGACGGCGCGCCGGTAGCCGGGATTGGTTCGTTCCGCCGACCCGTGGGTGACACAGTCGGCGAAGAACAGGGCGTCGCCGGCCTTGAGGTAGACCTCCTTGGTGCCGTAGGCGGTGCCCGCCGCTTCGCGTTCGTCGACCGCGGCGATGATGCCCTGGCCTTCCCGCACCAGACGCGGATGGGCCAGCGTGGCCCGGTGGCTGCCGGGCACGATGGAGGTGGCCCCGTCGCCCGGTCCGATGTCGCCCAGGGCCATCAGGATGTTGATCTGCCCCACCATCCACTCGCCCGTGTTGGCCTGTCGGAAGGTGAAGTAGAACAAGGGCGCGTGGCCGCCGCTGTGAATCCAGAGAAAGCCGCCCGGTCCCCGCACGTTGAGGAGGTTTTCGTGGATCGACAGGCCGTTGACCTCGTTGACATACCGCTGTACCAGGGGCAGCCAGGCGGGATAGTCGATGAGCCGCTCGAAGACCGGCCCGCCTTCCACGATGTTCTGGAAGTTGACGCCGTCGTCCTCGCTGTAGCTGTGGGTCTCAACATGGCCAATCCACGGATCTTCGTCGGCACGCTTGGTCTTGGGCTTCGGATCCTTGACGTAGGACCAGTGGTCGTCGACCCACTGGTTCATCTCGTCCAGGTCCTGCTTGGCAATGGCCTGGTCCAGGATCATGTAGCCGTGCAGATCGAACATGTAGTCCACAAGTTCCGGATCGGTGTCGGCGGTCACGCGCGGATGTTGGAAGTTTTCCATGGCGGCCTTTGAATGGTGCCGAAGGATCGGCGGTTGTCCCAAGTGTCAATATTCAGGATACAGGACGGAGGGCCGCGGCCGACTGTGCGCGAACCGGCCGGCGCCGGGAAATTCAGGCCCTGCGCCGAAGGATTTCGTTGCCCAGGGCCGTCAGGGCCTGCCGGCTCTCCGAGTCGGGGAAGAGATCGAGGCAGGCCAGGCCCGCGTCGATGTGGCCGCGCGCCACGCGATACGACTCCCGGATGGCATCCGAGGCACAAACGTCCGCCACGAAGCTCCGGATGCGATCGGCCCAGACCGCGGGTTCCCGGTTCCGATAGGAACTGGCCTCGCGGATGTCGGCAATGAGCATCTCCCGATCGGGGTGGCCCTGCACGTAGAGGAAGAAGGGCAGCGTGCAGTGTCCGCTCAACAGGTCGCTGCCGGCCGGCTTGCCCAGATCCGCTTGGTCGCCGGTGTAGTCAAGGATGTCGTCCACCACCTGAAAGGCCAGGCCGAACCGCACGCCGAACTGCTTCAGCCGGCGGACCCGGTCGGCGCTGAAGTTTTGCAGCAGGGCCGCTCCTTCGGTCGCAACGCGGAAGATGCTGGACGTCTTGCAGGCGATGCGGTGGAAGTAGCTGTTGCGTGCCAGCTGAAACTCGTGCATCGCGTGCATCTGCAGGATCTCGCCCTCGACCAGTTCCCGCAGTGTTTCGCTGAATACCTGAATCACCCGGGCATGTCCGGTCAATGCAATGAAGTGGGAGGCCTGGCCGAACATGTAGTTGCCTGCCAGGACCGTGGAGCCCTGCGGCCAGACCGAGTTGAGTGTCGGCGCCCCCCGGCGCAGCGCCGAACCGTCGATAACGTCATCGTGTACCAGTGTGGCCGTGTGCAGCATCTCCACGGCCGCGGCCAGGGAGATCACGGAGTCGGGCAGTTCCGCGGCGTCGCGGGTCGGGACCAGCCCGGCGCACAGCAGTGCCATGGCGGGTCTGAGACGCTTGCCGCCACGGGCCAGGATGCCCCGATAAGCTTTCCTTAGGGATCGCAGGTCCGTGACATCCCGATGTGCCATCATCGTCTCCACCCGCGCCAGATCCCCGGCGACCGGTTCCAGCAGGGACATCAGATGCGGCGATGGCTGCGAAGCGGCCGCAGGCTGGCCCGTCACGTTGTCGGAACTGGTTGGGGCAGGCCGAAACATCGCATGGCGTTGGCGGTCGTAATGTTGGCGACTTCCATTTCCGTGTGGCCACAGAGTTCCGCAATCCGGGCACAAACCAGGGGCAGCAGGGCTGGTTCGTTGCGCCGTCCCCGATGGGGATGGGGGGCCAGGTACGGACAGTCCGTCTCGAGCAGGAGCTGCGCCAGGGGCAGACGGGGCACCAGGGCATGCACATCCCGTGCATTGCGGAACGTGACCGGACCTCCCAATCCAATCATGAAGCCCAAGTCCCCGGCCGTCCGGACATGGGACGGTTGGCCGCTGAAGGCATGCAGAACTCCGCGTACCGGGCGCTGTGCCAGCGGACTGTCCCTGAACTCGGCGGACTCCTGCCACTGGCACAGGATGGCCGTCACGTCTGCCCAGGCGTCCCGGCAGTGGATGATGACGGGCAGGCCGCGCGCCGCCGCAAAGTCCAGCTGGCTGCGGAAGGCCTCCTTCTGGACCGGTTTGTTGTCGGACCGGCGGTAGTAGTCCAGACCGATTTCGCCCACGGCGACCACCTCCGGGGCCGATGTCAACCGTTCCAGCCGGAGGGTCCAGTCCGGTGGGCGGTGGCCAATCCACCGGGGATGGAAACCCACCGCGACCTTGATGTCGCGGTGTTGACGGGCGAGGGCAATCGCTTTGGCCGAATCCTCGTGGTTGGTTCCGGCATGGACGAACCAGCGCACGCCGGCACGGCGCGCCCGGTGCAGGACTTCCGGCCGATCCTCTTCGAATTCGGAGATCGCCAGATGACAGTGCGTGTCGACGATCGCGGCGGGTACCGGCTCCGGATAGGGCCCGCGGATATGCTTTTCAGACACCTGTCAGCGCGACGCCGTCGTCGAGGACACGCTCGGTGGCCGCGGCGTCGGAAATCTCCGTGTAGACCCGGATCAGCGGTTCTGTGCCCGAAAACCGGATGAGCACCCAGCCGCCGTCGTCGAGCTTGAACTTGTAGCCGTCCGTACGGTCCAGGGCGGTAACCCGGCGTCCACCCAAGGCCAGGTTGTTCACATCGACACGGTCCAGGGCGGCCACGGCGGCCTGTTTCATGGCATCGTCGGCCAGTTTCAGGTCGCGACGGGCATAGTGGTGGGTTCCGGTAATCGCGAACAGGTCCTCAATGAGCTCGCTGGGCCGCCGGCCCGTGCGCACCATCAGGTCCAGCAGGCACAGATTGGCCAGAATGCCATCCCGTTCCGGCACATGGTTGCGGAAGGCATAGCCACCACTCTCCTCACCGCCGATCAGGGCCTCGGTCGACAGCATGGCCGGCGCCACGTACTTGAACCCTACGCCGGTTTCGTGCACGGGCACCCCATAGTGCTCTCCCAGGCGATCCAGCATTGAGGTGGTGCTCAGTGTCTTGACAATCGGACCCCGCTCGCCTCGCACTTCCAACAGGTAGTAGGCCAGCAAGCCGAACACGCGCAACTGGTCGACGAACCGGCCCTGTTCATCGCCGAAACCGCACCGGTCCGCGTCGCCGTCCAGGATCAGCGTGCAGTCGGCCCGGGCCGTCCGGGCGGCCGCCAGGCCGGCGTCCACGTTGGGCGGAATCGGTTCCGGCCGCTGCATGTCGGGGAACAGCGGATTGTGTTCGCCGTGGATTTCGGACACCTGGATGCGCCCCCCGTCGAGGAAGTGCGGCAGCCAACCTGCGCCGTTGCCCCACATGGCATCCACCTGCACCCTCAGATCGGCCGCGCGCAGGGGATCCAGATCCACCAGTTCGGCAACCTGCGCGCTGTACGCCGTCCCCGGATCAAAGTAACGGACGGACCCGTCCGCCAGTGCCTTGTCCAAGTCCCGGCTTTGGATGTGGGCCCGGCTGTCCATGGCCGGAATGCAGGCTTCGATCTTGCCGAGTTGTTCGGGGGGAACCGCGCCGCCGGTCTGGTCCCGCACCTTGAAGCCGTTGTCGGCCGGCGGGTTGTGGCTGGCCGTGATGTTGATGCCGCCGAGCGCGCCGGTGTCCGCAATGCCGAACGAAATGATTGGGGTCGGCGTGGGACGGTCCGTCAACAGCACCCGGTAGCCGTTCCCGGCCAGCACTTCCGCGGCGCCGGCCGCAAAGGCATCGCTTTGGAAACGGCGGTCGTAGCCAATCACCACCTGGCCGCGCCCTTGGTCGGGCCGGCGCTTCAGCCAAGTCGCAAATCCCTGTGCGCACCGCCGGACGTTGGCAAAGGTGTAGTCGCGGGCAATCCGGCCCCGCCAGCCATCTGTACCAAAGCGGATCGCATCCATGGACTGTCCTGCAACCAACGGGGCGCCCCAGTATCGTCGGGGGCGCGGGACAGGCCGATCGTATCACAGGAATTCGGGTTCGGATCCGGGACCGCCGGGGCGGTTCGTGTGCGGATGTTAAGGGTTCGCCGACCGCACCCGCGTGTACTTCCGCAGGAGGTTTACAGTGCTACCATGCCTACCGTCTGGCAGGTTTTCGCAACCGGATTTTGCTTATGGATATCACGTGGTACGGCGCCAATTGCGTCAGCTTCAAGGAACGCACCACTATGGTTCTCTACGATCCTTGGGAACCGGTGCCGGCACCGGACGCGGTCGACCAGAGTTCGTTGTTTGACCAGGCGGAATCGGTGGCGGACAGCGAGCGGCAGCCCGCGGCTTTGCAGCCGGATTTCGATTCCCAGCTTGTGGTCTCCAGTCGGCCCGTGACGGACGAGGATGTGCTGGACGGCCTCCCTGGCCAACCGCGCGTGGTGGCCAGACCCGGGGAGTTCGAGGTCCGGGGCACCTATGTGCAAAGCTTCCGCGTGGCTCCGAAACCGGAGGATCAGGCCGATCCGGATTTCAGCCAATTGCGCATGGCGCACCACATGGATTTCGGCACGGTCCGGATCACACACCTGGCCATGCCCGGAGCGGTGTTCCGGCCTCGGGATCAGCAACTGGTCGGTGCCCTTGTGGACAACCGGACCGACATTCTGATACTGCCGATTGGCTCGGGTGCCGACAAGGACATGGCCTGGGTGATGGATACCTGCCGGCGTCTCGAGCCCAGCTACTGCATTCCCGTGGACTGGCAGGAACCCGACTTGGAGGAAGTGTCCCAGGCCCTAAGGACGCTGGGCACCATCAACAGCGAGCCCCAGCGGCGCTTTCGCACCGCCCGGGGTTCCAAGGCCGCCGACAACCTTGGCGGCATGACCACGGTGATTCTGGCCGAGACCCCGGTCTCGCGCCGGTAGGCAGGACAGGACGTTCTCAAGGAGCGGCAAATTCAATCCCTGCTGCCCGCACGCCGCGCGCGCCCGGTCAGGGAGGCTGCCGCCCGGTTCGCCTGATGCCGCAGCCAGGCGGCGCGCAGGGGTGCCTGAATCTCCCGCCAACTGTGTTCGGCGGCCGACTCGTCCGGCGTGCTGAACCCTCCGGGTCTCAGGCGCGCGAACCGCAGCCGCGTGTAGGCCTTGCCGATCTGCCGGATGCCGGCCGCGGCCGCAGGGATGTGTCGCGCCAGAACCCCCGTGCGCTCCATCGGCGTGGCAGTTGGCAGAACCGGCAGTTCCAGCGAGTGCGCCCATCTGAGCAGGTTGCGGTACATGCCGTTCAGACGGTGATCAACCAAGGGGTCCGATTCATCGCCGGTGCGCCGACCGCGCAGGACCAGTACGGCCAGCAGGACGAGAGCGGCAGCGCCTGCGGCCAAGGGCACATACGGCCGGGCCCGGTCGTAGGGTGTGGTCAGTACCGGGCCCGCCGGGTCCGGGTTGAAGGCCTCGTCATCCAGGAGGCCCTCTTCCGGCAACTGCCCGGGCGGCTCCTCGGGCGGTCCGTCCCGGGCGGGTTCCGATTCCGGTCTTGACTGCAGGGCGGCCGGCTCCGGTGCGCCGCCCGGCGCGCGCACCAGCTCGCTTTCGCCGGCGGTGGGCTCGAACTCGATCCACCCCAGGCCGGGGAAGAACACCTCCACCCACGAGTGGGCATCCTCGCCGGTGACCAGGAACGATTCGGTTTCGGGTTCCCAGGTTCCTTCGGCGTAGCCCGCGGCCAGCCGTGCGTGGATGCCCAGGGATCGAAGCATCAACACCATGGCAGTGGCGTAGTAGTCGCAGTAGCCGCGCTGGATGTCGAACAGGAACCAGCTGACCGGATCCGTGTCCGGAGGCGGTGACGGGATGGATTCGTCGTAGGTATAGCGGCGCAGCGCAGCCTCAATTGCCTTGGCTTGGGCATAGCGACTGTCGGTCCCGGCCGTGATCAGGCGTGCCGTGTCGGCGATGCGGACATCAAGATTCTCCGGCAGCTGCAGATACCGTTCGTCCAGAAGCGAGGGCACGCGGGCGTCTGCCTGGGCCAGGTCCCACTGGGTCACATCCGGCAGCGAGGACACCAGTTGATACTCCGTGCCGGGCTCCAGCCGCGTGGCGGATCGAAGGTGTTGCAGTTCCCACCGGTCGGGAGTCTCCTCCGATTCGGCTTCGCCAACCGCGCCTTCCGGCCGCGGGAAGGTTCCACCCGGCCACGCCTCGTAGTTGGCCACGACCGGCAGGGACAACTGCCGGATGTCGGCGGCGCCCAGGACGACATGGCCCAGGTCGCTCAGCGGGGTCACGGTCTGGATGCGTTGGTTGCGCAGCCGCCAATCCGGCGCCGGGAATGTCCGGAGGGCGGGAAGCCGGATCCGTTCCGTGCCGGTGCTCAGCCAGGTGCCGTCCACGTAGCTGTCATAGATGTTGGCGCGCCAGTACCGGCCGTCAACCGTTTCCACGCGCATGACCGGTTGCCGGCTGGAGTTGCGGGGACCGCCCAGCGACAGGGAGGCATCGAATGCCGAATCGCCCGGACGCATCTGCCTGCGCACTCCCTGGTTCCAGTCGCTCACCTGGTTTGTGACGGACTCCCAAACTTGACTGGCGGGTTCCAGCAGGAGGCTGAGCCGGGGCAGCGCGCCCAGGCCGGGAACCGCCCAGGCAACCCCCACCACCAGAACGCTGAACAACAGACCGTTGCGCATCAGGTCGAAGACCATGTCCTGACTGAAGCGAACCCGTTCGCGCGCCCACTGCTCCTGCAGCCGTGTCAAGTGCGCATTGGTGAGGAGCAGCAGCGCCGTGAACAGGAAAAAGATGTAGATTGCGGTCAGGGGTTCCGGCGAATAGTACGTGTTGACGGAGGCCACCACGCAGGCCGTCAGCGTCGCACTCCAGGATTGCCCGTAGCGCAGGGATGTCCACACGCCGAAGTAGGCAATCCACCAGAGCAGCCAGGCCATGTTCAGCAGAAAGACCGTGTTGAGGCTTACCGGCCGTCCCGCCAGGATGGCCTGGAACCAGTCGCCCCACTGCTCCAGCAGGAAATAGGCCCGGGCCTGCATCAGCGTGCGGCCCTGGATGACCATGCCCTCGACACCGGCCTCGGGGATGGTGCTGCCCACCAGCAGTATGGCGAACGAGAAACTGGCCAGCAATCCGAAACCGGCCATCGTCCACGGGCCGGTCCGGGACCAGGTCGCGGCCACTCCACAGAGCAGGGCGCTGGCGGTTACGGTTAGAAACACCCCAGACCCGGTCAGTGTCCATTGGGCCGCCGTGAAGAGCAGTGCCATGGTCAGGTACACCATGCACAGCAGGGCCGTGTGCAGACCGGCACCATTGGCGGGCACAAAGTGCCGGCGCGACTGTGAAGCCGGCGCTTGAGCGGTCAGGCTTCGAACCGACATCAGACGGCAGCCTGTTCCCGCTTCCCGGAGGCCGGTGCCGGAGTCAGCAGCCGGCCCATGCCCACAGCTGCAAAGGACACTGCCGCGCCCGTCCATATCAGGATCAGTCCAAGGCGCAGCAGGTCCGGGCTTCTTCTGGTCTGCCTGGCCTGGACCAACGGTTCCAGCCGACTGCCGAGCCATATGGTGTCGTCGGTGGAAAAGCCGGTGTTCAGGCTTACCAGAACGAGGGTGTTCTCGGCCAGGGAGCGCCATGTGGCCGCGGTGTTGGTCAAATGCCCCTGTCTAATCTTGTCGGCGGTGTCCGAGGTACCGGTGCTCGCCAACTGGACAAGCCGATTGTCCAGGGCCACGGCCTTCGCTTCCCAAAAGCTGTACACCTCGGTCAAGTCCAGTGTGTAGTCCCAGTCCATCTGGCTGGCCACAAGGCCCGTGCTCTTCTCAAGCTTGGACGGCCAGGAGGTCCTGAGGATTTGGCGCAGCAGCAGCCATTCCGAGTCGGGGGCCATCCGGTTGGCCATGCGCGCCGCCGCGTCGCTGTTCCTGACCGTAAGGTTGAGTTGAAGCCGATCGGCTTTCGGATCAACGGACTCCGGATCGCGGGTCGTGGACCAGTCCAGCGATGCGTCGGCGCCGACGCTTGCCACCAGCCGCCGGAGGCCGGCCAATTCGGTGTCGAGCCGGGATCGCTGGGAGGCCTCCGACCAGGCAATCAGATCGATTGCGAGCCGTTGCGTGCCGGCGAAGACATCAACGCGCCAGCCGGAGAAGAGGGGGATCAGCCTGGGGTCCGGCAACAGGCTGGGATCCAGGATGCCTTCTCCTTCCACGGCGACGGCTTCCGCAACCGCACCGGCGCCCAACAGTTGCAGGGCCTGTTCCGTGGCGGTTTCCGCCTCGAGGCGGGCCACGCGGTCGGGATTGGCAAACTCCTCCGGGAGTTCCTCGAGCGCGGCCAGGGCCTTGTCAACCGCGGGCCAGTCCCCATTGAGGGTTGCCTGTCGAACCTGGTTGGTCAGCCCCTCCTCAATCCATCGGATCAGTTCCTGCCTTTCCACAGTCCGCTCCCCGGGCAGGAGTGCCATGGCGGCGCGGGCATGGTCCAGGGCCAGGTCAAGGTAATGGCTGTCCGCCTGTCCACCGCTGCCCGTGATCCGGGTACGGTATAGGCGAGCCAGTTCATAGTGGGCTTCCATTGGCCGCTTCGCCATCGCCTCCAGAAACGCGGCCAGTGCCTGGTCGTAGTAAAGGCGCCGTTGGTCGCCGGGTTCGTCCGATGCCGAGTACAGGGCGTGGAAGCCCTGGCCCAGGGCAATCCAGTCGCCGGCAGCCTCGGCTGCCCGAATGCCGTCCCAGGCAACCCGGTGAATGAACCGTATGGCCGGGCCCTGCCAGGGCAGGGCGTTTTCCCAGAGCCAGCGGATTTCGTTCGGGTGCTCCTCATGGCCCTGCGGCCACAGTACCTGGAGGTTGCGCGGCGAAGGCACGAAGTCCGTGAAGATGCTGACACGCGTGCTGTCCGGAGGAGTGCTCCAGCGCCTCAGTGGTTCGATCGGATAGGCGACCGAGGGAAAGATGCTGGCGCTGCCGGTGAGTTCGTAGGACAGCTCCAGTTCAACGCGTTCATCCGGCGCCAGCACCATGACGGCGGACGTCGGGTTGCCCGCAACCTGCACGAGAGGCCAGACGGATCCGCCCCGTTTCAGGACCGGTGGTTCCGTCAGGGACAGAGTCTCGGCAGGCGTTTCCGAGGCGGGTTGGATGTGGAGCGTCAACTCGGTGGGTTGGGTTTGTTTGTTGTGGAGCTGGTACAAGACGACCACGGTGCGGGTGGTTTCGTAGCCGAAGGATTGGTCGATGCGGATTTCGGCGATGTGGGCCAGCACCTGAATGCCCGTGGGGTCGCGCGGCACCAAATACAGGTGGTGCGCGCCGGCATGGCCTTGGGCCCGGGCGGCAGACGGCAGCCCTGCCGTCAGGCTGCAGGCCAGCAGGATTGCGACCAGGAGCCGTCCGTGAAGGGTCGGGAGGCCGAGTCGGAAAAGCAGCATGACTTGTGGTTGGAACGATCGCCGGGCGGGACGCGGTGGGGATAATGGGGGGTGTGCCTTAAAATCACGCACCATCGTCGGACAGGCAAGGTGCACCTGGTGCTCGCTCGCGCGCCACGGGAACGTACTGCCGATTGTAATCCGCTCCGAGGCTCTTTTGTGTTCAAGTTCCTGATGTCCTGGGATATCCAACCCGGTCGCGAGCGGCCGTACGAGGAGTTCATGCTGCGGAACTTCCTGCCTGCGATCAAGAAGCTTGGATTGGAGCCGAGCGATTTCTGGTACACGCTGTGCGGGGACGGCCGTCAAATCCTGATGGGCTGTACGATTCGAGACCGGGAGGAGCTTAGTGCCATCCTGGACAGCGAAACGTGGCGCAAACTGGAGAAGCAGTTGTCCACCTTTGTGGACAACTACACCTACAAGGCGGTTGTCCTGGACGAAGGCACCTTTCAGATGTAATGGGAAACCGGCCCACACGGCCGGTTTCGGCTACCATCATCCACGGCAGTCCGTACACCAACCATCCGGTCACGCCGACTACCCGCCCGGCGTCCGTGTCTGCTCGAGGCGGTCCCATGCCGCCAGCTCCTCCGAGAATGTTCCGCATCCATCCCGCCGCCGCACTGTTTCATCGGGTCCGTTGGTTCGGACTCGCGTGTCTGGTCCTCCTGGCCGGTTGCACAGCCGATCCGGAGATGAGGGCCGTCATCGAAGAGGAACTGGCGGCGGCCTTCCAGCAGGTGGAAGAAGCAGCGCCTGCGACCGGGAGCCCGGCGGATGTCGTCCCGGAGCCGGTGGCTGAGGAGGTATCGGCGGAGTCCGGCCATGTGGCGGTGCAGGTGGGTTTTACAGATGATGGCTGGCCGTTCATGGGCTCGCCCGATGCATCGGTCGTGGTGACCGAGTATTCGGACTTCCATTGCCCGTACTGCGGTCGCCACGCCAACGAGACGTTGCCCAGGGTGCGGACGGAACTGATTGAAACCGGCTTGATCCAGTACGTGGTGAAGGACCTGCCTCTCGAGAGCATTCATCCCCAGGCACGGCTGGCCCACCGGGCCGCCTGGTGCATGGGACTGCAACACGCGGAGGCGTTTTGGTGGATGCACGAAGCTCTTTACTCCACCCAGTCGCAGCATGCGCGCAACGGGGATCCCATTCCCTTCTTCGAAGCTCTGGCCGCCGGGTACAACGAACAGCCCGATGTGGACGCAACGGTGGACCTGGGGGCATTTGCGTCCTGTCTCGTCGATGTCACCAACGATGTGGACCAGCGCATCGACGAGTCGATTGGCAATGCCCTTGACATGGGCATCCAAGGCACCCCCACCTTTACCATTCATCTGCGGGGGGATCCGGAACAGTACATGGTCCTGCGGGGCGCCCAGCCCTACGAGCGGTTCGCGGACGCCGTGCTCAATGCCGAACAGTATGTGGCCGAGGGCGCCGGTGCCGATCCGGTGGAGGCGGACGCCCCCGACTCGCTACCGTTCTGGCTGTCGGCGCAGGGCTTGACGCCCCTGTTTCTCTGGGGCCGTGTGGAGGCCGAAGGTGCGTCGTCCGGTGTCTGGCACGGCTTGACGCAGGCGGGGGACTTCTTCAAGGGCTCCCCGCTGGCCGAGGTTGTCGTCTTTGAATTTAGCGACTTCCAGTGTCCCTATTGCCAGAGACATACGGCAACGGTGCAGGCGGAACTGGATGCGGCCTGGGTCGACACGGGCCAGGTCATGTGGGTTTACAAGCACTTCCTGCTGGACAGTTCCCAGTGGTCCGGCACTGCGGCCATCGCCACCATGTGCGCCGGCGTGCAAGGCCGCTTCTGGGATTTGCACCACCTGCTGTTTGAGGATCCCGCCGCTTGGAGCCATCGGGGCGTGGGCGAGGCGCTGGACAACTTCGGTGCAACCCTGTCGCAGGCCGATGCCACCGACTGGCACATGGCATCGCTGCCGCCCGAGGTCGAGGCGGGACGCGCCCTGCTCGACGACTTGGCCGTGCTGCCGCTGTCTTCACTGGCAGCCTTTGACGAGGAGGCCTACCGGGAGTGCCGCGCCACCACCAGCATGGAGCTCATCGACATGTTCATGGCCCAGGTACAGGGGGTTGTGCGCGGCACGCCCACGTTTGTGATCTGGCACCGGGATTACGGTTTGCTGGCCCAGCCCGTCGTGGGCGCGCTGCCGGTTGAACAGTTCCAGTCGGTATTCGAGCAGATATTCGCCCAGCTGGCCGCCCTCGAAGCGGCGGGCTGACAAATTCCAGCGGCAATGCACTGCCCTTAGAATCTCACTAGGCTTTTTTCAATCGGGAGCAAATTCAAGTGGACGATTTCCTTCCTGAACGGCAGGCAAGCGGAAAACCCGGTACACAAGTCGCGGTCAGGCATGGGCAGTTTGCTTTCCTGTTGGCGGTCCTGCTGTGTGCGGCTTTGATTGCAGTCGGCTGTGGACCCGGTCCCGCGCCCATGGCCGAGCCCGAGGATGATGCCGCGGTTCCGGAAGCGGCCGCCGCTGAACAGGAGGAAGCAGACACCGCCAGCCGCGAACCGGCAGCCGAGGAAGCTTCCGCGGAGGATTCGGAACCGGCGGAGTCTGCGGAAGTTGCGGAGTCCGAACCCGAGCCTGCGTCGGAACCGGAACCGGTACCGGACGAGGCCGTGGTGGAGGAACCCCCGGACTGGACCACGCATGCCTTTGTGGACGGGGACTACTATGTTCTGGGCAATCCGGAGGCAGAGGTGTCCATATTGGATGCCGGGGATTTCCTGTGAGGAGCGTGCGCCTCGCACGTGTTGCGAGTGGAACCCCTTCTGATTGAGAACTATGTGGCTGCCGGAACCGTGAACCTGCGCTTCAACCACGTGTTGGACCACGGCGGGGCCAGCGAACGGGCGTCGGCGGCGGCCGAGTGTGCCGGTCAGCAGGACCCGTACAGTTTCTGGATCATGCACAACCATCTGTTCAAGAACATCAGCAGTTTGTTCAGTGCCAATGTTGATACGTACGTTGGATACGCCGACAGCTTGGGGCTGGACACGGACGCCTTCGGCAGTTGCATGGCGGACCCCGCCGTTCTGGACAAGATCAGGGTTCAGCACGACTACCGGACCAACGAACTGAACATACGGCGCCGGCCCGCCTTCCTGATCAATGACAGTGTCTATCAGGGCGGATTGCCGTTCGACGCGTTCGAGCGCGCCATCGCGGAGGCCATGAACTGATATCCGGACCCCGAACCGCAGCCCGGTTCGGGGTTTATCAGGTTCAACCGGGCCGATGTCGCGGATTCGGCCCGGTGCCGCGCCGTGGGGAGCATGGCGTGACCGAGACCCGGCCCAACCTGCTGGTGGTCCTTTGCGACCAGCTTCGGCGGGATGCCCCGGGTGCCCTCGGTGACCCGAACGTCGCCATTCCGCATCTGGATCGTCTGGCCGGAGATGGTGTTTCGTTCACCGCCGTCTGTGTCGGTCATCCCATCTGCGTGCCTTTTGGGGCTCATAGACGATGGTGGACACCACGCATATCCGGTTCACGGGTCGCGGGAGCCCCTGGGACTGGCCTTGCGGTCGGCCAGGAGGCAACGCTCCCCGCCGTGCAGCAGCCCCTGTCCGGCGGGTCGGTGGATGGGTCGGCACAGGGCTTCCGTGCCGGCCCAGGATGTTGACTGCGGCGTTGTGGTCGGCGTTCGCCGATCGGTGGAAAGTTTCATGTGTTGCCAAGTCGCGGCCGCGCACTCCGTCGCTTGATGTACATTGAGCGCTGACAATCGGGCCGTCGATCGGCGGTACGGTCCTGGCAACCACAGAGGTATGAAAATCGACATGCACGCAGTCTTTGGCAGTCACCCCTTGGAATACCCCGGGGCCGACCTGGGCGAACTGCGCATCAGCAATCCCGACTCGGGCATCGATGGCTTGGCCCGGGTTCTGCACGAGGATGGCTACCTCCTGCTGCGAGGTCTCCTGCCCCGGGCGGACGTGCTGGCCGGCAGGGAGGCGGTTCTTTCCTACATGGCGGCGAAGGAAGCCCTAACCCCGGGCACGCCCCTGCTGGAGGGGGTGATGCCCCAAGTCGGCAAACGGGTGCAGCTGATGAACAACCAGGACGTGGTGACGCTGCCTGCCGTCAGCGGTGTGCTTGAGCATCCCCACCTGTTTCGGTTCTTCGAACGGCTGTTCCGAAGCGATGTCGCCACGTTCGCCTATAAGTGGCTGCGGGCCGTGGGCAACGAGCAGTACACCGGCGCCCACATGGACTTTGTCTACATGGGGCGCGGCTCCGATCGCCTGCACACTGTCTGGATTCCCTTTGGCGACATTGAGGTCGAACAGGGTACGTTGTGCGTGTGCGAAGGCTCCAACCACCTCGACTCGTTCGCGCACCTGCGGCGGACCTATGGCCGGTCGGACGTGGACCGCGATCGCACGGAGGGCTGGTTCACCAAGGAACCGATGGACATCACCGATCAGTTCGGCGGCCGGTGGCTGACGGCGAACTTCCTGGCCGGCGACGTGATTCTCTTCGGCATGCACACGATGCACGCCTCGACCACCAACCTGACGAACCGCTACCGGTTGAGCTGCGACGTGCGCTATCAGCCGGCCGGCGATCCGATGGACGAGCGCTGGCGGCGCAACGGCTTCGGCCATTCCGGCTATCAGGGCGAGGACGGTCCGCTGCGCACCATGGATGAACTGCGGAAGGAGTGGGGCCTGTAGTTCTTCAGGCAGGTTTGGGGACGGAAAGGCTGTACCGGGGCAATATCAGGCCACCGGCAACAAACCAGCCAAGATAGAGTATCCCCAGAAGGCGGTGGAAAGGCAGATCCTCCCACCAGATTCCGAGGGCGGCTACACCCGACACGCTCGCGGTCAGCATCATGACGATGCCTGCCAGGCCGGTCAGCCGGGTTCCGGCACCGATAAGCAGAATCGTCGCACCGGCCAGCGACATGCCAAGTTTGCTGGAAACTGCTCGGACCTCTTCCAAGTCAACGGGCGACAGCGGGCCCAGGTTGCCTGTCATCCCCGTCGGCGGCGCCCATGTCTGGAACACGGCAGCCAGGCCGCCGACCAGCCAGCAGACACCGGCCGCCCAGGCGATCCAAAACGCCAGTCGGCCCAACAGGGCAGGTTGGGCTGCCCGCCATCGGCTCCAGTTTGCGACCACGGCAACCAGAAGCACCGCCGCGGCCATCACAGACAACGCATAAACAGCATGCCAAGTGGTATGGGCGGCAATGGCCGCGTGCATCGCTTCCACCGTGTCCTGGTCCCGGTTGCTCAAGACGCGCGAGCCCACCTGCAGGGCCAGGATGGCGACATAGGCAAAGCTGAGGAGAGCAATTCGGCGGGGTTGGCTTGGATGCATGTTGGGGTTGGTCCAGGGCTTCCGGCGGCCGGATCTTGCATCCGTGCCTGTCAACGCCGATTATGAACCAGATACAGGCAGAACTTGCAGAGTTCGGTCCCAGACGAATGTTTCGGTTTCTGACATCCCCGGGCGGCAGTGCGCGATTGCGGATCTGATGGCTGCTCGTCCCATTCCCTCCCTGCTGGCCGCCGAGTTCCGGTTGCGTCAGAGGCAGTACTTGCTGTTGCTCAGCCGGGCCATGACGTCGCGCCTGGACATCGAGCGCACGGCGGAACTCTCGCTGGCGGCGGCGCTGGGTCTGATGAACTGCAAGCAGGGCCTGATTGCCATCCGGCCGCCGGCCAATCCCGACAGTGGCCACCAGCCGCATCCGGTGACCGCGTTCCACGGGGTTCCCGCTCACCTGCAGCCGGAATTCGCGCCATTGACCACATCCCTGCCGGTGGACCTGCGGGCCACCGTCGCCCACACGCCGGGGCAGGGACCGGACATCGAATACATCGTGGAGTGGGACCGCGCCGACATGCTGAAGCGCATCTCCCAGGTGCGGCGCAACCTGGAAGGAGCCGGTACGGCCTTCCACCTCAATCCCAAGACCATGTTTCAGGCCCTGCATGTCGGGGACGAGATGTTGGGCTCGCTCTTTCTCTTCCGGGAGCGCGACGACTTCAGCCGCCTGGACCGCGAGGTGTTGGAGGGCTTCGTCATGCAGGCCTCCATTGCCGTGCGCAACGCCATTCTCTACCGCCGTCTGCAGGAGGAGCAGATTTTGCTCCAGACCGTGATTGACAACAACGCGGAGGGGATCATGATTCTGAACGCGCGTGGCGGCGTGGTTAGCATTAACCGGGTCCTGGCCGACATCGTGCACACGGACCCTGCCGATGCCGAGAACCGGTACTGGATCGACGTCCTCGACCTCCACAACGTGACCGGCTTCGACTTCCATGCCCGGGGGCCTGCCGGCCTGCCGGCGCTCGGTTCGGTAACGTGCGAGGGGGATGTCCTGGTCGGGGGCGAGACCCGCAACCTGATGCTGGCCTACACCCCGCTGCGCGATGAACGCGGGGAACTGATCCATGTGATCGTGAACGCCACGGACATCACGCGGTTCAAGGAGGAAGAGAAACTCAAGTCCACCTTTGTGACCAACATCAGCCACGATCTCAAGACCCCGCTGACCGTCATCAAGGCCAATTTGGACCTGTTGGGCACCCTCGACAGTTCCCTGGAAGCCGGGCAGCGGCTGGAGATGCTGGAGACCTGTCTGTCGGAGGCGGATCGTCTGGAGCAGATGATCAACGACATGCTGGAAGCCGCCAAGGCGGAGGCCGGCGTACTCAAGCTGAACCTGCGGCCGGTGCCTGTGTTGGACTTCCTCCAAGCCGTGGAACTGAGGGCGCGCAACCAGACCCGGAACCACGGGATTTCGTCGTTCCTGGATCTCCCGTCGGACACCGTCCTGCAGGCGGACGAGGGTATGTTGAACAGGGTGCTTGACAACCTGGTGGGCAACGCGATCAAGTATTCTCCGGACGGTGGCCAAATCACGATTGGCTGCAACCTCCACTGGAACGACGAGGACTGGATTGTGATCTGGGTGGCGGACGAGGGCATCGGCATTCCCGAGGGCGAACTCCCCAGGATCTTCGACCAGTTCCACCGGGTTGATCAGAGTCCGGGCCGGCAGGCCAAGGGCACCGGTATGGGTCTGGCCTCCGCCAAGGCGATTGTCGAGGCCCACGGCGGCACCCTGGTTGCGAACAGCACCTTGGGCGAAGGTTCCACGTTTGTGGCAACGCTGCCCCTGAAGGGACCGGTGGCCCGGGAATCCGGCCGGGACCGCTCCCAACTCCGGGATGCGGCCGGCCTGTCGACAGTTCGGAACAGCACGTCCGGCGGAAGTCCGTGAACATCCATCTGACCCAGCTGGGCTGCCGGCTCAACTTCTCCGAGAACCATCAATTGGCCCGTGCGCTGCAAGGCGCGGGCCACGTTGTCGTGAATCGTCCGGAACAGGCCCATGTGGCCGTGGTCAACACCTGCGCCGTAACCGTGGCGGCTTCCGGCAAGTCCCGACGCCTGATCCGTCACCTGCACCGTTCCAATCCCGATCTGCGAATCGTGGCCACGGGCTGCCATGCGACCCTTGAACCGGCGGCCACCGGCCAATTGCCGGGAGTGTGGCGGGTGGTCCCGAACCAGGACAAGGATCTGTTGCCGAGCCTGCTGCAGGCCTGGAGTGCCGAACTGCCCGACCTGGATACGCTGTTGCGGCTGGAACCGGATGCGTCGCCCCTGCCCCAGGATGCGGGCGGCCGGTCCAGGGCCTTCATCAAGGTGCAGGACGGCTGTGAGAACCGATGCACTTTCTGCGTGGTTACACTCGCCCGCGGGGCCGGTCGCAGCCGACCCGTCAAGGATGTTGTGTGGGAGATTCAGTCGCTGGCGGCCGAAGGGTTCCGGGAGGCGGTGCTGACCGGCGTACACCTGGGCAGTTGGGGGCGGGACCTGGAGCCGGAAGGTTTGCATCTGGCGGAGCTTGTGCACCGCGTCCTCTCCGAAACGGACATTCCCCGTCTGCGCCTGAGTTCCTTGGAACCGTGGGACATTCCCGATGGTTTCTTCGATCTTTGGCAAACCTGGCCCGGACGCCTCTGCCCCCATTTGCACCTGCCGTTGCAGTCCGGTTCGGACAACACCCTGCGACGCATGGCCCGGCGCTGCACGCGGGCTGGCTTTCGGCAGCTGGTGATGGATGCCCGGGCTGCCGTTCCCGACCTGGTGCTGACCACCGACGTCATTGCCGGCTTTCCGGGCGAGACGGAGCAGGATTTCGACGACAGCCTGGAGTTCATTGAGGAAATCTCGTTCGCGGATGCCCACGTGTTTCCGTTCAGCGCCCGTCCGGACACGGCGGCCGCCGCCTTTGACGGACAGATGTCCAATGCCGAAAAGAGCCGGCGTGTGCGGGAGGTTCAGGCTGTGGTGTCCGCCACCGGCGACCGGGAACGCAGGCGCTTTCTGGATACCCGGCGCCAGGTGCTGTGGGAAGGTGATGGGACAGCCCTCGACGACGGCACCGGCACCCTTTGGCTGGGATATACCGACAACTACCTTAGGACGGAAGCCGTGGTTCCCGCCGATCAGTCGCTGTCGAACCAAATCACGGATACGCATCTGGCCGCCTTGGACGGGATCGTGTTCCAAGGCCGGATTGACGGCAATCCCGAGACTGATCCGGCAAGGACATTGTCTGGATGATCCAAGCCGGACTTGGTACCAAGTTTGGCTTAGGGCGGTGGCCAGGGTTCAACCATATGGCTGAATGCCTCGGGCTTGGGAGTCACCCCCAAACCCGGTCCTTCCGGCAGGTGAAAGTAACCTTCGCGGCAGTCCATGTCCGTGTCCACCAGTCGCAGATTGCGGTGGAAGATGGTGTGCTGGAACTCGTGCATCTCGAAGTTGCGGATGGCAGCCGAGACATGCAGGCTGGCGGCCTGGCCTATGCCAATGCCTATGGTCGCGTGCGGCATCACCCGGCAGTGGAAGGCATCCGCCAACTGGCAGATGCGATGGAATCCGGTGACGCCGGTGTGCAGCATTTCAGGCTGAATAATGGACATGGCGCGTGCCTCGAGGCGCGACAGGTATTCGTGTATCGTGCGCAACTCCTCTCCGGCCGCGACGGGGGTTTGCACGCTGCGCGCGACATGGGCCAAGCCGGCCACATCTTCGGGCTTGACCGGTGCCTCCGCCACGGCCAGTCCGTGCGGCTCCATGCTGCGGATGACGGCCACGGCTTCGCTGCCGGTGTAGCGCCAGTGGAAGTCCGCCAGGATTTGCGGATCCGGTCCAATCGCCTCCCGCACCGCCCTGATCTCGGCCAGTTCCCCCTCGTGTGCCACGGCACCGGCGAACTTGACTGCGCTGAAGCCCCGTTCCATCCAGTCCTTGGCGACGGCAGCTCTGGCCTGCAGGTCCGTTCCCGGCAACCCCGAAACGTAGGCGGGCAGCCGTTTCCGACGCCGGCCACCCAACAAGTGGCATACGGGCAGATTGAGCAGCCTGCCCCTAAGGTCCCACAGGGCCTGATCAATTCCCGCCAGGGCAGATCGGAA
>DAOUIC010000060.1:0-3289 GCA_034428255.1 Anaerolineales bacterium
CCTGCACCCACCACCATGTCTTCACCGTTGAGGGAGACCTGCATGACAAACGATTCCTTCCTCTCAACCCGGTCCGTGGCTGGGTTTAACCATCGATAGGACACCCAGCCCTGCTGGTTCTCCGTCTCCAGGCCGGCCTTCAGGAATTCCTGCATAATCTTCGTGCCCTCAACATCCTCAAGGTCACAGTTGGAATCGTCGGCACGGTAGTCCAGGGGATAGAGAATGTCCTGGCACTGCTGGTTAAGGACGAACGCGTAGTAGCCGGACGACCGGAACTGCGGATGGCCGGTCAGCAGCGGAAAGGCCAACTCGCCCCGTTCCTCGACCAGGTCGTGCACACATGCCACGAAGGCCATGATGTCGTCCCGATGGTGAATGGCATGGGCCGCGGGAGCGGCTTTGCAAGCCGCCGAGCGCTGATACAACCCGCTGCCGATCGAGTACCAGCGTCCCCCAAGCTTCAACCCCTTCACATACGAGGCCTTGCGGTGGAGTTCTCCGGTGGATGGATTGATGTTGGTGTAGTAGACATAGCCGTCCCCGTAGCGCTGGACCACGCGGCGGATCTCCTGGGTGATCAGCACGCCATCCGGATCGACCCGGTCGGTGCGGTCCTGGCCCACCAGTTCCGGATTGCGGTGCGCAGCCATGGTCAGCGTGCCCAGTTCGTGTATGAAGACATAGTTCGGGCCATGGTTCCAGCGTCCCCCGGGCACCATGAGCTCGAACAGAGCCAACAACCCCTTGTCCAGAACCAAACGCGCAGCACAGTCCACGAAATTTTCGGTGTCGACGGCACTGTACACGTACTCCGCCCGGACGAGTTCGGGGTGGCAGTTGGCGGGATCCGACGGATCGTGGAAACCAGCACCCAACACGTAGGGGACACCGTCGATGTCCAGCCGCTTGACAAAGGCAGTCTTCGGCAAGGGCAGGCCGCTTTGGCGATCCGGGATGTCGTAGTAGACAAATCCCTCCCCCCAACCGCGGGCGATGCGATACATGTCCCTGACGAAGTAGTGTCCTTGGGCATCCTGCAGGTCGGCCACATCATCGCCCGGCAGCAACGTCTCCGACCCGGCTACGAAGTCCACCTTCAGATCGTCGGTGCCCGCAAACAGGAACATTCCATTGGACAGCCAGCTCGGATCGGACTGGAACGCCCTTTTGGCCGCTTCCCAGCCCTGTTCCTCAATGGTTTGGATCGCACAGTAGACAAAGGCCCTGATCTGCTCGCGCGACTGGATCCGGTCCAGCGACTCCAGAGACGGATCACAGATCATGGGACCGGACCCGGCCGCCCGGACAGGCACCGGTGCCAAAGACCACAACAACAGGACGGCCAGCAGCCAACCGGTGGAAAAACGCAAGGGGTTGTTCATCGGGGTTTTTCTTGTAGTTCCAAACACAAACCGCGAGGCCGGACCACCCGCCTGCGCGCCAGGAAAGTTGACGGCGTCGAGATACGGGACACGGCTCGAACAGAAATTATCCCTGATCGTTTGCAGATCGGGCCCCACGGGCCAAGGTCTTGCCCTTGGCCCCAAATCCACCTTGAACATGCCAATTGGTACTCGTTGGCACCACCCGGCACGTCCGAATTCTTCGACTGGAATCCCTGTGGCCGGGTCACCCACGCCCCAACCGGGGCGCGTCAAGTCTGCCGACAACCGACTGGCTGTCAGCCGGCAACCGATGTCGGCGACAGGCTGCTCTCATCCCGGAAGTCGCGCGTCAATTGGGCGAGCAGGAAGAAAATGTTCTCCACTGCGTTGGTGGTCTCCACGATGATGCGTTGCCGAACGTGGTCTTCCTCCGGGGTTACAGACAGGTTTCGTTCCCGAATGTTCTGCATCAGGACCCTGCGGTCGCCCATCAGTTGCTCGACGAATTCCCAGGAATCGACATCGTCGCTTTCCAGTGCGTCCAGAAATATGAGGAACGCGGCGTCGGTTCCCTCGACGATGCTCATCTGAAACGTGTCGAGTTCCTCATCTTCCGGCAGTTGCAGCAGGAATTCGGGCACGGCCGAAAATTGTTCTTCCAGCCAGGTGATCAACTTCTGGCGGCTCAGGACGGCATTGTGGCGTTCGGTGCTTTGGCCCGGATTCTGGCGCGCCAGCTCACCCAGGAATTCGTCGATGCGTGCATTGAGGGTCTGGACGGAGTTCTTGAGGCTGGTGGCGGACTGTCGGGTCCGCGCCATGTTCAGGTAGTCGGAATACATGCCAAGCACCCGCCTCTGTTCCAGGTGTGCCAAGTCAAGGGCGGTCTCCACGTCGTCCATGGCCTGGTCGTGAATGTATTGGGGGCGGGACTGCTCCTCTTCGCTGCTGGCCGGCCAGAAACGGGAAAACAGCTGCATCGTCCAGTTCGGGGCCGGCAGCACCACCAGGCGGGAAGGCATGCCGAACAGGATGACCGCCAGGGCCATCTGCGGCCCCAGGCCAATGTCCAGGGCTGTCACCGCCGCCACGACCAGCGGCACCTCCAGATAGACCTCCACATAGAGCAGCAGGACCATGACCACGACTGAAAAGAAACACTGGAAGGCCCAGAACATCCCCAGCTGCCGGGCTGTCCCCTGGAGATTGGACGAAAGGACAAGCACACTGATGCCCAGCCCCAGATAGGAGCCGTAGATGTACATCACCACCTGCTCCACACCCACCAGTTGCGCGGCCGCCAGGCCCACGCCGAAGGCGACTACCGGAACCAGGGCCTGAACCACAAAGGTGAGCAGGGCACCGAGAACCAGCGACAGCAGGAGGGAGCGGGTGGAAATCTCCAGGCCCGCCTGGAACCAGGGCTGATCCGCCAGGGGCGCCGCCGACTCCTTGATCAGGACCAGTCCGAACAACAGGGCGGCCACACCGAACAGCATCGCTCCCAGCTCGCGGTAGCCGTCCCGGTTCAGGCGCGTGATGACGATGCCGCCCACACCGAGCCCAAAGAGGGCGACCACGCGGATGTCCACCGTGACGATGAACAGGATTAGGCCCACGCCGAGCTGTGCACCCAGGGCAATCGGGTAACCCTGCTGGGGAGAAATCAGCCCGGACCGCAGCATGCTGATAGTGATGAAGGTCACGGCCGGGGAACTCTGGGTAATGGCGCCGGCCAGCGTTCCCCAGCCAAATCCGGCAAAGCGGTTGTTGGCCAACCGGCTCGCCAATATGCGCAGGCGCGGTCCCACCAGAACCTTCAGGTTCTCGGCCAACAGCCACATACCCACAAACAGCAGGCCGACCCCGCCGAGGATCCCGCCGATCACTTCCGCCATGGC
>DAOUIC010000061.1:0-1597 GCA_034428255.1 Anaerolineales bacterium
TCTCGATTGGCAGCGCCCTGCCCCTGTACATTCTGTTTTGGCTGTTCCTGCCGGTGGGAACGTCGGAAGAGGGCATCACGGCTCCGGCCACCGCCAGCCTCAAAGCGAAGCACGGCGTGTGGGTTGCCTGGGGTTTGATTGCGGTCGGCATCGTGCTGCTGGCATCCAATCTCGGCATCTTCGACTTCCTAATCTCCGTGGGCAGCATGACCATCGGACCGATCCTTCTGATTGCCATCGGGTTCTATGCCCTGAAGAAGTTTCGCAATCGCAGCAACGGAGAGACCATGCGCGACCAGGTGGCGGACTTGGGAGCCGCCCGGCAAAAGGTCGGCGCCAAACTCCACCGCTTCTCCGGTCTGTCCCGTTCCCGCAAGGATCGGGTGCTGTTCGGCGTCTGTGGCGGCCTAGGGCAGTCGCTGGGCGTGGATTCGGTGCTGATTCGCATCGGGTTTGTGCTGCTCGGTTTCGCCACGGCCTTTGTCGGCATGGGCTTCTTCTATCTGCTCCTGGCCATTGTCATTCCGGTCGAGGATAATGTCGAAGTGCCGGCCTCAACGGAGAATGCCTCCCCGCCGTCGGCCACCAGTCTGGAGGGGCTTACCGACCGGTTGCGGGCCGGTGCCTGAACATGAGAACCATACAGTTTCTGTTCTGCGTGGGTGTGGGAGCGGCCGTGGGCTGGCTGGTAGGCCATGTGTTTGGTCCCAATCCCGGCACCGCCTACGACAACACCTACCAGTCGCGGCTTGACAAGGCCCTGAAGGAAGGCCTTGAGGCGGCAAACGGCAAGACCAGGGAACTGTGGAGGGAATTCGACAACAAGCGTCGCCCAGCCTGACCTTCGTCCTGCCGGATTGCCTTCGAGGGAGACCCGACCAAGTCGGGTCTCTTTGATTAAGCTAGGTGCATGGACACTGCGCGCTTCGACTTTGAGCTTCCCGCCGGCTTGATTGCCCAGCAGCCTGCGGAACCGCGGGATTCCAGTCGGCTCCTGGTGTTGGATCGCCGCACGGGATCCTGCCGGCACCTGCGGTTCAGGCAACTGTCCGGCCTGTTGCGGGAGACCGATCTGCTGGTGCACAACAACACGCGGGTGTCGGAGTACCAGTTCCGCGCCCGCCGGGACACCGGCGGCCGCCTGTCGGTGACCCTGCTGGAGGCCCTTGATCCGGAACGCCGGACATGGCGGTGCCTGATCCGCGGTTCGGTGCCTGCCCGGGGCGGAAGTCTGTCCCTGATTGGCTCCGACGGAACCGAGATGCCGGCTGTAGTACAGGACATCGGTGACGACGGCACGCGCATCATCAACGTGTCTTGTGCACTGGACGCCGCTGTGCTGGCCAGGCATGGAACCGTACCGTTGCCACCGTATATCAAGGACTTCGCCGGGGACCGGGAGCGCTATCAGACCGTGTATGCCCGGGAAGCCGGCAGCGTGGCGGCCCCGACGGCCGGCCTGCACTTCACCAAGGACCTGCTGGATGCGGTGGCCGAAGCCACCATGGGGATATGTCCGGTGACGTTGCAGGTCGGCAGGGACACGTTTGCCCCGGTGCGGGCCGACGATCTGACACAGCACACCCTGTCGGGGGAG
>DAOUIC010000062.1:0-1906 GCA_034428255.1 Anaerolineales bacterium
CGTTTGACGGCTTTCGCGAGAAGTGGCACCATGATTCATTCCGTCCGCCCGAAAGGGCAAGGAGACACATCATGAACGGCACTGTACGCTTCTCTCGCAGAAGTTTTTTGCGCGCCGCCGCTGCATTGTCAGGCGGGGCCCTGTTGGCAGCCTGTACCTTGCCGGATTCCGGCACCGACATGGAGGCCGGTACAACGGAACCCGTGGTGCTGCAGGCATTGTGGGTCGCTCAGACGGCATTGGTGGAGTATTTCGAAAACTACTCGGCCACGATCTTCAGCCCCCAAAACGACGGCGCGATGGTGGAGTTCACGCTGGCACCCGGCAACGAAATTCCCCAGAAAATGCTGTCGGGCATCGCGGCCGGAGATCCTGCGGATCTGTTCCGGGTCGTGAACGTCGCGGCCTTCACGCAACTGGCAGCCAACGACATCATCCTGGCACTGGACGATTTGATTGACCGGGACGGGTACCAGGACTACATCGACACCTTCATCCCGGGCACGGTGGAAACCTTCAACTTCAACGGCATCCAGTACGGCATTCCCTTCGGCGCCCACCCCAGTTCCCAATACCTCTTCTACAACAAGACCGCCTTGAATGACCAGGGCATTGTGCTGGACGATCCCGGCTGGTCCTGGGCCGATTATGTCGAGGTGGCCAAGACGGTCACGGACCTGGACAACGATGTGTTTGGATCCTGGGTGCGGGCCAACTTCGAGGGCTACATGGTCGGCGTCCGCTCCATGGGCGGCGACCTGCTCAACGAGGACGGCACGCAGTCCCAGATCAACTCGGACGAGGCCTGGGAGTTCTGGAACCTGCTGTATGCGCTGATCAACGAACACAAGACGACGGTGCAGCCCACGGACGTGCGGGACTGGAAGCCGCCCTTCGCGGAACAGAAAATCATGATGGCCAACGACAACGGCTACCGCGAATCGTTCCTGCGCGAAATGGTCCAGGACTTCGAGTTCGACACCTTCCTGATTCCCAACATGGGCGATGTGCCGCGCGGCGGCCTGGTGGGCGACATCTCCGCCATCTCCGCAGCCTCCAGCCACCACGATCTCGCGTGGGAATGGGTGAAGGGCACCCTGGCCACGGAAGAGGGCATCAAGCGCGTGCAGAACGCCCGCTTCATTCCCCTGCCCACGGAAGCGGCCCTGCTCCATGAGGACGCCATGGTCAGCCACCAGTACGAGTTCTACGTGCGGCAGTGGATCAATGAACCGCCGCTCCCGGCCCCCACGGCGGGCAACGGGCGCACCAGCGATGTCTTCAGCACGCTGCAGCGCGGCATGGAAGCAGCCTGGCTGGCCACCGAACCGCTGACGGACGTCGTCAACAGCGTGGACAAGGAGATCCAGGACATACTCGACATGCCGGCGGCCTGACTGGGGGAGCCCTCCGCCGGTTGAGGAGAGGGTTGCCTGCCCGGTGCCCCCGGGGCCTTGCGGTCCCGGGGGCCGGGGCCGCGCGCATCAACCGGCCTGACCACGGAGAGTCGACGTCCGACGATCGGGGGCCTTGCCCCATCGCACCATGCACGGCGCACTGACACGGGAATCCCTGGCCACCCGCATCTCCCGCCCCTTCCGGCTGGGGGTGCTGGGTTGGTACGAAGCCCGGTGGGGACTGTTTTTCATCACCCCTTGGATTCTGGGCTTCCTGCTGTTCCAGTTCGGCCCCATGCTGGCCTCCGTCTACTTCTCCTTCACCGACTACAACGTGCTGCGCCCGGCGCGGTGGATTGGTCTGGACAACTACCAGTACATGGTCACGACCGATCCCCGGTTCTGGAAATCCATCCAGGTCACCGTCTACTACGTGGTGCTCCGGGTGCCGCCAACCATCGTGGGGGCCCTGACCTGTGCCATCATCCTCAATCAGTCGATTCGGGGAC
>DAOUIC010000063.1:0-3036 GCA_034428255.1 Anaerolineales bacterium
AAATCCAATGGCGAATGTCCGTGCTCAGATGAGGGTCGGTGGTCCGGTCCCACCAGTACTCGTGGCCCTCGTCGTAGGTGTACGCGGGATCGAAGTACGCCAATTGCGCGAGCTCTTCCCGCCAAGCCTCGGGATGGACCAGCCGCCAGGCAATCCGCTTGGCCCAAGCCGCGCGCGCCGTGACGGCATCGGTGTCGCCGTGCCGCGGCGCCACCTGCCAGTCCCAGGCCGGATCCGGGCGCACAGGGGCGCGCTCGTCGGCCGCGGACCGGATTGACTTCCGCAGTCCCACCGCATTCATCTCCAAGTCTCCCGTGCCCGGTCGCTCCGAACGGTCCCATTCTATCCGGGCTCGGCCGTCGGCCCGGAGCAGGCGCCTTGCTTCACCAGGCAGTACCAAGCTCTTCTCCCACAAACGCTCGGAGCCGACAAAGTCCTGAGCATGGACAGGAATTGCCGAAGCCTTGCCTTGGCACGTGATCGGGCCTGAACAGGCCACATCCCGAGGTTTCCCGATGCAGCCTCCCATCGGAATACGACGGACCGGCCTATGTTTCAAGTCGGCTTGACAGCCGGTGAACATAGGAAATCGTGGCCGCCATCAGGCAGGCAATGCCCAGGCACGCGAGGCCCAGACCCCAATGGACGTGATGGATGTGGGGGGAGAAGGAATTCGCCGCGCGGATAAGCCACAGGGATAGAAACTGACCCATGTACACGAATGTGTTGAACACACCCAGGACTCGGCTCCGCCAAAGGCCGGGAGTCAACCCGCTCAGCCACGCGGCTCCGTTGGGTACGGGGAGTCCCATGCCGATCCCCAGAACCAGGTTGCCCAGCACCACATGCCAGAGTTCGCTGGCGACAGCCACGATCAGGAATCCCGCCGCGAACAGCAGGAAGGTGAGCGCAAAGACGGGATAGGGGCCCAGATGGCGGCCAATTCGGCGCAAATTCCAGCTGGCGACGGCCGATGACGCCGCCGCCATCATGATGGTCAGCGACACAACCCTTGGATCGTCAAGTCCCAGTTCCTGCATTCGATAGGGATGAACCGTGAACAGCGAGTAGATGAAGATCATGGTCAGGCAACCCAATCCCCAAGCCAGGAGCAGGATCGGCATCGCCGGCCCGCGCAGCCACACGGCAAACCCATTCCCGGAAACCTCAACCTTTGGCACCAGCGCAGGCGACTCTGTTCGCAGGCTGACCACCAGGAACGGCACCAGTACGACCGGCCACAGGTAAATTAGGAAGGGCAACTGCCAATGCACAGCGGCCAGTTGTCCGCCCAAGAACAGATATGTCAACCCCGCCACGTTGGTGAAGGCGGACTGCTTGCCCAGGAGACTCTGGCGCCTGGCCTCTTCCGGCAGGGCCCCCAAGAGCGAAGCGGAACTGGTGATGGTCCCGGCAATGCTGCAACCCAGCACGAACCGTTCCATCAACATCAACGGGTACTGAGTGGTCCAGTAGCCGCTGACGCCACTGAGGACCAACAACACCACGGAGCCAAGGAGGGTGTGCCACCGCCCGAAACGGTCTGCCAGCCAGCCGGCCACGGGCGCGGCAGCCACAAGACCCACGGACGGCATGACCAGGAACAGATTGGCGGCGTTCGCACCTCCAACGCCGCCGCCAAAATATTCCGCGAACTCCAGCAGGGAAGGTACCACGATGGCACTGGATGCGACTGTCAACATGCCAGCACCCATCAGTGAGCCTGTGGCTACCAGATCGCGTCTCATGGCGTATGCAACCGTCGGATAACAGGAACCAGGCCATCGGTCAGAGCCTGATATACCCATCCAACCAGTTGGCTGTCCCAGTGGCGGTGCGGCGTGGTTCCATGACTGCGATTGCAGCGCATCACAGCCGCATGGAGCCGACATAGGCGACGGACCAGAGAGTGCACCGCCGTGGCCACGCCTCCTGCGTTTGGCAGGTACGAATTGGTGACGTGCAAAACGTTCATGTTCAACGCTTTGAGCAATCGTTTGGTTCCCAAACGGCAAACCGTGCGGGACCACTGATCCCTTCGGAAATCGGTTCCGGAAACGGTGGTCACGAAATGTGCACGGTACACCGTGCACCGTACCTACTGCCAACAGGGGTAGTAACAGTTCTCTGAAATCGGATATTATGTGTCAGTATGCTGGCCTATGGCCAAGCATCAAAACCGACTGATACGCATAGGCGAGGCCGCCGCGCTGATGGGCGTGGGCGTGAAGACCCTGCGGAAGTGGGAGGAGACCGGCGAGTTGCTGCCGGCGCGCAAGTCGGCGGCGGGGACGCGCTACTACGACCGCGCCGCGTTGCTGGGCGCGGGCAACGAATCGGCCCCGACCGTCGGCTATGCGCGTGTGTCCAGCCCTGACCAAAAGGCCGATCTGGACCGTCAGCACGCCGCCCTGGAAGCGTACTGTGCGGCCCGGGGCTGGCAGACCGAGATCATCCGCGACCTGGGCAGCGGGTTGCAGTATGACAAGCCCGGCCTGCAGCGCTTGCTGGACCTGCTCCTGCGCCGACGGATGCAGCGTCTGGTGCTGACCCACGGGGATCGGCTGCTGCGCTTCGGGGCCGAGTTGGTGTTTGCCTTGTGCGAGAAGCAGGGGGTCGAAGTGGTGGTGATCCATGGGACCGATCCCCCCTCCTTCGAGGAGGAACTGGCCCGGGACGTGCTCGAGATCATCACGGAGTTCTCGGCGCGTCTGTACGGTCGCCGGTCGCCCAAGGCGCGCCGGCTGATCGAAGTCCTGAAGTCCGACCCTGCCGAACCCGCCGGCGAGGATGCGCCGGCTCCATGAGCGAACACCTGAAGGGCGTGGGCAAGTCCCACCGTATCGCCCTGGACCCGACCGACCAGCAGGCGACGCGGATGCTGGAGCACGCGGGGTGGGCGCGGGTGGCGGCGAACTGGGCGCGGGGGCGTTTCCAGCTGGCCTGGTTCGGCCATACCGACGAACGCAACGCCGACGCGTGGTACGCCCACGTCGACGTCAACCCGGAAGGCGGCCAGTGGCTGTCGGACATGGA
>DAOUIC010000064.1:0-7693 GCA_034428255.1 Anaerolineales bacterium
AAATCCATCCAGGTCACCGTCTACTACGTGGTGCTCCGGGTGCCGCCAACCATCGTGGGGGCCCTGACCTGTGCCATCATCCTCAATCAGTCGATTCGGGGACGGGTGGTCTACCGCACCCTGTTCTTCATTCCCTCCATCACCCCGGGCGTGGCCGCCATTCTGGTGTGGACCTGGGTCCTCAACCCCCACTACGGCCTGTTGAACTACATGCTGGACCGAATCGGGATCGAGGGACCGTCCTGGCTGGGCGATCCGGATTGGGCCGTGCCGTCGCTCGTAATGCTGGGTGTCTGGGGCTCCATTGGGGGCACCAGCGCCATCATCTTCCTGTCGGCCCTGCAGGACATACCGGAATCGCTGATCGACGCAGCCCGGGTGGATGGCGCCACCTGGCTCCGCGAGCAACTGCACATCACCATCCCCCTGTTGACCCCCGCCATCTTCTTCGTGTTGGTCCTGACCATCATCGGCACGTTCCAGGCCTTCACGGCCGCGTTCGTCAGCACCAATGGCGGGCCTGCCTACGCCACCTACTTCCTGGTGCTGCATCTCTATGAACGCGCGTTTCAGAGCTTCCAGATGGGGTACGCGTCGGCCCTGGCCTGGGTGCTGGTGGCGTTTCTGCTTGTGTTCACCTATCTGCAGATCCAGGGGTCCAACCGCTGGGTGCACTACGGAGGGGACTGAACCTGGCTCGCACGGGCATGTCCGCGTCCCTCCCCGGCGTACGCAGCGTGCTGCGTACCTTTGCCATCTACGGTGTCTACATCGGGGCATCGATTCTGTTTGTCATACCGTTTGTCTGGGCCCTGTCCGGCTCCCTTAAAAATCCGTACCAACTCGAGCTGTTTCCGCCGGAGTGGATCCCGGATCCGGTGTTGTGGCGCAACTACGCCGAAATCTGGACCATCGTGCCCCTGGGCCGCTTCATGTGGAATACCCTCTTCATCGCCGTGCTGTCGCTGGCCGGCCAGCTTTTCACAGCCTCGATGGTGGCCTACGGCTTCGCCAAGTTCCGGTTTCCCGGGCGGGACGTGCTGTTTCTGTTGATGCTGTCGACCCTGATGCTGCCCATCCACGTCAGCCTCATTCCCCGCTTCGTGCTGTTCTACAAGCTGAAATGGGTGGACACGTTTCTACCCCTGATCGTGCCCAACTATTTCGGAGGCAGCGCCTTCGCCATATTTCTGCTGCGGCAGTTCTTTCGCAACCTGCCCAAGGAGATGGACGACGCGGCGCGCATTGATGGCGCGGGATACTGGCGCATCTTCTTTCAGATTCTGCTGCCCCTGTCCCGCTCCGCGTTGATCGCGCTGACGATCCTCGGCTTCCTGGCGGACTGGGAGGATTTCCTGCAGCCTCTCATCTACCTGCAGTCCACGGACAAGCTCACGGTTTCCATCGGACTCCGCTTCCTGGCCGTGACCGCCAGTTCCGACATCTCGGGGGATCCCACCACCCATCTGCTGATGGCCGCCTCCATCGTGTCGTCGCTGCCTCCAATCCTGCTCTATGTCGTGGCGCAGCGGCAACTGGTGCAGGGCCTGGTCCTGACGGGATCCAAGGGGTGAGGGCGTTCGTTCCGGACCGAGGCCTCATCACCAGCGGAACCTCCCATCCATGCCCGATCCCTCCTCGCCTCCCGATGTAGTCCTGATCCTCACGGATCAGTGGAACCCGCGCATGATGGGCTGCTACGGCGATTCCACGGCGCGCACCCCCCACCTGGACCGATTGGCACGCGCAGGGGTGCGCTTCGACAACGCCTATGCCTCCTCTCCGGTGTGCATGCCTGCCCGTTGTTCCCTGGTAAGCGGCCAGTTTCCGCACCGGCACGGTTTTTGGAACAACTTCACGGGCCTCAAGTTCCCGGCCGACCGGGTGACGCTGTTCCACGCGTTGAGGGAGCAGGGCTACACCACGGCCAAGATCGGCAAGTACCACCTCTTCAATCCGGAAGCGGGCGAAGATCATCGGGACCACGGGGACTACTACGACGCGCTGGGCCTGGACTGGGCCCAGGAGTTGCCCACCCCGTACATGGGGCCCTATCTCCGCAACGAGTACACCCGGTTCCTGGCGGAGAGGGGAATGCTCCAACCCTACATCGACGACATTGCCGAGCGGTTCGTCGGGGGCGACCATCATGTCGTGCGGCCTTCCCCCCTGGCCCCCGACGAGCACATCGACGGCTATGTGGCCCGGCAGGCGGAGCGGTACATCGAGACCTGCGCCCGGGAGCGGCCCATGTTTCTGTGTGTCAGCTTCCCGGGTCCCCACACGCCCTTTGACGCCCCGCGGCCGTACAGCGACATGTACGACCCCGAGGCCATGACCTTGGCCCCCAACGTACCGGCCACGACCAGCCAAGGCCATGATCACGCCCACATCCGGCGGATGCAGGCCAACTATTTCGGGAAGCTCACACATCTGGACGACCGTGTCGGCGCGCTGTTGCAGGCACTGGACCGCCGGGGCAACCTGGCCAACACACTGGTTCTGTTCGCCGCCGATCACGGCGAGTATCTGGGCAGTCACGGACGCCACGGCAAGGGCGACTTCCACGAGGAATCCGCGCGCATCCCCCTGTTAATGCACTGGCCGGAGCGGATCCGACCGCACCAGACATGTGCCGCTCCGGTCAGTTGGCTGGACCTGTATGCCACCGTGCTCCACGCCGCCGGCAGGGACGACCACTCAACCTTAAGCCGGGAGTCCCTGCTTCCCCTGGCCACATCGGCCGGTGCGCCGGTGCGCGAGGCCGTGTTCTCCGAGATTGGAAACCGTCAGGGCTTCAACTTCATGGTGCGGACCGGAGACCACAAGTGGTTCCTCACCAACGGCACGGAGTCCCTGTTTCATCTGTCCCGCGATCCCTACGAGCAGCACAATCTGGCCGAGGAGGCCGGCACCTCCGGTCTGCGGCTTGACATGCGGGAGCGTCTGCTCCAATTCCTCATGTCCGATCAGGAAAACCACGCGGCGGGCTATCTGCCGTTGTTTCAGCGCATGGGCCTGCAGGTGTCCGGGCAGGAGGACGCCTACGCCTTTCTTCGCAGCCGGTTCAGCCGGATTCACGGCCTGGAACCTTGACCCGACCCGTTTCTCCAGCCACGACCGAACGCCCATGACACCCACGGAAGTCACCAAAATCCAGTTTGCCGGGCCGGGTCGGGTGCAGGTGGTCACGGAACCAATGGGGTTCGCCCTGGCACCTGACGAAGTGCTGCTGCGGACAAGGTTCAGTCTCGTGAGCACCGGCACCGAAACCGCCAAGCTGACCGGTCTGCAGGAAGTGGCCTATCCCTTCGACACCGGGAACCGCGCGTGCGGGACGGTGGTGGCCTGCGGTTCCGATGTCCGGAATATCCGGGTCGGTGACGTCGGGTTCAGCTACACGCCCCACTGGAGCCATGCCCCGGCCCGACGGCTGTTCGTCAAGGCTCCCCGGGAAGTGCCGCAGCAGCACGTTCCCTTCGCGGGCATGGCCTCCGTGGGCATGACGGCTCTGCGCGTGGGACAGGTGGAACTCGGGGATCAGGTAGTGGTCGTGGGCCTGGGTCTGGTCGGCATCCTGACTGCACAGCTGTGTCAAATCGCCGGTGCCCACACCGTGGGAGTGGACATGCAGTCGTCTCGCCGGCGGTTGGCCAAGGCCTGCAATCTGCCCGATGCCATCAATGCCGGCCTCCCCGATGTCAAGGCCTGCATTCTGGAAGCAACGGCAGGTCGGGAACCGGATGTGGTCATAGAAGCGTCGGGCACCCCCGAAGGAGCGATCCTGGCCTCACGGCTCACAGGGTCCCAGGGCGAGGGCAATGTGGTCCTTTTGGGTTCGCCCCGCCGCAGCCTGGACACGGATGTCACGCCACTGCTCAACCGGGTGCATCTGTGGAGAGGGGGCTCCGTGAATCTGCTGGGTGCCCATGAATGGCGGTACCCCCTGCACCGGGATCCGTTTCACAAGCATTCGATTGAACGCAACATCGAGGCCATCTTCCAGCTTATGGCCGCGCAGCGACTGTGTCTCGAACCGCTCATCTCCCGCGTGGCCCCACCGGAGCACGCCCCCGAGGTGTTCGCGGACTTGATCGACCAACCGGACACGATGGTGGCGGCCCTGTTTGACTGGACCGCGACAGACCCTTGATCCGGGTGACGGCGAACAAACACCCACAGAAGTATTGTGTGGCGTGCTGAGGCATCGGCATGGATCCAGCCCCATGTAACCAGTCCCGAAGCCGACTTGACACACCGGGTCAGGACCTCCCAAGTGTCCGATTTACCGTGATTGACAACCTGGCGCAATGTTGGTACGGTCACTTCAACTAGCCTGCAAGGCAATTCAATTTGGGAGGAGACCACCATGTCATTTTCTCTTTCACGCCGGGATTTCCTGAGGACCACAGCGGCTCTGGGAGTGACCGGAGTTCTGGCTGCGTGTGCGGTGCCGACAGGTGAAACAGCCGAAGGTGCCGCGGAGTCCGCCGAACTGAGTGTGTGGGTATGGTGGCCCAGTCCCGTGCCTTCCCTGATCGAGATGGGCGATACCTTCATGGAGGCGCATCCCAACGTCACGGTCTCCGTGGAAGCCCCGTCGGACTACTGGACCAAGGTCCAGACATCGATCGCCGGGGGTGCCGGCCCCGACTTGTTCTTCATGAACAACGTCAACTACTGGTCCTGGGCGCACCGGGGCGTGCTGTACGACATGACCGAACTGGCAGCCGCCGACGACGCCATGCAGGACAACATCGCCAACTCCTGGCAGGGAGCCGTCGATTTCTACAACTACAAGGGCCAGCAGTTCGGCATGCCCTACATGTACACGTCCATCGTCCTCTACTACAACGAGGACTACATCGACAGCAAGGGGTTGGCCCTGCCGGCGGACATTGAAGATGAAATGGACTGGAACCGCTTCCGTGAATACGGCTTGGCCCTGCATGAACAGGACGGCGACGATGTTGGGATGTGGGGCCTCTACTCCACGGCCGGCATCGAGACCGGCTGGCTGAACTTCGTGCGCGCGAACGGCGGCGACTTCCTGAACGACGACAATTCGGAATGCATCATCGATTCCCCCGAATCCATCGAGGCCTGGAACTACCTGGTGAACCTGCGGCGCGAGGACGGCATCTCCCCCAGTCCGGAAGCCCTGCAGGCCGAAGGGGCCAACAGCCTGTTCCAGACCGGTAGGATTGCCCTGTATCCATCGGGCAACTGGGAAATGTCGTTCCTGAACGAGCAGTTGAAGGACTTCACCTACAACATCACCCTCTTGCCGTTCTCCCCGCAGACGGGCGAACGTGGTGGCACCACCAACATCGTCGGGGTCGTCATCAACAACAACACCCCGGCCGAGGGTCCGTCCTGGAACCTGATGACACACCTGCTGTCCAAGGACTCGCAGGACAAGCTGGCCCGCGCCAACGTGCTGGCGCCGGTGCGCCACGACTCGGCCGAGCTGTACTACGACCCGGCGCTGGGGCCTGCCAACCGCAGGGCCGCCTTCGAGATGCAGGAGTGGACATCGGCCCTGCCCACCCACGACGTGGTCACGTGGGGCGAGATGATGCAGCCCACAACCGAGTGGCAAACCGAGATCTTCGAGGGACGCGTGAGCGTGGAGGAAGGGCTCGCCAACATGGCGGAGAGCGTCAACTCGCTGTTCTGAGCCCCCGTCCCGGTTGTTCGTCATGATGAAACAAGGTCGCGGGGAACGCGTGCAGCCGGCTTGGCCGGGCGTTCCCTGCGACCGCAGGCAGCATATGGACCTGTTTGCCTGCCAAGCCCGCTTCGGGCATCTCCGGCGGCACCCGGGTGGACAAACCGGGAACCGGGCGGTGAGGTCCGTACTGCCCGAGACCTGACGCGTATGCACAAGGGCAAGTTGTGGCGTCGAATCCGGCCGCATGCGGCCGGATGGCTGTGCGCCTCTCCCTGGATCCTGGGATTCCTGGTCTTCACGCTGGGCCCCATGATCTGGTCCATTTACTACAGTCTGACGGAGTACCCGTTGATCCGGCCGCCGGTCTGGGTGGGGCTGGACAACTACCGATTCATGTTGCAGGAGGACAAGTTCTTCTTCAACTCGTTGCGCGTCACGACTCTGTACGCCATCGTAGCGGTCCCCCTGCACCTGGTAATGGGGTTCCTGTTGGCTTTGATGCTCAACCAAAAGATTCGCTACATCGCCCTGTGGCGCACGGTTTACTTTTTGCCCTCGGTGGTGTCCGGGGTGGCCGTGGCCCTCCTGTGGCAATGGATCTTCAATTCGGACTTCGGCCTCGCCAACTGGCTGCTGGGCCTGGTCGGCATTGACGGGCCCAGCTGGCTGCTCAGCCCCACCTGGGCCCTGCCGGCCCTGATCATCATGAGCTTGTGGGGCGTGGGCGGCAGCATGGTCATCTTCATCGCCGGGCTGCAGGGCGTGCCCCAGGCCCTGTACGAGGCGGCCGAAATCGACGGCTCCAACGCCGTGCAGCGCTTCTGGCACGTCACGGTGCCCATGGTCTCGCCCGTGATCCTGTTCAACCTGATCATCGGGCTGATTGCGGCGCTGCAGACCTTCACGCAGGCTTTCATCATGACCGCCGGCGGGCCCAAGCAGTCGACCCATTTCTTCATGCTGCACCTGTACAACAATGCGTTTCAATGGCTGAAGATGGGCTATGCCTCTGCCTTGGCCTGGGTTCTCTTTGCATACATCCTGATCGCGACCCTCTTTGTCATTCGTTCCTCGTCCCTGTGGGTCTTCTACGAGGGCGAGATCAAAGGCAGGTAGTCCGGCATGGCCACAGGGGTCGGTACAGCCGCCAGATATCAGGCGGACTTCAGGATCAGGGCGAGCCGGTTGTTGGCCCGGACAAGCCTGTACATGGTGTTGTCCCTGGGCGCCTTCCTGTTCCTTGTGCCATTTGTGTGGATGATCTCCACGGCGCTGAAGGAGGCCGGGGATGTCATGAAGTTTCCCCCGGAGTGGATACCGCAGCCGGTACTGTGGGGCAATTTCGTCGAGGCATTCACACAGGACTACGCTCCGTTCGGCATCTTCTTCAAGAACACGATCGTAATCACGGCAACGGCCGTGTTCGGCCAGTTGCTGTCGGCCAGCCTGGTGGGGTTCAGCTTCGCCCGCCTCCGCTGGTGGGGCCGGGACTATCTGTTTCTGGTCGTGCTGGCCACCATGATGCTGCCCTACCAGGTGACGCTGGTGCCGGTGTTCGTGCTGATGAAGGTCCTGGGCTGGATTGACTCGCTCCTGCCCCTGATTGTTCCCTTCTATCTGGGCGGAGGGGCCTTCTACATCTTCCTGTTTCGCCAATTCATGATGACCATCCCGCTGGAACTGGACGATGCCGCCCGGATCGATGGCTGCGGCACCCTGTGGCTGTACGCCCGCATCATCCTGCCCCTGTCAGGCCCGGCACTGGCGACCGCGGCCATCTTTTCCTTCCTGGCGCACTGGAACGACTTCATCGGGCCTCTGATTTATCTCAACAGCGTCTCCAACTACACGCTGTCGTTGGGGCTGCGGATTCTGCAGGGGTACGGAGGATATGGCATCCAGCGCTGGAACCTCTTGATGGCGGCTTCCCTGTTCGTGATGATGCCGGTATTGCTCCTCTTCTTCTTTTCGCAGAAGTATTTCATTCAGGGCATCGTGACCTACGGAGTCAAGGGCTAG
>DAOUIC010000065.1:0-3062 GCA_034428255.1 Anaerolineales bacterium
AACATGACAGCCGTTGAACCGGGTTGTTCCTCGATCCACACGGGACGGTTTGGACGCGGTTGAGCCGGATTCACGCCCCGTTTCCGACATGCGCGGCACTTTCAACGTGACGGGAGGGCGAGTCCGCAGGCCGCGTTGATGCGCCCTCCCGTGACACTACCGCGGCTAAGGTCCGGCCGCGTCATCTTCACCAATCCCGGAGGCGCGCCCGTACCCCTGCGGATCTCTGCCGTTGGCCAACCCAACGCCGGAAACAGCGTTCCCCTGGACTAACCTCGACTGGGCAACATACCTTCTCCGACTCGGTGCCCTTCCTATACATTCCGGGTATATCACGCTGCGACGGTTGCCGAAGCGTCCGGTTGGATACACGGTTGGAAAATTGCACCCCGGAGCGGATGAGAGGTTGCTCCATGACCGGAATCAAAGCACTCCTTGCCGTTGCAGCCTGCCTCGCGGTTGCCGTGGTCGCATCGGGATGCATCTGGACCCACGAACAGATGTACGGCAACCGGAGTGCAGTTGAAGAAGGCCTGACTGAATCAGGAAGGGAGGAAGTCCCTATGGAAACCATCCGATTTCCCGTGGTGGCAGGGCGTGATATCGATGGCAACGACTTCGTGGTGCCCACGGACTTCGCCGGCGAGCTGAATTTGGTGCTGATGGCGTTCACGCGGGAACACCAATACGATGTCAATACGTGGCTGCCGCGCGTCCGCGAACTTGAATCCTCACAGCAGGGATTCCGCGTGTACGAGGTGCCAACTCTGTGGGAAATGAACTGGCTCCAGCGCAAGCAACTGGACTTCTGGATGTCGACCGGCATCCGGGATCCGTTGGCCCGGGCCACCACCATCACGCTGTACACCGACCTCCAAGCCATGCAGTCGGCTCTCGCGCTCCCCGACTTCGACACCATCCAGGTACTGCTGGTGGATCGCAACGGCGTAGTGGTGTGGCGCAGTGCAGGCGCCTTCTCCGAGGCCAAGTTCGAGGATCTGACGGCAACGCTCATCCGTACCCGCTTGACGGAATCGGTCTGAGCCTGGTCGGCAGGCGGCACCGCCCGCAAGCGGCGCAGGAGGTGCCGAACCGGACCGACGGTGGAGACTGTTCCACCCAAACTCGAGTTGCGGAAGCTTGCAACACGGCCTCTAGCAACCGAGATCGAATGACCGACGCCGGCTACTAAAGTGTGCCGGTTAAGGGCACAGACAGAGTGTTCTACCCGAAGGATGCCGGTGACCAAACGACTTTGGCCGGCTCATCTCCCAATGCCAGCCTCTACCGGTTGGCCAGGCCACTTCCCGATCGATTGGTTGGATCGAAGTAGGGGGTGAAAAGATCCCCCCGCACGAGTTTGAACACTGACGGCACTCGCTCCTTGTGGCCTGGCGACAGGTCGGGCAGATCGTCCTCGGTGAAAAACCCCACCCCCGTCGTTTCCGGACCTGCGATGGGCTTCTGTTGGTCACCGATCTCGACCAACCAAACACCGACGTAGATTTGTTGCTTGGCGCGGCTCCTCCACAGGCGTGAATCAAACACGCCAAGCAACTCTGTAGCCGTTCCCTGCACACCAGTCTCTTCGCGAAGTTCCCGCTCCACCGATTCCGCCCATGTCTCACCGACCTCGGTCGCGCCGCCAGGCATGGCCCAAAGGCCGTTGTCCTCGCGTTTGATGAGGAGGATACGCCCCTCCCGGAACACAGCTGCTTCGGCAGCGACCAAGGGAGTGGCATGAACCACAGACTCCCTGTACGCCTGCATTGCATCGGCCACAGCCCTCCCTTCGAGGGCCGCAACCAACCGGGCACTCAACGAACGAACCCTGCCGTACCTGTCCTTGTCGTAGTGGTCTTGGGCGAAGTGCAATCCCAGATCCGCGATACTGCGCAACTCATCCGCTACGAGATACATCTCATCGGTTGCGCCCATACCGTTCCCCTGCCGGCGATCGGAAACCGTGGCCCTTCAGGTACCGGGGCCGGGACGGTCGGCGGCGCGCCGGCGGCGAGTGCAAAGCCAACCCATCGTTGAAGCTGCCTCGGCGTTTCCCGAATTCCCCCCCGTCCCCGGCGCCTTTTCGTTCAGTAGGCACCGCGGCCCCTGACCACCACCGCGATCGTCCGCCACATGATCTGAAGATCCAGCCACAGCGAGTGGTTCTGGATGTAGTAGATGTCGTCCTCGGTATGGAGGTGCATCGGCTTGTCGCTGCGGCCGGTCACCTGCCACCAGCCGGTCATGCCCTGGGGCACGGCAAAGCGCTTGAGCTGCCAGGGTTCGTACTTCTCCACCAGCCAAGGGAGTTCAGGCCGTGGTCCAACGAGACTCATTTCGCCCTTGAGCACGTTCCAAAGGTTGGGAAGCTCGTCCAGGCTGTATCGGCGAATGAACCGACCCACGCGCGTCACTCTCGGATCATCCGGCTGCTTGTGAATGACGTTGCCGGCCTCGTCCGTCTCATTCACCTCTCCCTGCAAGGCGTCGGCACCCATGCTCATCGAACGCAACTTGAGCATGCGGAACGGTTCGCGGTTCTCGCCCACGCGATCCGCCCAGTAAAAAATCGGTCCCCGGTCCTCAAGCCAGATGGCCGCGGCCAGCGCCGCCAGCAGCGGTAACCCCGCCAGCACGGCGATGGAACCCAGCAGCAGGTCCACAACTCTCTTGACTACCCGCTGGAAGCCATCGATTGCGGGTTCCCGCAGACCGATCACCGGGATGCCTCCCAGCGTGTCCACCGTGAAGTTGAAAAAGGCCGTATCAAAGTAGTCTGGTACAACATGCACGTTGACTGACAGTTCGGACAGTTCGGAGATCAGCTGGGCGATGCGGCTGTATTCCCAGCGGGGCAGCGCAATGACAATCGAACGGATGCTTTGTTCAGTGACGATATCCGTCACACTGTTAATCGTACCCAAGATTTCGCAATCCTGCAGCGCCTCCGAAGCCGCTGCATCCAGGGCCGGATCGTCGTCCAGGAATCCGGCCAACTCGAGGCCGGGCCAGGAAGCATTGATGAACTCCCGGGCGAAGTTGACACCAATGTCTCCCGC
>DAOUIC010000066.1:0-2898 GCA_034428255.1 Anaerolineales bacterium
GTCATGCGAACAGGGGCTCCGGCGTTATCACCAGTTCGGGCAAGTGGGCATGGTGGGCATTCTTCATGGCCACCCGTACGGCGTGGAACCCGTGGCGGAGTACCAGATGTTCGATGGCAGGAACCGCGTCGTAGGTCAGGAGAAAGGAGCCCCGTCCACAAGCCAGAAGAGCAAAGAGCTGCTCGTGGTCCAGTTCGTGATGCGCGTAGAGGCGCTGACCAGCCCGCTTGCCACCGGCGGTGTAGGGCGGATCGACAAACAGGGCTGCACGCCGCCCCCAACCGTGCAACAACGGCGGCAAAAGGGCCAAGGCATCCCCTTGGGCAAAGGCGATCCGCGACGCGTACGGTTGAATCGCCCGGATGCGGCGCGCCAACGTGTCCGGATACCAACGCGAGCCGAGGCCCTGGCCGTTTTCCCCCTGCCGAATTAGGGCCGCGCCAGGGGCCAGGATGCCCGAACGGCGTGTACGGTTCAGTACCAATGTGCGGAAACCATGGTCCAGGATGCTGTGAGGCACCTTCCGTAACAGGGCCTCCACCCGCTCCCGGGTCGGCTCGAAGGCCTCAATCCGTTGGGCCAAGGCTTCGCCCTCCCGCAGTACCGCGTGCCAGAAGGCCGCCACATCAGGATCCAGGTCCAGCATCACGCATTGCTCCGCCAGGCCCTCCATCACCGCGGTCAGGGACACGATGCCGCCCCCACAAAAGGGTTCCACAAGCAGCGTAGGCTGTACCTGTCGCAGCCAGTCACGTACATGTGGGATGAGCCAAGTCTTGCCCCCGGGATAGCGCAGGGGACTGCGCTGGGGCACCTGTGCCACATTGACGGCTGGCAAGCGCGAAGTGGGAAGGCCGTGTGCCATTGGGGCCTGAGTGGTCATGACTTGGACGGCAGCGAGTGGACAGGGACTTGTGTTTAAATCCAAACTCTTGAAGGCGTTGAGTTCTGCCTTCCGGCCCGTGGAACCGGAGCCGCTGCACGGCGAGAGGCATTCTCGTTGGGCACCATGATGAGCCACGAACATGAAGCAAGTCGGCCAAGCCCGTATCCACTTGGTTCCATTTGGCCTCCTGACGCAGTGCCATCCCCTGCATGGGGAAACTGGCCGTTCAACATCGGCTCCGCGATATACCAGTTGCCAGCCATCCTCAACGACGGACGGGTGGTTCCCAAGACACCTCCGTGCTCAGGCAGCGGTTGAACCTCATCACCCCGTTTCCGCGCCAAGGCTCGCCTAAAGGCAACCAAGCTGCAAAGAATTTGAAGATCCGCATGCTCGCGTCAGTGTCAATACCATCCTGCTGGATAGCAATCCCAAGACTGTCGACCCACCGCGGACGCAACAGTTACCGAACCTCGTCATTACCCACCAGCATCTGAACATAACCGGAGCTTGGTCCCTGCCGAGTGTCAACAGGGCAAGTCATTTCCAGACTTGAAATCGAATGCGATCATCGACCAGCCGTGTTTCAGGCGCGCGGGATTCGGGAGCCCCATCGCCGTCCGCCTCCGTGTCGGCGTGTGGCTACATCAACCGCAAGCAAGCAAGGTGAAAGCGATCCGCCCACGGGTGAACAACCACATTCTGCGCGCGAAACAGGACCGCGCCTTCCATACCAGACGGTTCGGTGTCCGCCCATCGGACGAAGCCACAACATTACCTGGAGCCAGTGTCACCGTTCCCGTCCGGGATTCCCAACAGGGACCGCCACTCCTTCGGCTGCTGCTGCACTTGCAGAATCCGGTCCATCACGTCCGACGGCGGCCCTGACGCGCGCCAGTGCACCGCGATTTGGTCCCGGTACCCGGAATGCAAATGGTTGGACAGCAAGGCGTTCAACGCGGCAATGGCCATTTTTGCCTCGCCGATGGTCACACCTTCCGCCCGGCTTTCCCGCTGGATCCGATCCCGTTCATCCTGTGCATCGGTCACGGTGTCCCGCCAACGGCCCTGACGCGCGTCCCACCACTGAAAGCGCGGCTCGTACGCGCCGGGACGCAGACGGACAGGCGCACTGCATACGTCGCTCCAATATGCCGGGGAATCCAACGGAGCCCCGGACCCATTCGGCTGCCCCGTATCCGGAACAGCCGCGTAAAGCCTGTCGGTATCCAGCCGGAACACCGACAACTCCACCGGCGAATCCGGACCGCGGATGCCGCCCACGTCGCACACCCAATACTCGGCCACGCCCAGGGCCGCATACAGCTGCGCCTTGACACCGTAGTCCCGCACCACCGAGGAGACTGACAGGATCTCCACCACCAGCTCCGGAGGCGGCGCACCTTCGTGCAGGCGCAGGGAGCAGTCCCTCCGATCCCGGTGTGCATCCGCCGACAGCGCATAGGCTGGCGGGAACACCATCAGATCCGGCTTCACATAGCTGCTCTGGTTGCCCCCTCGGGTCAGGAGTTCCAACCAGGCCGCCACCTCCCCTTCAAAATAGAGGCGCCCTTGGGACTCCGCACGGTTGCCGAGCAACTTCCGCAGCGTGATGAGCATGGCCCCCTCAAGCAAAGTCCGTCGGTCGTCGGTGGGTTCCAAGACACCGTCCTCGTCGAATTCGTAGAAGTGGATGCCGTCGCCGGCATGGTCCGGGTCGGTGGTCCAGTCGTCCTCGTACTCGTGGACGACATCGTAGGCATATTCCGGGTCGTAATACACCAGGGTCTCGAGACCGCGGAGCCATTCATCAAGGTTTCGTAGCCGCCAAGCGGTCCGTGCCGCACGCGCCTCCCGCGTCATGACCGGGTCGGCATCGAGAGGCAACGGACGCAGGCGCCCTTGGCACGCCGCCTGGGTCCACTCCCGAATTACAGCCGTATCCATCTCCGTCTCCCGAATCTGCCACTCCCTCATTCTATCCCCTCCCGCGCGCCGGACCCGGACAACCG
>DAOUIC010000067.1:0-27202 GCA_034428255.1 Anaerolineales bacterium
CAGTCTCCGGAACGGCACCGGTGGCGACACCGCCCGTTGCGATTCCGATTCCGTCCGATTCAGCGGCATCCGAAGAGCGGCCGCGCAAATTGTGGCGCGAGATCCTGGAGACTTCAATCCTCACCATCGCCGTGTTCGCGCTCGCCCGGATGTCGGTCCAAAGCTATCGCATCGCCGGCACGTCGATGGAGCCGAACTTCACCGAACGCGAGTTCGTGATCGTCAACAAGCTGGCCTACTTGACCCGGGAACCCCGGCGCGGAGACGTGATCGTGTTCCAACATCCCGATGCAGGAGCCGGAGACCTGATCAAACGGGTCATCGGTGTTCCGGGCGACACAGTTGAGATTCGCAAGGGGCGGGTCTACATCAACGGTTTGCCCACCACCGAACCCTGGCCGCTGATTGAGCACGAATATGATGCAGGCCCGGTACTCGTGGGGGTGGACAAGCTGTTTGTGCTGGGGGATAACCGCGCCGATTCGCGAGACAGCCATGTGTGGGGACTGCTCGACCGGGAAACATTAATCGGCCAAGCTTGGTTAACGGTGTGGCCGTTCGGGGAGACCGGCATGATCCGGCACGAACAACCGGCCATCCAGTTGACGGTTCCCTCACCGTAGGCGACGGATGACAACCAGCCTACCGGTCGGGATGCCCGAGGTTGGCGCACAAGCGGCGGCCGATCACCGTTGAAGGTGTTCCGTGCGAATCCCGGATTTTGATCTGGCCGTTGGCCACCTGTGGCACTGCGATCGGTGCAGGCAATCGTTTCTCGACAATCCAGCCTCCGTCATGACCGGACTCAAGCTCAGCGAAGACCAACGCAACACGCTTAACAGTCTGGCGGCCGACCCCGACACACTGCTGGACCGGCTGCGGCATGCCTGGCCGACCGATGACACTGCGTTCGAAAGGGCCATCAGCCATCCCCGAGCCCGGTTGCGGCATCTGGGCAGCACCGTGCGCCTGCCAGGCAGCCGGACATGAAGGAACTGCTGCCGGGCCTGTGGCACTTCGAGAGTCCTGCGCCTCGCGTCAATGCCTATCTTTGGAGCGGCCGCAGGGACCTGACCCTGGTCGACTGCGGCTATCCGGGACACGGCAAGGCAATGCTGGAGGAAATTCAGGATTGCGGGTTCCGGCTCTCCGACATCGGTCGCATCGTCCTGACGCACGCCGACTTGGACCACGCCGGCGGCCTGTACGAGTTGAGTCACGCATTGCGGGTTCCGGTTGTATGCCACCGGCTTGAAGCCCCTGTGCTCCAGAATCCCGGCATGCGCGAGTTTCGGGCTGCGGACCAGCCGGATCCGACGCGCCTGTTGGTCAAGTGGACCCAACGCATCGGCAAGCCGTTTCCAGGCACTTCGCCAACCCACTTCGTTGCCGACGGTGAGGTGGTGGGAGATGAATTCACCACCATCCACACACCGGGCCACTCACCTGGACACGTAAGCTACCTGCATGCGGACACGGGCATCCTGTTGACCGGTGACTTGTGCACATGTTATGGCGGCGTGGTTCGGGTTCCGCTCTGGCACATCACCCCGGAACGGGCCGAGTGTGTGCGCAGCGTGCGCAGAGTATTGGCAACACACGGCAGCAGCTTGCGGTACCTGGCATGCAGCCATGGCCCCCCCGTTACGGACAATGCCGCACGACGCTTGAAACTGTTTGTGCAGGAACAGTTCCTGCCCGAGGACTGATCACCGCGCCATCGGTCAACAGTGACAGCGCGAATTCCGGATCCAAGGCAGGTGCTGGTCCGGCGACAAAGGCAAGTCATTCCGACCTTGGTTGTCGCAGCGACAACAACCCTCGGACAACCCCAGGTAGCAGGACGCGGCCCGGCACCGGGCCGCGCACCACGACCGCGACCGATTGTCAGCTGAATCCCACGCTTCGATTTTGGAGATCCGGAGGTGGTTCTGCTGTATAGTTCCCCGACTTACTCCGCAGTGCGCCAGCACCGCCAACACACCGGGGAGGATCGAAAACGTGTTTTGGTTCATACGAACAAATCAACACCCCGGTGACTGGAATCTCCGATAGAACAACCTCGCTGACCGCCTAAAGGGTTCGAGCCGCGGAGATCTGGTCCGCGGCTTTTTCTTTCCCAGGCGTTTTCGGAGCAGCGATCTTGAGACCAAACCTAGCCCTGTACCGCACCTTCCTGGCGCGTTACCTGGACCCCTACCGCTGGCACGTTCTGTTGCTGGCCCTGGCCGTCCTGACCAGCACGGTGGGAGCGGTGTGGGGTCCGCGTATTCTGCGGGACTTTATCGACGGCGTGGTAGCCCAGGACCGTCAGCGCATCCTGCTTCAGGCCGTGGCGTTGTACGTGATCGTCAACATCGTGCGGCACTCGGCCGATGCCTTGATGCAATACCTCGGCGAGTCGGTGGCGTGGGGCGCAACCAATCGGTTGCGCGAGGACCTGCTCCAACACTGCATCGGGCTGGACATGACGTTCTTCAACCGCCACCCGCCCGGCGTGATGCTGGAACGAATTGATGGAGACAGCAATCAGTTGGCCCACTTCTTCTCGGTCTTCGGCATCCGGCTGGCAAGCGCCTCCCTGATTCTTCTCGGCATCCTCGGCGTCGTCGCAACCGAGGATTGGCGAGTCTTCGGGGGCATGCTTGGCTTTCTGGCACTGTCCATCTGGGTCATGCTGGCCATGAGGCACTTTGGCGTGCCGTACAACGAACGACTGCGCGAGGCGACGGCCCAATTATTCGGGTTCGTCGAGGAGCGACTGGCCAGTCTCGAGGACATCAAGTCGCTGGGCGGGGTGCCCTACACCATGCGTCAGATGTTGAACCTCATCCGTGAACAGATTAGCCGGGGCCAACGGGCCTTCAGCCTGGGCAATCTCATGTGGCCGTTGAACCTGGCCATCATGGGCATGGGGACCGGCCTCCTGGTTGGCGGTGGCGGATGGTTGGTCCTGCGAGGCGAAATGTCCATTGGCACGGTCTATCTGCTGATGGCCTACCTGAACCTGTTGTTCTGGCCTCTTGAGAACCTTTCCCATCAGATGGAGGAACTCCAAAAGGCCGGAGGGAGCCTGGTCCGCATTCAGGAGCTGTTGGACACCCGGTCGGCTTTGACCGACGGAAGTCTCTCAAACGCGGGCCAGACTCCGCCTCGGATTCGATTTGACAACGTGTCCTTCCGTTATGCAACCAACGAAGGCCCGGTCTTGGAGGATGTGTCGTTTGACATTGAACCGGGACGCACACTGGGCATCCTGGGCCGCACCGGCAGCGGCAAGACGACAGTCACCAGGCTGTTGAACCGGTTGTACGACCCGGACACCGGGACCATTTCCCTGAATGGTACGGATATCCGCTCATTGCGTCTGCAGACACTGCGCTCTCTGGTCGGGGTAGTCACTCAGGAGGTCCAGTTCTTCCGCGGAACCCTGCGCCAGAACCTGACGATGTTCGACCCTCAGGTTCCCGACGAGCGCATTCTGGCCTCGCTTGACAGACTCAACCTGACCGGATGGCTGGCAGGCCTGCCAGCCGGATTGGATACCGGATTGTCCAGTTCAAGCCTGGCCCTGTCGGCCGGGGAAGCCCAGCGGCTGGCATTGGTCCGCCTGTTCCTGCGCGGCCCGTCCATCGTCATTCTGGACGAGGCCGCCGCGCGTCTGGATCCAGCTACGGAGATGGAAGTGGAATCCGCACTGCAGGAACTGCTTCACGGCTGTACGGGGATCGTGATTGCGCATCGCCTCCAGTCCGTGGAGAAGGCGGACGACATCCTAATCCTGGAGAACGGGTGCGTGCGCGAATACGGTGACCGGCTTGCGTTGATGGCCGATCCGGGCTCCGAATTGAACGAACTGTTGCGCCTGGGGTTGGAATAGGGGGTAAGTCACATGACGTCAGCACAGACATCGTCGACCACCAAGTTCCACCAAGGGCCTACCGTCCGGGAATTGACGTTCAAATTGATGAGGCTCAGACCCTGGTGGTATCTGGCCAACGCGCTCGCCTGGAGTTCAGCACATGCCATGCCGTTGCTGCCGGGCCTGGTGCTCAAGGTTTTCTACGATGGGTTGGCATCCGATGCGCCGGCAACGCTTTCACCCGGTCTGGCCCTGGCATTGTTGACAGGCATTGGCTTGACACGGGCCGCGACCACCTTCGGAGCGGAATGGCTGTGGGGAGGACTGTGGCACCTCATGACCGGCCAGGTCCGCCTGAATTTCATGCGATTGATTGCAGGGCTGCCGGCCGCCGTGGCAACACCCAAGTCGTCCAGCGAAATCGTAAGCCGTGTGCGCGACGACGTGGATGAAGGCTGTATGGGCCTTGAAGAGTGTGTTGACGGTCCCGGCGTGATCGTCTTTGCCGTGGGCGCCATCGCCATCATGGCAGGCATCGACTGGGTCGCCACGGCCATGGTGGTAGCTCCGGTGGTGCTGGTGTCCCTGTCCATCCACCTGGCCCACACCCGGATCATTCGACTGCGGACCCGTTCCCGGGAAGCGGGCGCCGCGGTTGCCGAATTCGTGGGGGAGGTGTTCAATTCGCTGCTGGCTTTCAAGCTGGCTCCGGCCAGCCAGGGACTGCCCGAGGCATTCGCCGAACTGAACCAGGAGCGGCGGCGCGCCGCCGTCGCGGAAAAACTCCTGTCCGAGCTGTTCAACTTCAGCAATTCGGCGGTGACCGTGGTGTTCACCGGCGCCTTGATGTACTACATCACGGTTACGCGGGGCGACAATGCCTTCACTGTCGGCGAATTTGTGCTCTTTGTCACCTATCTGGACCGCATCACCGAATATGCCGGTTGGGTCATCTGGATGACCGGTAACTTCAAACGGGCCAAGGTCTCCATCAACCGCATTGCCGAAGTGGTGCCCACCGGGCCGACCGCCAACAGCCTGGCGGGGCGCGATCCAATTGGTTCAGCGACGGCCGAGATGACGGTTCCCAGCGGCCGGGAGTACCGCCTGGAACGGATGGAGGCACAGGATGTCTGCTTCCGGTACCCGGACACCGAAGGAGGCGTGTCCGACATCAGCCTGAGCCTGCCGGCCGGATCGTTCACCGTCGTGACCGGCCGGATCGGATCGGGCAAATCCACGCTGCTCAAGGCCTTGCTGGGGTTGTTGCCGATGGACCGCGGCACGCTGCTCTGGAACGGAGAGACCGTCACCGATCCGGGCAGGTTCATGACCCCTCCGCGCGCAGCCTACACCCCGCAAAGTCCCCGTCTGTTCAGCGACACCCTCCACAACAACATCACGCTGGGGGAGCAGGTGCGCGATGGCAACGTGGATGCTGCGGTGCACACGGCGGTGCTGGAACCCGATCTGGACCAAATGGCGGATCGCCTGGAGACCGCTGTCGGCCCGCGTGGCCTGCGGTTGTCGGGGGGACAGGTTCAGCGCACAGCCGCGGCGCGCATGTTGGCCGCCGAGGCCCAACTGCTCGTGGTGGACGATGTGTCAAGCGCCTTGGACCTGCGCACGGAACGTCTGCTCTGGAACCGGGTCCTGCGCCATGTGGGAGGCGGACCCGACCATGACGGGGCAGGACCGCCTACATGCCTGGTGGTGTCCCACCGACGCCGGGTCCTGCGCCGTGCGGACAACATTCTGGTGCTCAAGGAAGGGCGTCTGGAGGCTCAGGGAACACTTGAGGAGCTCCTGGCCACCTCCCCCGAAATGCAGGTAATCTGGAGCCAAGCCTCCCAGGAAGCCGAAGCACTCGACCGCGGCCCGTGATGAACCCTCCGCGTTGCGGAGGGATCGGCCACCGGGCCGCGCCCTGGAGCCTTGCTATTCGACGGCAACGGGAACGTCGATGAAGTTGGCCTCGGGGTCGGGGTCGCAGTCCCCGTACAGACTACAGTCGGTATCGGTCAGGCCGGCACCGGAAGAGCTGGCACCACCCGCAAGGTCCAGAGTGAACAGCGTGCCCGGGTTGTCCGCTGCGTCAAACGGAAGGATTTGAAGGTTCTGGAGGGGCGCATCGGGCACCCGGGGCCACTGCAACGGTTGGGTCTGCCAGTGGCGGTAGGGAATCGACACCACGGTTACCTGATCCAACCCCAATGGCACGATATCGTGCCAGTGAACCCGGAACTCGACGTCCGTCTCCGCCTCAAAGAGATGGAAGTCAACGGAGAATGCCTGGAAACCGGGACGGGGCCGCAAGTCGGATACATAGAGATTTCTGAACCCAGCGGTTGATCTCCCCCCGTCGTGGACAACATCCAACTTGGCAACAAGCTCAGCTTCCCCGGTTTCCTTCAGGTAGGGGCGCTCCAGGTCCGGGACGCGCAGCCTGAACACGGCCCGGTACGAGCGGCCTTGCGGCAACGTGCCGGTGTAGGGACCGTACCAGACCCCCATTTCATGAGCATCCGGTTGCGCGTACCACAGTAGGCCGTCGGTAGCCCCCGGTTCCTTGAAGATGGCGCCGCTGTCGGTGGTGTAGGAGAACGCGCTCTGCTCCCAGGTCCAGTCGCGCCCCAGACTGACACCGTCCCCGGGCGTGGCCGAAACGGTGACGGGCAGGGTGGCGCCATCGCCGGCACCAACGCGCAGTTCAACCCAGTCGGGACCTTGGCGATCCACCGTCACGAGTTGGGTATCCAACAGGGTTTCACCACTGTAGAGCTTGAGTTCGAGTTCGGTCCCCGACACCACGTCGCCCGGGAACATCCAAACCCGAATATCGGTCGGCAGACTAACCGTCAGCGGCAACACCTCCGACTTCAACGCGGTAGCGGGGGCGGTCACCGATGCGGACGAATCGAGGACCGTTGCCTCGGACACCTCGACTGCGGATTCGACTCCCACCTTGAATTCAACTTCGGCCACCACCTCAGGATCCGCCTCGGGATCCGCGGACGCCGCGGCGAGCACTTCATCAGCGGGGTTTCCGGCCGCGGTGTTGTCGGGCAGCGGCTCCAACGGTGTGGAGGCATCGGGTTCCGGATTGTTGTCCGGCACCACAGGGAGCGTTGACTCGTCCACCGGGGCATCATCGGTTTGGGCTACATTGCCCGGAGCAGGCTCCGAGACGTCCGTGACGTCACTCACAACCACCCTTAGGGTCGAGGCCCCGGCCGACGTGAGGGCGCGCAGGTACAGGCCGGAACCGCGTGCATACCCCGAAGCACCGTTGGCCATGAGACACCCCATGGGCGTATCCGGGTCCGAGAAGTTGTTGATGTGGACGTTTTGGTAGTAGTGGCCCAGGATCTGACAGTAGGTAAATCCCTGCTTGGCCAGTCGCTGGGCACCCAACTGGCTGAGTCCCCATCCGTGTCCGCGCCGAGCCTTGCCCACCGCGTTCGGATCCGGAATGCTCTTCAGGTAGTTGACGTAGGTGTTTTCGCGCGTCGGGTGTCCATTCTCCGCCGAGTACATCGCCGTCAGCGGCAGCACCCTGGCATCCCCCTGGACACTCAGGATCATGCCGGCGGTTTCCTCGGCCGCCTGATCGGTCCGGGCAGTCCGATAGTCGCACATCACCTGGTTGTTAATCCAGTCGCTGATGTCGAAGGGGTTGCGGTTGTTGCGGTTCTGCCAAATCTTGTTCCACGCATATGTGCGCACTGCTACGGCCTGCGCCTTCAATGCCTCCATGTCCCACGATGGAGGTACTTCGGCAGGCAGCACGCGGGCCACGTACTCTTCAAAGGGAACCTCGACAATCTGGTTGTCGGCCACGTTCCTGCGGCAGTAGTTCTGCGAGAGGTGACGGACGCGAATAGTCGTGGGATGAAACGACCACGGAGCGGTTGTCTGTGCCGTGACCTCGTCCGAGGAAGCATCAAAGAACGCACTTTCGTCGACGTGCAGGTTGGGCTCCGCGCTGATCAAAGACGTGGCCTGGGTTTCCAGGTTGTAGGCGGCAGCCTGGTGGTCCGGTGTCACATAGGTCAGGCCGTAGGTTTCGTTCCATTCCGGAGCATAGCCGGGAAACGACGCGACCTCCGCACCGGACTCCATGTTGTAGACATGGACTTGCCCCAAGGCAGCGGTCTCGGTGCCGGTGGGCGCAATGTCAAACGCGACAACAGCCCCTGAAGGGTCCACCTGCATCGCGCCCACATGCGCCTGTTCCTGGTCCACGACCACGGTCCCGCCGATCAGGACGCGTGCATGCGTCATCGATCCTTCGACTGTGAAGCCGGGGGAACCGACGGCCTTGGAAACAATCTCGCCGGTGTCGGCCAGATCGGGTTCCGTGGTACGAAGGTTGACGGCATTGGCCGCCAGGGGATTGCCGAACTCCGATAGGAAGAAGAACCACAATCCGCCAAGAATTGATGGCCACAGCAACCCCATTGTCAGGGGACCTATGACCGAACGCCAGACGGGCTTGCTGCGACGCGATGGATCCATGAGCCACCTGGGCGGTACGTCGGTAAATCGATTGTTGGGTTAATTGTAGCCTGATCCGTCTTCCACAGGACAGCCGGAGGACGGCTGGGGACAATCGAACGTCCCTCCGTCAACCCCACGGGAACGGTTGCGGGTAACCGTCAGCCACCTGCAAACCACGCGTTGCAGTGGGCCAATCCCAAGTAGTGACTTCCCTGCACCGGGCGCAGATTCACCATCCGACCGAGGAATTCCCGGCTGCAACCCACGGGATGCAATCGCCCACCCGTTCCGATTGCTCCGACGCCGTGCCACACGCGATCCCGGTCAGGGCCAGTCCACAGCGTCGACCAAGCCGCAAGCCTTGCAGCTCCGTCATCGGGAACACGAAGGGCGCCGTGTGCGCCCATGTGCAAAAGTGGGCCACCCCTGTGCATCGGTCCGCGGCAAGGGGTTGGGAAAAGCCTGTGCTTGATGCCTGATCGATTCGGAACGGCAGGACTTTCCCGACCATGCACGAAAACATGCCGCCATGGCATCCGACAGCGAAAACGGTCGGATGCCGATGTTGACCGACCCGGCCGCAATCCGAAGGACTACAACAACCAACCCAGGCAGAACAATCCCGAGTAGAGCACCAGCAAACCGGCAGTCTTGGCCAGGGTGTTGTTCAACACCGGACCGGACAGTGTCCAAACTTCCTTGATCAATCCGGCCGACGGTACGAGGCCAGCCGAGGCCAGCAGAATCCAGGGAGACGCGTACCCCAGCAGCCAAAGCAGGACCGGCACGAACGCGGCCACGACGCAACACAGCGTGTATTCCCAGCGTCCGAACCCCAAACCGTACCGAATTACCAGGGTGCGACGCCCTGCGCGCCGGTCCTGGTCCTGGTCGCGGATGTTGTTGACCGCCAGGATGGCGGTCGACAGCAGGCCCGGCGCCACACCTGCCAGCAGAACGTGCCCGGCGACTTGTCCCACCTGTACGTACCAGGTTCCTGCCACCGCGAGCATCCCGAAGTACAGCAGGACCATCAGGTCACTGAGACCGTTGTAGGCAAGGGGCGACGGCCCCACGGAGTAGAGAAAACCCAGCAGTACACCTGTCGCGCCGACCGCCAGGACAAAGGGACCGCTGTACAGGAACAGGTATGTGCCGGCAGCCAAGACGCTGCCGAACACGAGGCAGATGCCGGCAGTCATGGCCCTGGGGGACAACAGCCCCGCCTGCATGACCCGTTGCGGTCCAATCCGATCCGGTTGATCGGCACCGCGACGCCAGTCCGCAAAATCGTTGACGAAGTTGGTCCCGACTTGAATGCCGACGGATGTCAACAAAGTAAGGCCTGCGGCAATCCACCCCAACGACACCGTGGTTGATGCCATGACCAAGCCGATCACCACCGGCGCCACGCCGGCAACCAAGGTCTTGGGCCGGGCAGCCTGGATCCAAATTGACAGCAGCGAACGCTTGGCAGGCATTTGGCACACCGAAGGGAATCGTCGGGCTGGACCTTGCCGGACGGGTGCAACACGTCCAGCGAACAGTCCCAAAACAGCGACAATGGTTATAATCCAGACCGAACGCGACCCGGTGCGTTGAGTGTCGGAGCGAACACGTCCGACTGAGTGGCGAGGCATTATGGCAAAGAAAGGCAAAGGCGCGCGGATTCAGGTAACGATGAAGAGCACGGAAAGTTCGCATCGCTATCTCACGGAGAAAAACCGGCGCAACAATACCAGTCGCTTGGAACTGCGCAAGTTTGATCCCGTGTTGCGGCGGCACGTGATCTACAGGGAATCCCGTTAGGGTTCCAGTTCAGTCCACAACCTAACCGGCCCGGACTCCCGCGATCGGGCCGTGTTTGCGCGCCTTTGGTCCGTCAAAGGCAAGTTGAACACTCAACCCAGGTCACCCATGGTCCCCACCGATTGGGGAAAGGTTGTGCGCACAGTCCTCAAGGGCTGTTGCATGGGCGCGGCCGATGTGGTTCCAGGAGTGTCCGGCGGAACCATGGCCCTGCTACTGGGGATCTATCCCGAACTGCTCGCGAGCCTGGGAGCCCTGTCCGACAAGGCGCTGTGGCAGGACGCGGCCAACCTGCGTTGGCGATCGGCGCTGGACAGGATCAACATGCGGTTTCTGATTCCGTTGGGGGTGGGCATTGGGGCCGCCCTGCTCATTTTGGCCCGAGCCGTCGAAGCCGTGTTGGCACGCTGGCCCATGCAGCTCTGGAGTTTCTTCTGCGGGTTGATTTTGGGATCGGCGATCGTAATTGGCATGGACAGGGTGGCTTGGCGCTCGGACAGAATCCTGCTGGTCCTGGCAAGTCTGGCCACTGTCTGGTTGTGCATGGGGCTGGCCCCGGCAGTCACCCCCACCGTGCCCTGGTTTCTGTTGCTGTGCGGATGGCTTGCCGTTGGAGCCATGTTGCTCCCGGGCGTGTCGGGTTCCTGGGTTCTGGTCATGATGGGCCAGTACGGACCCGTCTTGGCCGCGGTCAACAATCAGGAGTTGGACATTGTCATGGTGGTCCTTGCCGGGGGAGCCATGGGACTGGTGACCGTGTCGAAAGCCCTGTTGTGGCTGTATCGTCGTTGGACGCAACCAGTGCTGGCTGTTCTGGTCGGCATCATGGCGGGGAGCGTACGTCGGATTTGGCCATGGAATTCCGCGTCCGCACTGGACGGTGCCGACGCGGGTCCGGACTTCCTGGGACTAACCATCCCGGACATCACTCCCGCGTACGCGGCCAGCACCGAGTTCGTGACGGTGTGCGCGGCAGCATTCGCGGGACTGGCACTGGTTTACATCCTGGCCCGAAGTTCCACCGCGGCGGAGGCTTTCCAACACGAACAGCCTCGTTGAGGAAGCAAGGGATGTTTCCCGGTTGACGCCATCGATATGGCGCATCCCGCCAATGGTGGAGGGACGCGGGTTGTTGAGCAGGCCGTACATGCCTGGCATCCAGTTAAGGCAACGACGGCAGCCGCAGTTCCAGGAGACGGCTGTTGGCCGCGTCCGCGACCACAATCGTTTCGGTCAGCCCATCCACGGCGATTCCGATCGGCATGGGGGGATCCTGCGCAGTTTCCTGGAAGGCTGTCAGATCCTGATAGCCGAGCAGTTCACCGTCAAGGCCGAAGAACACGAGCCGGCCGTGCAAGGGATCGGTCACCACCAAGCCACCTGGCACCACACCGACAAACGGCTTGTCGTCGGGGTGGCGGGTTGACCACATGGACAGGGGCACCGTAATTTCGCCCAGCGACACATGCGCAGCCGAGAGCCGTTGAATCCGACCGTTCCAGGTGTCGGTGACCCAGAGGTCGCCATTTGCGCCCGGCAATACCGCAACCGGCTCCTGGAATTGGACCGGTCCCGCGCCGGAAGAGCCGATTTCGGCCAGCAGAACGCCTTCGGGCGAAAACCGCAGCAGGCGGTGGTGGCCTGTGTCCGCGACCACGATACTGCCGTCCGCTTCAACGGCGATGCCCCTGGGACCGTACAGGCCGATCGGGTTCCGGTTTGGCGCTTCCTGGTCCAGTGCCGCTCCCCAGGCCAACTCAAACCTGCCATCCGAGGAAAACCTTTGGACCCTGTGATTCCAGGTGTCCGCAACAAACAACCGTCCATCGGCGTCCATGGCAGCGCCCCACGGTTCGTTGAACTGCCCGTCGCCAAGCCTGAAGGGGCCGTCGCCATCGAGATCGTCGCAGGTCTCCGGTGCACCAATATCACAGTGGCCTCCGACCTCCCACAGCAGTTCTCCGTTCCGGCCAAACACCAAGACGGTGTCTCGGTCACCGTCGGTAACCACTCGCCTACCCTCCGGACCAATGGACACGTCCAGGGGCCTCGCGAATTCCGCCTGTGTCCCAGAGCCGTCCACCACCCCTGCCAGCTCGAGTTTCAGGGCGAGTTCCGAATTCAACATGGGGTTCGGAGCCGTCTCATAGATGGTCGGAAACTCGGTGGCCGGCCAAATCACGGGTGCCAGGTCCCGCTTCACGTGCATATCGAAGTATTTGACATGCGGCCAGGCTTCTTCGGTCAGCCCGGAGTGGGTCCTCCACAGGAAGCGGTCGAACCACTGCCTTCTCCGCTCCCGGTGGAACACCCCTTGCAGCGAGGACGCGTTGAACTCCTTGTAGGACTCCTCGGGCCACCAAATCAACCGGAAACGGCGCGTTACGTAGTCGCGCTGGACCAGCGGCCGAATGTTGGGTGCAATCACATCCCCCGCCAAAATTACGGAGGCTTTCTGCAGGTCGGGGGTCGGAGACCTGCCGTCATACAGTTGTACCGCCTCATCGTCCCGGAAGTACCACGCCATCGGCCAGGACACCTCGTGGTCGTACATGACGGTTGGATCGTAGCCTTCCGGAAGGGCTCTTCGAACCGCGTTGATGTCCGCCAACACCTGTTTCACATCGGGAGTGCCGTGGGCATAGACCAAGTACTCGCGGGCACTGTCGTACCGCACATAGGTCAGGTTCCAGGCCACGTGCACCGTCAGGATCCCAAGTGCCAGACCGGCACTCATGCCCAACAGGCGGCCATGGCCCGGCCTGCCCCGGACAATCCCCACTGCCAACGGCACCAGCAATCCGCAGCCCCCCACCACCAGCGACAGCCATTGCATGGTCTCGCGGACGGCTTCCTGGTCGCTGCCGGAAAAAGGCGTGCGGCCCACAGCGAACATCCAGCAGGCGAAGCCCGCGCCGCCCAAGGTGCAGGCAACCAGCCCCGGCTTGTCATCAGGGGAAACGGTGCATATCCACCTGGGCGCGGCCCAACTCCCCAACAGGACCGTTGGCAACACGAGATGAACCATGAGCCAGGGCATCTTTTCCCCGGCCACCGTGTAGCCGGCATAACTGCCGATGGTCCAGACGAGCAGGAAGCCGGGTACAAGCCAGGGAACTTCATGATCGGATTGACTTGATTGCCCCCCCGAGGACGGCCTCGCCAGCGAATACCAGACCAGCAGGGGGATCGAGGCCGCGAGCAGGATCAGGGGCAGAAATTCATACAGCAGGGCCAGGTACGGATAGTAGAACCACGGCTGGCCGCCGCGCATCACTCCTTGTTGTTCCAGCCAGTACCCCAGGCTGCCCACCACTCCGGACTGTATCCCCGAAACCGCCGAAAACAGATTGGTGTAGAACGCCAGGGCCACAAACCAGAACCCGGCAAACAGGATGGGCAGGTTCCTGTGGGTCAGGGGCGTGTCCCACCAAACCGGACGCAGGAAACAAAGAAACCCGGTGGCACCAACCAATCCGATGCCGCCCAGCAGACCCGCGACCACCAACGCTGTCGATTGACTGTCATAGTCCACGGGCATGGGTTCGCTCCCGGCCAGGATCAGGGCGAACGGTGCGAGGAACGGTGCCACCAGAACCCCCATGACGACCGCGGTGTCCGCCAGGCGACAGGCAGCAAGCCGAGTCGCACCCCGGGTCCGCCAAATGCCCCATCCGGCACCGCAGAGGCTGAAGAGCCCGAAAATGGCCCCGGTGATGAATGCGTTCTCCTTGCTGACCAATGCCACCAGCATGCTGGTGGCCAGAAGATACAGCCAGCGCTGAAAGCCGGTCTGCACGTAGCGAATCAGTCCCAAGGCCCACAGCAGACTGCACAACGCCACGTAAATGTCGTTGCGGATATACCGGCTGTGAAACAGCAGCGAGGGGCTGATGGTCAAAAGGACTGCCGCCAGCAGGGCTCCCCGCCGGCCCAGGATGCCGCGGAACCACCAAAGCGATACGACTGTGGCGGTGCCGACCAGGGCCGGGAACAACCGGGCCGTGAAATCCGACGCTCCAAACAGCAGGTACAGCAGGGCGTTCACATGGAACAGGAACGGGCCATGCATCATGGGATCATGGCTGTAGTTGAAGGCGTCCGTGATGTACCACGAGTACAGTGCATGGAGGCTTTCGTCGTGCGACAGTGCACGGTCTCCCAGCCCCACCAGACGCATGCCCAGGGCCACCAAGGTCAGCAACACCCAGAGCCAGTGCTCGAACGTCAACGACCGCAGCCGGATTACCCACCCGCCGACAGTATCGGTGGCTCCGTTGGGATGGCGACCCGCCGCGCCTGATGTGTGAACGGTTGACATGACTGCCTGTATTCAATCCCCGGGTACAGCGTCCGGCCGCGCCAGCAGGAGATAGGGTTCCATGGACCACACGGTGACAAGGACCGACTGCAACTCCTGCCGCCGTTGCGCCGATACGGCAAACCGTGATGCTTCGGTTGGGCCCAGGAGCAGGAATTCCACGCCCCAGAGGCGCATCAGCGCCACAATTTCGTCAGTGGGTCGTCGGACGTACATGCCCTCCAATGCGTCGACCCTGGCGGCCGCTTGTGTGGTGAATGCCCTTCCTCTCCACTGTGCCTCGTGGCCTTGCCAGCCCATCAGCGTCGGTCGTCCCGTCAAGCCACCAATCCAGCTTGTCTCCGGTCGGTAACTGATACCGGGAGCCTCCGCGATCACGGCCTCGGGATCCGTGTGGCGACGAATCCAGTCCACCGCCGCCGCGCGAGCCGGATCGTACCGATGCAGGTCGCGCAGTGCATTCAGGGATGGCGGTCGACTCGCACCGGCGGCTCTCCCGGCCAGTGCGGACACGGGATACAACAACCCAACGGCGAATACGGCGCCGACGATTCCGGCTGCTAGCGCGTCTGTCAGCCGCCGACGCCCGCGCATGAGGATGACGATTGTTGTCGAACCCGTAACGGCCAACAGGATCCACGCCTGATAATGGAACTTGAACACTGTGTTCATTCTGGCCAAGGGACCGAAGGCATCGTGCAGAAACAGGAACTCGGGCACGGTCAATAAAAGGACTGCCCCCGTCAGCAACACGGCGTGCAATACCGCGCCCGGGTACCTTGGATGGGGCACATCCACCGCTTGTCTGAGACTGTTGCACGACCAGCCGAGCAGCGCGAGAAGGAGAACAGGCACGATCCACCCGAGAGTCCAACGTTGCCCAACCAGCGACTGCAGAACGCGCGAGTCGGTCTCCAGCACCGCGGACAGGCGATGTGCAGGGGGCCCAAACGTCGCCGCCAACATCCAGGCAAGGCCCAGCAACAGTGCTCCACCAATCCATACCAGAGCACCTGTCCGAGCATGCGAATGGGTTCGGTGCAACATCCAAAGGCTCAGAACCCCGCCGGACAGCAGCGGGGTCCACATCAGGAGGAACTGACCGGGACGACTTGGATTCAGAAGGTTGAACGCCACTCCCTCCACCTGGTTCCGACCGGTCAACAGGTAGGGCACAACCATTACGGCGGCAACGGCCAGCATGGTTGGGACCGTCAACCCGAAGACTCCGATGCGTCGACGCCACGTATTGATGTCCGGTGCACCCAGAACCAACGCGGCCGCCAGCAATCCGCAAACGGGCAGAACATCCCAAGTGTTCATGAAAAACGCGGCGGCGACCAGGGTCGCGGCCAAGCCGAACCGGATCCGTTCGGCTGGTCCCCCAGGCAGCGAACCGAACCGGCGAAGGGCAACATGCGAATGGGCTTGACCGCGTTCACCGACCAGCCACTGCAGGGCCAGACCCATCGAAAGGAAAAGGAATGGGGCTGATAGGACATGCGGGTGATTGTCGCCGAGCAGAAAGCTGAAGAACGGGAACTCCGTGATTACTTCCAAGTGGCCTCCATCAAGCCCGCGGTCGGCCAAGACCCGTGAGCTGTGCCACCACCACCAGGATCCCCATTCCGGCCCGTACCAAGAAAGGTTTGCGCCATTGCCCACATCCGCCGGACGCCAGTCCAACAGATTGGCCAAACGGTCGAGGGCAATGCCGCGCGCAGCCAGTTGGTCGCGCACCACCTGCAGATTCCCCATCAACCCCACGGCCACGGCGGTCACCACGCCGGCCGCCCAGTCGAACCGTCTGCGGGCCAGGCCGGCCAGGCTCCCGCCTACGCCCACCGCCCCGGCAACCAGAAGTGCAAACCACGTGGCCTGTCCGATGTGGTAGGCCAGGGCCGGCTGCACTGCAGCCGCCTTGGCAACCGTCGTCAACAACCAATAGCCCAGGTAGTAGTAGCTGACAGGCTGGCCGGCCAGCCAGGCATCCTGAGGCGGGTATTGTCGACTGTTCCACAGGCTGTTGATGAACATGAAGTCCATCGGCTGCTCCGTATGGAACACCCCGGGTTGAAGGCTTGCCACCCACAGCCAGAACAGAAAGGGTCCCCAGAAGACGAGCTCGACCGACGGCCAAGCAAGGCCTTCGGCTGCAGACTGGTTGGATTGGCCCGCAATGTAGCCTCGCTGTCGTTCCCTGCGCCACAGTGTCCACGTTCCGGCACACAGCAGTATCCAGGTCAACCACGGCAGCCCCGAGTCGAATGGCAAATGCAGCCAGGCATACAGAATCCAGCTGCCAAAACCAACCAGCAGCACGGCCAGAGATTTTGCGAAGAGGACACCCCTGTGCGGCAGGTTCGGAAACAGAACGGGGCACAGAATCTGGCAGGGAATGGCCCATGCCTGGACCACGACGCACCAGCGGAAGACTGCACCCCATTCAAGTGTGTTCATGGTTGCCGATGAATTCAATGGTGCCGGTCAACCCCGGTACACGGCCGGAACCGCGTAGATCCGGGTGAGGTCGGAGTCATACAGGAGATCAAGCAACCCCTCTTCGTACATGGACGCGAACCGTGCCACGCCATCCGGATGTTCGGCTTGTTCCAATTGGCCGGCATAAATCAAGGCAATGGAGTGGGTTTGCAGCAAGTCGAGCAACGCCTGGTGATCCCGGGTTGTCCACAGGGTGCGGTGCAGCGCGGACCGGCTGGCCACGAGTTCCGGATGCCGCTTTTCGTTCTGGTGGCTCCCCATCAGGCCGGGCAGGCCCGTGAATGTTGCCGCCCGGGTTCCGCCGGCACGGTAGTAGTCCGTCTCGCTCGACTCCAGAATGACCCAGGCCTTGTCAATGTTGGCATTCAGCCAGTTGATTGCATCCATGTCCGATGCAAGTTCAATGAAGCCCCCTCCCGCGGGCCACACGTACTCGCCAAAGCGCATGAATTCCAGGCCGTTCAACGTTGAGAAAGGTGCCGGCGGGACATCGAAACGGCGCATCAGGCGGGACGGGGTACCCAACGGCAGAAACACGAGCGAGGCGGCCAGCAGAACCCCGAAGGCCAGCCGCGCGGTTTGCATCACGCGCAGCCCCCATGCCTGCCGCAACCGTTGCCAGAGCCCGGGCAGGGCCATGGAACCGGCCAGGGCGACCAGGACCCAGGCCTGAAAGAAGAACTTGAACACGGTATTCATTCTGTAGTGGTCGCTACCATCCAGGAAGTCGGCCACGTAGACCACTTGGCTGCCGGCCCAGATGCCCGTGACGGCCAATAGGAGCAGATTGACTTGAAAGTCGGTGGAATCAGGTGTGGACCGTTGTTGCCACACGAGCCCCAAGGCAACGACCAGCATGGCGCCGGTCAGAAGCAACACGGGAAGTTCCCACCACAGAAGCGTGGCCGCGGCCAGGGCGACCAAAGCCGCGGCCAGCCACCAGTCGGCTGCAGTCCGATGTGACAGGCGTTGCCCAGATCCAGCCTTGACCTGCAACACCTGCCAACTTAGGACCAGCACCACAAACAAGCCCCACATCTTCAGCCAGGGAGCCAGTTCGTCGCCGGCCCGGACAAGGTCCAGACCGCCCACCGCAGATGTGAGTTCAAACGTTCGCCAGAACGGGAAACCGGCCAGAAAGGCCACTGTCCCGAACACAAGCGGGATGGCGGCGAATGGCGGCCATCGGGGACTGTTACCCACCCGCAGGCAGACCAGAGTCGCGGTCGCAAGAATCAGGCCGCCGTAAAGCGGCAATTCCCAGAGGTTGGTTGCAACCAACACGCTCCACAGAATCGCGGCATATCCAAGCATGGCAACCGCCTGTCGGCGGGACAACTCGAAGTTGAGGCCAATCACCACCAGGGCACACACACCGAGGGCGAGCGGAAGCGCCAACAGGTGGGCATGGAGGTCTCCGAACAGGAAACTCCAATAGGGGAACTCCGTGATGGTGGCAGGGATGGTGCGGCTGCTGGCCCACCAATCATGGGCAGCCAACGAACCGTTCCGGATATCGTCAAATGCTCCTGCCAGAACTTCACCTATCACCCTTGCCGGCCAAAGCTGTTCGGAGAACTGGCCGGAAGCCCGAAGCACTCGTCCTCTCCACACGTCCAGTTGCATCAACGCTGCGTACACATTGCCGATGCCTACGAGCAGGAATGGCGCCCAAAGGGCGCGGCACAGCGGAACCCGCCACCCCTGGTGGCCGCCTTGGGCATGGTGGAAATAGAATGCACTTGCCCACGCGAGTTGTACGGCCAGGGCAAACCAAACCACGAGCGCAACGTTATAGAACACCTCGCTCCAGATGCCTGTCAGCTTGGCCAGGAACGCAACGAGGTATTGGCCAAAGTAGTAGTAGTTGATGTACTTGCCGGCGAAGTGGGGATCGATGGGCGGAAAGGACGGACTGGCAAGGATCCCGTTCACCATCGCGATGTCCATGAACTTCTCGCCGCCTTCCCACGGGTGCCAAAGGTCGGGATTGGCCAAGCGCAGGACCGACATGACGAACACAGCCAACAGTACCCCGGCCTCGATCGTCAACAGCAACCGCCAGCGCGCCACGAGTGTGGCCCGGAGTCCCGTGCGCTGCTGCCAGGCACTGCCCGCAGCCAATACGGCAATCAGTGCCACGGTCGTCCAGAGTCCCCAGACCGTGAATGCCCGGACGCCCGCGTGGGCCACCCACCACACCGGCAGGGAGGCTCCCAGCAAACCCGTGAGTCGGGCCAGCATCCACCCCTTGTCGGGCAGCAACGGGAAAAGCCGGAACAGGAACGGCCAGGCGATCAGACCCAGCATGAACATGACCAGCCAACCGCCGAAAACGGCCAGACCCGCCCTAAGGCTGAACGGCTTGTTGAACCGATAGTTGTCCAACAGCCCGTCGGGAATCAGTTGGTGGTCCAGGACAAGACTGGTGCGAGGGCCAAACAGCAACCGTCCGGCCAGAGACCCGAGGGTACGGTCATCCGGCTCGCGGACACCCATTGGCACATCCCCGATGTCTCCTCCGGCCAGCAGTCCCAAACCGAAGTCCACAACGCCGAGGACGCCTTTCTCAACAAGAGTCGGCTGTGGCAACCACCAGTGCTGTGCTTGTGCCAGATGAGGTTCGAGCCGGGAGCGCACCTCCGATTCCGTCAAGGTCCGCTGCTTTTGAAGAACGCTGACGGGGGGATGGTCGTACAAACTCCAGCTTTCATCGGCGTTGTCATCCCCCATCCTGATTCCGAACAGCCGAGGGTCCGCATCCGCCCGAAACACCTCCTCGAATCCCAGTTCGCCGGACCACATGGCCTCGTAGTAGCGGATGGTCATGGGATACCGTTGGGGAAGGCGGGGCACGCTGTCGTAGATGCGATTGGAGCTGTACACCACATAGTCTGCGGCCGCCAGTCCGGCCGCCAGTGACGCCAACTTGGCTTCGTCATCGTTGTCGAATGCGTTGAACTCCACGTACCGGTAGCCTTCCGTCCCAGCGTTGCGGACGTTGCCGTCGGCATCCGTGATTTCACGCGGCAAGGGGTCGTCCCACAGCTCCCACATGATGGTGGAACCGGGTTCGACTTGGGCGTAGATCCAGCGCGAGGCCTCCAACCAGGTGTGGCTGCTGCGATAGATCCCCTGGATGTTGGCGGCGAGCCAAAAGACACTCCCAACGGTAACCAGCGCAATACATGCCCGGCCAAACCGATTGGACCTTTTCGTCCCGAGGTGCGGGTTGCCGCCCGGAACCGATACCGAGGCCATTCGCTGTCCGGGCCGGTTGGAGCCCCACCAACCGAGGAACCAGGTTGTCCAAGCTGTGCCGAGGACGATCATGAACGGCAACAACGGGAGCATGTACCGGTTGAACTTGGCCAGGAAGACTCCCGTCAGCAGGAAATAGGGCACAACCCAGGCCAGGATCACCCACTCGCCCGGTCTCGGCCGCAACAACCATGATCGGGCCCGCCCCGTCACGGAGGCCGCGGCCCGCAGAATCAGCCATCCACTGCCGATGCAGGCGGCAAGTCCCAGGGGATACCAAAGGCCAAACTGCAGTTGCTGGCGCAGGAAGTAAAGGTACGGAAGGGTGCCCCGATACTGGCGCGTGAACGGCCAGTCGCTGGCACCGCTCACCATGCCTCCCTGCATGTCGATCACGGCAAATCGGTACTGCACCCAATCCAGGAGGGAGAAGGGACTGGTCGCAGCGAATGCAATAAAGCCAACGGACACTGCCAGGGCCGCCATGGCCGCGCCGCGGGCACTTCGCCTCGGCCATGAAACCGACCGCCAAGCCAGGGTCGGTGCCGCCACCGCCAACCAGCCGGCCACGACAGGCATCCCAATGGACACCAGTGCGGAAAATTTGGACGATACACTCAGACCAACACCCAGGCCGGCCAGAACCACCCCCAGCCCGCGCCGGCCGTCCTGCAACATCAACACACTGCCCAGGGCGGCCAAAACCAAAAACGTGGTTGCAGCGGGATCGAACGCAAAGAAGTGGCTGTCCTTGACGGGCTGCATGGCCAAGGCGTACCAGCCGGCCGCCACCAGTCCGGTTCCGGAACCATACACTTGGCGGCCCAACAGAAACACCAGGACAATCGTGGCCGTGTCGAGCAGTGCGATGGCGAGACGGGCTCCAAACAACAGGTCCCGCGGATCACTGGTGCCATTCCGGACTGCCTCCAGGAACCTGCCACCGATGCCGACAGACTCCAACAGCGGCCCCGTTCGATGCAGGGCATGGGCGACAGCCACACCCCAATACAGGGGGAAATGACCGTAGGTGAAGTTGTGCTTTTCGGGACCGTCCGGGTTGAGAAAAGGATTCAAGGGGCTCCGGTCCGGGTCCAGCCAATGGTCCGGGTTGACGGGAACGCGAATCCGCATGGCGTAGTAGCTGTTGGACCGCTCGTCCGGGTGGCTTCCCATGCCCTGGTCGTAGTCCAGGTGCCACACGCGGACGGCCAACCCAACCGCTACGATCAGGACAAGGCACCATGTGGTCCGACGTGTCCGGATGGTATGCAACATGGATGCCAGAACAGCCATGGGATGGGGGAGGGAAACCGGCCGCCGACGGATTAGCGGTCGGCCTGGATCGGCGGCAGAATCCAGACGATCTCATCTGCCGGCGGCGGTGGCCAAAGCAGATACACGTCCGACCACCGAGCCCAGCTCCGATAGTCCTCGTCGGCATACCCCAGATCCAGATCCCGCGGGCCCAGGCCGCCGCCCGTGTCAAGCACTTCACCCTCGCCGTATCCCTCAACAAAGACCCGGGTGCCAAGCGGCAGGACATCCAGGTCCGCCGCAACAACGCCGTTGCGCATGGGTTCTCCGGAGAAAGTGTAGCCATACCAGGGGGCATCGGTTGGCGTTCCGGCTCGCGCGGCACTGTAGCTCGTGATCCACATCCGCACTTTCCGCCAGTAGTCCACAGAATCGCCTGCCGGTGATGCGTAGACCCGGCGGACAATCATCCGGCCGTAGGCAATCCGCCTTGGCTGTGGCGCTTCCGCCAACCAGGAATCCGTGCGCCGGAGATTGGGCATGGTTTGCCCGTCATGGTGTTCGTACAGGTTTCGCTGTACCATCAAACCAACGCGACCCGGTGCGCGCAGTGCCTGATGGTCTATGGGAAGGGTGGGATCGCCCTCCCAAACCACCTCGTAGGGGACCGGTGCCAGAGCTTCGGAAACACTCCGTTCGCGGATGACAATGCGAATGTACATGCCAGCATCGACCGGTGTTTCGAGACCGGGATCGACCAGGTCCAGCGGACCCACTGCGATGCGACTCCATGCAAGAGCGTTTGCCACAGTACCCGACGGGACTTGCAGGTTGTGTTGGCGGTCCCCAATCTGAACCACCACGGGCAACGTGGTCGAGACGGCTGTTCGAGCGGACCTGTTCGTCAAGGCGGCAAGGGCCTGCACTCCAACCGGCGTGTGGCACAGCATACACAGGACAAGGATCGGTACCGCAACGCACCCCCACCAACGCACCCGGCCGAGGCGGATCAGTCTCGACTTTCGTATAGGTGAAAGTCCCTCAGAAATTGTCGGCATGTCCACTGGCTTGGCCCCCAGGTCCGCCCGGGTCACCGGGTGGACCTGGGCTTGGTTGCTACAATTTTGTCTGCCCGTGCCTTGCATATTAACGTTGCAGGACTCCTTCGCGCATGAAGCAGATAACACTCACCGAGCCATTTTGCCTGCGTCAGGAAGACGTACCGGTTCCCGAACGCAAGGCTGGTGAAGTACTGGTGCGGGTGCGTCGCATCGGCATCTGTGGGACCGACCTGCACGCCTACCGCGGACGTCAACCGTTCTTCACCTACCCGCGCGTTCTGGGTCACGAATTGGCAGTCGAGGTCGTGGACCCCGGCGCCCACAGGAGTTGCAGCCCAGGGGACCACAGGGTCGTCCTGCCGTATCTGGCATGCGGCAGTTGCGGCGCCTGCCGACGCGGCAGGTCCAACTGTTGTGTCCGGATGCAGGTCCTTGGTGTGCATACCGACGGCGGGATGCGGGAATCACTGAGTCTGCCTCCCGACCTCCTGCTGCCGGCAGACGGGCTTAGCCTATCGCAGATGGCCCTCGTCGAAAACCAGTGCATCGGCGCCCACGCAGTCCAACGCGCGGCCATTCACGGCCGAGACACGGTTGTGGTTGTGGGCACCGGTCCCATCGGCCTGGGGGTCGTGCAGTTTGCCTGCATGGCCGGCCCGGCCCGGGTCATTGTGGCCGACATCGCCCAGGACAAGCTGGACTTCTGTGCCGAACACTTCCAGGGAGTTACGGATGTCTGCCTGGTGGACGAGGACTTCGAGACCCGCCTGGCCGACCTGACGCACGGCGAAATGGCCCATGTGCTGTTCGACGCGACCGGCCATCCAGGTTCCATGGAACGCGGCTTCGAGCTGGTGGCCCACGGTGGCACCTACGTGCTCGTGAGCCTGGTCCAGGCCGACATCACGTTCCATGATCCCGATTTCCACCGACGGGAAGTGACGCTCAAGAGCAGCCGCAACGCCACCAGACAGGACTTCGAGCGGGTGATTTCCGCCATGCAGGAGAATGTCTTGGTGACCAGTCCGCTGCTAACCCACGAAGTCCCGTTTGATGACGTCACCGCCAGTTTCGGCGGCTGGCTTGATCCAGAGGCCGGCGTCATCAAGGCCATGGCCCACTTGTAGTCCCAAGGAACAGCCCCATGCAGGAATTCGCGCTCACCATCGATCTCGTGGACGATGAGCAGGCCGTCGCCGAGTATGTCCGCCACCATGCCGAGGTTTGGCCGGAAGTAATCCGGGATCTCCGCACGGTAGGCATCACCGACATGCGCATTTGGCTGCTGGGACGCCGGATGTTCATGTTGATGCAGGCCCGCGACGACTTCGAACCGGACCGCGACTTTGCCAGGCTGGAAGCCAGCAGTCCGCGGTACAACGAGTGGCAGCGTCTGATGGACAATTTCCAGTCGCGGGTGCCGGAAGCCCGGGCCGATGAACACTGGGCCGCCATGTCCAAGGTGTTCGACCTGTCCGACTACCATTAGGCGTTGCCGTCGACGCGCGCCAAAATCTTCGCCATTCTTTCAGTTGGGAATTCCGCCATGTTGCAGGAAGCCAGGAAGATCCAGTCCAAGGTCGTTGCCTACCGCAGGGATATCCACCGGAATCCGGAACTGGGATTCCAGGAGTTCAAGACCGCCGCCCTGGTGGCCGACGCCCTGGCCGAAATCGGCACGCAGGACATTCGGACCCAAGTCGGCCGGACCGGAGTGACCGCCACCATCGGACCGGCCGACGGGCCGGTCATTGGCATTCGGGCGGACATGGACGCGCTTCCGATCGAGGAGCAGGTTGGACATTCCTTCAAGTCCGACAACCCTGGAATCATGCATGCCTGCGGCCACGACGCCCACACGGCCATGCTGTTGGGAGCCGCCGAGATCCTCCAACAGAACTATGCAATCCAGCCGGATGCATGGAAGGGCCGGATCAAGCTGCTGTTTCAGCCGGCCGAGGAAGGTTTCGACGAAACGGGCACCAGCGGCGCCACAGCCATGATCGAGGACCAGGCGGTGGCGGAGCTGGACCATGTCATCGCACTCCACGTCAATTCGACCCGGCCTTCCGGCGAGGTCGCCGTGTGCCGGGGCGATGCCCTGGCCGCGGTGGACAGTTTCGAGGCCTGGGTCCGCGGCGACGGCGGCCATGGAGCCATGCCCCATCAGGGAGTGGATCCCCTGTACCTGCTCAGTGCCATCCTGCCCCAGCTGTACGGGATTCCTTCCCGCCGCATCAGCCCCAAGGACAAGTGCGTGGTCAGTCTGGGACAGATTGCGGGCGGCGCGGCCTCCAACGTGATTCCAGCCGAGGTGTACCTGCAGGGGACCATTCGAAGTCTGTCCGACGAGGTGCGCCAACGGCTGTGGCATGAAATCGAACAGTGCTTCAAGGTCGCGGAAACCCTGGGCGGAGCCTATGAATTTCGACTGCACAAGGGTTACCCGGCCATGGTCAACGACGCCGATGTCACGGATTGGCTGGAAGCCGCCGCGGCCGATTTGGCCGGTCCGGAGGCCATCTCCAGTCCGGAGGCTCCGTTCAGCATGGGGGCCGAGGATTTTGCCTACATGACGCGTGCGGTCCCGGGATCCATGTTCATGCTCGGGGCGGCCGTGGAAAACGGCGGAGCCCACCACACGCCCCTGTTCGACATCGACGAGGACGTGTTTCCCCTGGGGGTTGCCGTGCTGGCGGAGACGGCCCGGCGCTATGTGACGGGCGAAGCCAACGGCCTGGCCGCGGGCCACCATTGACCCGGGCTTCGGTCCCTGATCCAACCGCTGCCGTCCCCATGACTTCCGAGGCCCGTCCGAAACTGAACCGGGACTTTCTCAGGGAAGTCCTGTTCCGGCTGATTGCCATCGATTCGCGCAATCCGACCCTGACCCCGGGCGCACCCGGGGAAGACGACCTGGCGAACTTCATCATGTCGGAACTGGCCCGCATAGGCCTGGAACCATCCCGGCAGGAAACAGCAGAGCCCAACCGCCCGAATGTGGTGGCCACCATGCCCGGACAACGGTCCGGGGCACCTTCCCTGATGCTGCTAGCCCACATGGACACGGTCGGGGTTGACGGCATGTCGGCGCCCTTCCTGCCGTGGGAACAGCATGGTCAGGTGTACGGGCGCGGAGCCCAGGACATGAAAGGCAGCATTGCGGCGATGCTCGCCGTCGCCGATGCGCTGGTGCAGTCCGACCACGGACCTGCGGGCGACCTGACCCTGGCGTTCGTTTCGGATGAAGAGGCGGACAGCATCGGCGCCCAGCGCCTGGTCGAGGATCCGATTGCGGAGCAAACATTGGTCCTGGAACCGACCGGCATGGAGATCGCGGTCGCTCACCGCGGCTTTGCCTGGTACACCGTTACCGCCGAAGGGCGCGCCGCACACGGGAGCCGCTGGCAGGAGGGCATTGATGCCATCTCGTGCATGGGCGTGTTCCTGGCCGCCCTGCACGACCACGCCGCCGAACTGGTGGCGCGGCCGTCGTCGACCGCCGCCGGCCCGCCATCGATCCATGCCTCCACCATCGCGGGCGGCACCGCCATCAGCATCTATCCGGCAACGTGCACCGTGAGGGTGGAGCGCCGCACCGCTCCCGGCGAGGCGTTGGCTGACGTGACCGGCGACCTCAGGGACCTGATCGGAGCGGCAAACCAGCGTTTGGGTGCCGAGCGGTTGTCGCTGTCCCTTGATCTCGTACGCGAACCATTCGAAAGCCGCGCCGACGGCACCCTGCTGGGCCGGTTGCGCACGGCGGCGTCCGGTGCAATGGGCGTTGAACCCAAAGTCGTGGGAGCTCCCTATTGGACCGACGCGGCGATATTGGGAGCGGCCGGATCCGACTGCGTGATCTTCGGACCCCTGGGATATGGGTTGCATACCACCGAGGAATGGGTGGATCTGGTGTCGGTGCACCAGACGGCTGAAGTCCTCATCAACCTGATCTGCGCCGGGTAGGCGGCCTGATTCCAGTGGTTCCCGGACCTGCGCCCGTCGGCTCAGGCACGTGACGGTCCAGGGTCCTTGATCACAAACGACAGTGCGAGCCCCGCGGCAGCCGCGACCGCGAATCCGCCAAAGGTCTGCCGGTAGGCCATGACCGGCTCGACACCTGCTTCGGTGAACCCCTGGAAGATGACACCGGCCACGGCAACGCCGATGGCCACACCGATGAAGCGCACGAAGCTGTACATGCCTGCGGCCACTGTTGCGTTCGCCTCGTTGACATCCAGGAGCGCAATCCGGTGGAGGGATGCGAGCATCAGTCCCATACCCAGACCGTGCACCGCCAACAGGGATCCCAGGCCCAACAGGGTCAGGGGCAGAGGCGACCAGTAGATGGACAGCATGACGGCGATCTGCAGCGCGAACCCCACCATCAGTGGCTTGCCGCTGCCGAACCGGTCGGCGGCCGTGCCGCCGAATCGGACCATCAACGACATCGCGGCCGGATTGATCATCAGCATCAGGCCCAGCGTTACTCCGTCCACGTGGAACATGTCCACCAGGAACAGCGGAACCAGGAGGCTGGTGCAACCCATCGTAACCATCCGCAGAGCCGCCCCCAGGGATGCCTGGCGGAACAATTTGCTGCGGTACAGGTTGAGATCCAGGAAGGGG
>DAOUIC010000068.1:0-7642 GCA_034428255.1 Anaerolineales bacterium
CGCCCGAGGTGTTCAGGCCGCGCGACACCAGAATGGCCGTCTCGCGCTGCTGCCACCGGGCAATGATGGCCGCAATCATGATCAGGAAGTAGATCAGGAAGCCGAGGGCCGGTACGTTGAAGCCCAGCAGTTGGATCGTGAGCAGCGTGTTGCGCTGCACAAAATCCTTGAGCGGATCCAGGGCGGAGATGTCGAGGTTGGCACCGGGCAGGTACTTGTCAATCACCGCCATGCCCATCTCGAAGCCCTCGGCGTACTCGCGCGAGTACTTCGGGTTCAGGGTTGAATCGTCCAGGCTGATGTGCCATGACACGAATCGCGAACGGCTGGGCAGAATCGGCTCAATGAAGTTGAGGTAGGAGGCGCGGCTTACCAGCAGGGCATCCCCCAGCTTGGTGTCGGGCGGATTGAACCAGAAGTTGTCTTCCCCGTCGGCAGCCTGCCAAATCCCGGCAATCCGCATCTGGATGCCTTCGTCCGCGGCGTTGAGCGCCAGCTCGAACTCCTCGCCGGGGGAGACGCCCATCTCGTCGGCCAGCGACAAGTGCATCCAGGCGTTCAGCACATCGGGCGCGCCCATGACATCCGTGAACGCGTCCCCCTGCACGATGTTGAGATGAGGGGCCACGCCTTCGATGTAGACGATGTTGACGCTGGTCAGGTACTCGCGGATGTCGGTATAGGCGGAATCGCCCTGGGCCGGCAGAAGCACCATGCTCCCGCTTTCCATCTGCAGGTCCTTGCGGTCGACGCCCAGGCCAATTTCGGCAGCCAGGGTGCCGCTGATGCTCGAACCGGCGCGTTCCGCCGCCTCGATCCCCATGCGCTTGCGCGAGGACGGGAAGAAGTAGATGCGCGTGGAGAAGGCCGGCCGGTTGGTCGCCGCACTGAGTTCGTCCAGCTCCTGATTGAGGATGACCCGATCAACCGCCTGTGCGAAGAAGGCGGCGGAGCTGAGCAGGCCCACGGCCAGCACAATGCCGATCAGGGCCAGAATGGTCAGCCCGGGGCGGCTGGCCAGCCGTTTCAGGGTCAGGACGAAGAGGCCGCGCCCGGTGCGCATGCCTGCAACAAACGGCTGCATCAGCGGGAAGAACTATTCTCGGGGCAGGCCATGATGCGGGGAGACGAAGCCGGGAATCGCCACCAGCATGGCAAAGGCGTTTACGAAACAGTGGCCCATGGTCCGGTCGCGGGCACCGGGTGTCACCACAATCGAACCGGGTCGCACCGGAACCACGGCCGGTTCTCCGATGGGGTCCGAAACGCGGGGATACATTTCGACCTGCTCCGGAAGACCCGCGCCGTGGGGTGGCAATCCGTACAGGCTGCGCGGCAGGACGAGGGCCGTTTCGGAATGGTTCACGAATCCGGCATCGGCGGCGGCCACCGGACCATGGCAGTGCGGGGATGGCGGCGGTTCCCGATCGGTCCGCATGTCCAAGGCATGCATGTTGATCCGGTTCACGCCCCGCCGGTTGGGATCTGCAGCCACCGGTCTGACGGGCGGCAGCGCCTCGCGCCGGAACGCGCCGGCGTGGGCCGCGCAACCACCCGGCTGGTCCTTCAGGTTGCGCAGCAGCGTAAGACGCGGAGCCACGTAGTCGGTAACCGGCATCGACACCTCGAACCAGACCAGGTCGCCCGAGAGGTTGGCCATGGAACGGGCGCGGTCGTCAATACAGACCGTGTCCCCGGCCTGAACCGGATGCCAGCGCCTTTCGGTGACCTCCGACAAATCGTTGTCGACGGTCCTTGCGGGAAACCCGGCATCCGGACACCGCACCAAATCGCCCTGGAACAGGCTGAGGCCCGCCCCCTGCGCTTCCATGAGGAAGCAGGCGGTCAACCGGCCCGGCACGGGATAGAGGGTCGCTGATCCACGCACGTGCCGGATCGCGAACTCGTATTCCGAACCATGCAGGTCGGCCAACAGTTCGGTGATGCGCGCGGTGGCCTCCCGGTCGCTGATGTGGGCAACCGCAATGTCAACCGCCAGGCCGACGCTCATCACGCCGCGCGGCTCCCGTTCACGGCCACACCGTTGACCCGGGCCCGCAGCAGCATGTCGCCCGCGCCGTAGGTGTAGTGCTCGTTCATCTGCTCGTGACCCTTGAGGGCCAGGATTTCCTCGACGGCGGACAGGGCCTGGTCGTATTCCCGTGTCTGGTTGCTTTCGAGTGCATCGAACAGCAGGGCGCGGCGGTCGCCGTCCTGGAAGGCCAGGAGTTCCCGTTCCATCTGCAGCCAGCCGGGCAGGATCTGCTCGTACATGATCTTTTCGGGCAGCGGCTGGACGCGCACGGGCTGGATGCCCTTGGCGTTGACAATGGCCGGCACCTCGACCACCACATCGTCCGGCACACCGGGCAGCGCGCCGTGGTTCGGCACGTTGACTTGGAAGTAGCCCTCGTTGTTGTTGACGAGGCCATCGATGATGGGTACCTGCTGTTCGTGTGTTTTGGCGTCGCCGAACGCTTCGATCAGGCTGGCCTTGGGATCGTCGGCCACGCCCTGCATGTGGGCCAGGCGATCCTCCAGCTTCCGGACGTGCTGGGGACGCGCAATGTGGGTGTCCGGCCCGCCGTAGGGCTCGCCGAACCAGTGCTTCTTGACCGGCAGGCTGGTGTGGTACCACCAGCCCACGGCGCGCGGCGTGTCCCCAATCGGCATCAGGCCGAACATGCGGTACTGGTGGATGGTGCCACGCGACATCTGCGTGTCGTGGGTGCTGGTGGCGCGGTGGTCGCGCCAATAGGTTTCGGCCTCGTTGGCAATCCAGTCCTCCAGCAGGGGATATGCATCCCGGCCTTCGTAGATGAACCGGGTGAGCCAAATGTTGTGGTTCAGGCCGGGAGCCTCCCAGGTCACCTTGTGCAGGTCCTCCAGGCCGATCGTGCGCGCAATCCCGTACACGCCGTAATGGCCGTGGCAGAGCCCGCAGACCTTGATGTCGCTCTCGCGGGTCATGAGCGTGCAGCCCTGGTAGACCGGGTTGCCGCTCTGGATCAACCAGGCATCCGGACAGATTTGCTCCATGTGGCCGACCACGTCCAGCATCAACTGCAGGTTGTAGAAGTTGTGGCTGTGCAGACCGCCGTTGTAGTAGTAGCCGTAGGGTTCGATGACCTCGCGGACCTCCCGCTGCAGGCCATGCGAGAAGGCGGAGGCCGTGTTGATGACGAAGTCCGCGTCCTGCAGGGTCTCCGGCAGGCTTTCGGTCAGATCGAAACTGAGGTCGGCCCCCAGTTCGTCGGCATAGCGCGTGGCCAGCGTGTGAATTAGATCGAGCCGGCCGGCATCCACGTCCATGAAGCTGATGCTGCTGCCGTTGAGGCTTTCGGTCAGGCAGATGTCCTTGACCAGCCCCAGCGAGAACGTGGCGCTGCCGGCGCCGATGACGGAGATGCGAATGGGTGTGGACATAGTGACTTTGGAATGGCGATGATCAGATGAAGGTGGAGGTCAGGCGGGGCGGGAGCCGTTGGGTGACGCGCCGTTGGCCGCGGCGAGGCCGAGCCGTTCGCGCAGCAGGCTGTCGCCGGGTCCGTAGCGGTAGTGGGCGTTCACGTCCTCGTTGCCCTCCACGGCCAGCACGTCCTCGAGGGCGTTCAGGGCCTGGTCGTAGTCGTGGGTCTGGCCGGCCTCGAGAGCATTCAGCAGGAGGGTGCGCCGGTCCCCGGTCTGGAAGGCGAGCAGGTCGCGCTCCATGTGCAGCCAGCCCGGCAGGATCTGGTCGTACATGATCTTCTCGGGCAGGGGATGCACGCGCAGCGGCTGGATGCCCTTGGCGTTGACGATGGCCGGCACTTCGACCACCACGTCGTCGGGCACACCGGGCAGGGCGCCATAGTTGGGCACGTTGACCTGGAACTGTCCCTCGTTGTCGTTGACCAGGCCGTCGATGATTGGAACCTGCTGTTCCTTGGTCTTTTCCTGGCCGAAGGCCTCGATCAGCGAAGCGGACTCGTCCTCCGCCACGGCCTGCATGTGGGCCAACCGCTCTTCCAGGTTCCTCACAAAGTAGGGGCGGGCGATGTGTGTGTCCGGTCCGCCGAAGGGCTCGCCGTACCAGTGCTTCTTGACGGCCAGGTCGGTGTGGTACCACCAGCCGACGGACCGCGGCGTGTCGCCGATGGGCATCAGACCGAACATCCGGTATTGGTGGATGGTGCCGCGCGACATCTGGATGTCGTGGGTGCGCTCCGCCTCGTGTGTCCGCCAGTAATCCTCGGCCTCGTTGGCGATCCAGTCCTCCAGGACGGGATAGGCATCCTCACCGCGGTGGAGGAAGTGGGTCAGCCAGATGTTGTGGTTGAGGCCCGGAGCCTGCCAAGTGAGTTCGTCGAGGTCGAAACCGAGCGTGTTGGCGATTCGATGCACCCCGTAGTGGCCGTGGCAGAGACCGCACACCTTGATGTCGCTCTCGCGGGTCATCAGGGTACAACCCTGGTAGACCGGATTGCCGCTCTGGATCAGCCAGGCGTCGGGGCAAATCCGTTCCATTGTGCCCACCACATCGAGCATCAGCTGCAGGTTGTGGTAGTTGCCGCCGCCCAGGCCGCCGCCGTGGTAGTAGCCGTAGCTCTCGACGGTCTCGCGGATCAGTCGCTGCATGGCGTGGGTATGGGCCGAGGCCGTGTTGATCACGAAGTCCGCGTCCTGCATGGAGTCGGCCATCGACTCGGTCAGATCGAAACTCAGGTCCGCGCCCAGTTCGTTGGCGTAGCGGCTGGCCAGCCTGTGAATCATCTCCAGGCGGTCGCCATCGATGTCCATGAAGCTGATTTGGCTGCCGTTGAGGCTTGCGGTCAGGCAGATGTCCTTGACCAAACCCAGGGAAAACTGGGCGCTGCCGGCACCGATCACGGATATACGGATGGGAGTGGACATGAACGACTCCTGAAACTGTCGGCGAAGCGTTGGGTGAACAGAGGGGGATGGAAGGGAGGGCCGTCAGGCCTTGGGCTTGACCGGCTGTTCCGGCCTTCGCCCGTCGTAGGCTTCCTCGAACCAGCGGTCCCGGTAGGGAATACCCACCTCGAAACAGACAAAGGCATCGTCCTGCGGCTTGTAGTCGACCAGACTGCGGGTCTGCGTGAGGCCCATGCGCTTGTAGCGATTCTGCGAGACGCCGTGCACCACGGCGTAGTCCAGGTCGGGATCCGCGTCCACGCAGCAACACAGCAGCTGTGACATGTCCCGGGCCGAGATGAAGGTGCTGAGATTGCGGCCGTTCGCCGGGAACGGGGATTGGTTGTGCTCGAACGTGCCAATGCGCACCACCAGGCAGGACAGGCCGTGCGACTTGGCGTAGACATGGCCAATCGCCTCGGCGAAGGCCTTGGTGGCTCCGTAGAGGTTCAGCGGCCGGGGGATGGAGTCCTCCTGCACCTGGTGGTCGAGGGGATAGCCGGCAATGGACTGGACCGAGGAGGACAGCACCACCCGCCGGCAGCCGGCAGCCACCGCGGCCTCCAGGAGGTTGTAGATCCCCAGCAGGTTGCGAGGCAGAAGCGAGGTACGGAAGTCCGCTTCGGTGCTGGCTTCGGCGGCCAGATGGACAACAACGTCGATGCCTTCGCAGGCCTGTCGGCAGGAATCCGGATCGGTGATGTCGAGCTGCACAGTGGGCACGTGCGCCAAGTGCTCCGGCATGGGCGTGGAGCGGATGCCCAGTCGGAGGTCATAGCGATCGAGGGCGTATTCGGTCAGGGACACGCCAATCCTGCCCGCGGGACCAGTCACCAGAACTCTTTTCTTCATGTGCGGCGCGCCGGCCGGCCTTCCGTTGCCGAAGGAGGGGACATCGCCCCCATTGTAACCCGCGATCCAGTCGGGTTGCCGTCGGCATGGCGCGTCCAATGTTTCCGACCGCGCCCATGGTCCCGGTCCCCTGACCAAAGCAGTCGGCAGCTCCCCGTCCACCTTGGTTACGTCGGCACATACAATTTGAGGTCCGACTCGGATGACACTGTTGCCCACTTCGGACAGGGATGGATCGCAAGCAACGGATCCGGTTGGTCATGCCCATTGGCCGGTGGCAACCGGCTTCGGCGCGCCACAGATAAACAGTACCGTCGAAACATCAAGGTGTATCCCAGACAGTTCCCGCCGCTGCACACCAGCAGTTCGGAATTCATCGAGATCCGCGATCAAGGCGGCCTGTACGTCGACAAAACCGGCTTCTTCAGAAAGCTTCTGGAAGCGACCCCGGTCAAGTCGGGAGGGATCCCTCCGCTCGCGCACAAATTCCAGTTTCTGGCCCGGCCACGCCGGTTCGGCAAGAGCCTGCTGGTCAGCACACTGGAAGCCTGGTTCCAGGGGATCCCACCTGACAGCGCAGTCTCGACGGACGATACGCACAGCCGCTCCATGCTTGCCCAACCGCAAGACTGGAACAATTCCGGCTGGCTTTGGCAGGGCTTGGACACGGAAGAGTGGCACGGGACGCACGGATGGCACCCCGTCCTGCGGATCGACATGTCCGTGGTGTCCCGCTCGAACTCCGCTTCCATTCAAAGCGCCTTGGATTTCGAGATGGCGAACCTCGCCCGCGGCTGGGCGGACCGGGGAGTTCCCTGGGGAACCGGCTACCTGCCGCCCATGCCACAGGGCAACGGCGATCCGGCAATGGCTCTGAGGAGCATCATTGACGGTTTGTACCGCCACTTCCGGACAACGGTGGTAGTGGTGGTAGACGAGTACGATGCTCCGTTGCACAAGTTCATTGGGGGAGTGGAAGGAGCCGACAAGGCACTGGGGACACTGCACGACTTCTATGCGGTGCTCAAGGCATCCCAGAGTCAGTTGTACCTGGCGTTTCTGACAGGCATCTCGCGGTTCAGCCGCGTTAATTTGTTCTCCGCCCTGAACAACCTGGTGGACTGGTCGGACCGGCCGGTTGCAGCCACCCTGTGCGGTTTCACCCAGAACGAACTGGAAACCCACTTCGCCCCATACTTGGAGTGGATTGAATCAGAGACCCCGGAACTGGCCGGTGGTCGTCTCATGGACGGCCTGCGCGCTCATTACAACGGATACCGTTTCGGCCCGGACCCGGAGACGCCGCTGATCTACAACCCCTTCACCCTGCTGGAATGCATGCGCCTCATGGAAGAGCCGGGCATCCGCCATCGGGCGTTGGAAGGGGACTTCCCGAACATGTGGGCACTGTCCGGCTCGCCAACCCTGCTGGTGAAGTTGGTGCAGCAGGGCAGGAGCCGACTGCCCGACCCGTCGCTGCCATGGGATTACCGGCAGGGAACGGCCTACCGTCTCGACGCGCCGGACTTCACCGCCTTGATGCTGCAGTCGGGCTACTACACGCTCAAGGGCGGAGGCGAAGTCCCCCTGACGGTCGATTTTCCCAATCGGGAAGTACGCGACACCTACGCGCGGGATCTGCTGGATGCCTACGGCATCGACTTCAACCCCGCGCGCCTGTAACCACTGCAGGCCGCGCTGGCGAACGGCGATCTTGAAACGTGGGTCCGCGAACTGACAACGTTTTTCCACGGCCTGGCAAACCAGAACCTCACGACGGAAGCCCCCTACCGGGCTGTCCTCCAGAGCCTGCTGATTGCCATCGGTGTCGACGCACACGCCGAAATGTCCGTGTGGAGCGGCGATGCGGATCTGG
>DAOUIC010000069.1:0-1680 GCA_034428255.1 Anaerolineales bacterium
CTGCATCCAGGGCCGGATCGTCGTCCAGGAATCCGGCCAACTCGAGGCCGGGCCAGGAAGCATTGATGAACTCCCGGGCGAAGTTGACACCAATGTCTCCCGCCCCAAGGACCAGGACTCGGTTGACGCCGTGGGTTCGTTCCCGCCGCAGCCGCAGCCAGCGGTGCCACAGCCGCAGGACAATCCGATAGCCCCAGATCAGAACGGCCGCGATTCCAATCTGGACGATGAACACCCCGCGCGGCAGGACACCGCCCGACAAATACAGCAGCCCGGCCAGCAGCAGCCCGGCCAGGACGCTCGCCATGAACACCCGCTGGCCCTCCTGGCTCCAGCGAATGCCCTTACTCGGGTTGTAGACATCAAGCACCAGAAAGGCCAGCAGCCAACACACTCCCAGCTGAAGATGCAGCCCGGGCGTGGCCACTGCTCCGCGGTCCGTCAACAGCGGCGCAATCCACAGGGCCGCCTGGTACAGCAATCCGTCCAGCAGGAACAGGATCGCCATGTAGTTGGCGGAAAATCGTTTCAGCATGGCCGAATACCGGGAGGGGCCACTGGATCAATTCGGATACGGTCGCGGACCGGAACAACCGTCGCTGCGGCGCGCAGCGGAACCGACCGCAGTCCCACTGTCATTGTGACAGACGAAAGCGCATCCCCAAACGTTGAAGCATTACTCGGCCGAGGAACTGGGGATTGCCCAACAAATACCGGCGCCACAAACGGCCGGGCTCGATCAGCAGCCGGGCCAGCCACTCAAATCCGTTGTCCGTCATCCAGCGCGGACCACGCGCCAGTCTTCCGGAAACGTAGTCGAGCACGGCACCACCGGCCAGCGCGACCCGCACATCGAGCCGGACGCGGTTGTCGGCCAGCCAGCGTTCCTGCAACGGCATACCGAAGGCCGTAATCAGGATATCGGGCCTCGCGGCATTGATGGCTTCGATCACCCGGCGGTTGTCGGCGGACTCGGTTCCATGGTCGAAGTAGCCGTGGTGGCAGCCGACGATGTTCAGCCGGCCGTGGCGTTCCCGAAGCCTGAGGGCAGCCTCCTGGGCCACCCCGGGCCTGGCACCCAGGAGAAACATGGTGAAGCCTTCAAGTTCGGCGAAGGCCGCCAACTGCCAGATCCAGTCCGCATAGGTGATGCGGGCGGGCAGCCAGCCGCCCAACAGGCGTGCGGCCTACTGCACACCGGCGCCGTCACAGACCACCAGATCGGCGCTGTTCAGGTAGTCGTGCAGCCAAGGATGCCGGCACGCCAAATTGAGAGCATGCACGTTTACGTGCAGGAACGTTGTCTGGCCCTTGGCCCGTACAGCATCCGCGATGTGTCCGTGCAACTCAGGCACGGTCAGCGGGTCCACGCCGATGCCCAGCACCGCAACACTTTCCGCCCGGAAACCCGACACGGCCGAATCATCCCGATGGAAAAAGGCCGGGAACGCTACCTAAGCGCTCCCGGCCCGTGAAAAACTCCTGTCAGCGGTTCGACCGCAGTCGCAACAAGGATCGGTCCCCGCCGCGCTCAGTTGTCCCGGCGACGATAGGTGCGACGACGTCCCCGGGAACCGCCCCGGTCGGAACCGCGCCCGCGGCCACCGTCCCGGTCCCTGGAATGGTCGTCGCGGTAGCTGCCGCCGCGGAATCCACCACGGCCGTTGCCGCCGCCCCGGT
>DAOUIC010000070.1:0-8484 GCA_034428255.1 Anaerolineales bacterium
AGCCAAGGAGCCACACAGGAGGAATTGCTGGACGATTACCCCGGGCTGGAACCGGAAGACATTCGGGCCTGCATCGCCTATGCTCACGCGGTCATTGCCAAGATTCGGCTCGACACGATTTCGCTAGCCGAGGCGTGAGGTTCCGGATGACAGACCTTGGGACTACCAGTCACACAGTTCTCTGCATCTACCTGGCTCTGAGGGGTTGGATTGTCCCGAAAGCATCCACACCATTCGCTAACTGCCACCCCGTCTGACCCCACCATGACCGCTTGATGTCCCCTCTCCTTCGCAACCAATTCGCCCCACCCTTGCTGGACGGCTACGGAGCGCTCTACTCGAGGTTGGGCCGTCCCAAGCCTGGAGAAGAGGAAACCTTCCGGACCAAGCTTCTGCAAGACTACCTTGGCCCCGCGGACCAACACTCCAACCTGCTCCGCTTAGGTCGCAAACTTGGCTCTGTGCTGCTTCCTCGGGCTCCCGTTCAGGTGGGAGGAGTCCAGCTACCCCAGCCTTTCATTCTGGCCGGAGGCTGGATCAAGGGCAAAGGCTATGCCAACGAGAGCGAGGCTCTGGCCCATGTGGTCCGTGCCGATTCGTTCCTGCCGGGTTGGCGCATACTGCCCTTGTTGGCCGGGCCGGTGGAGTACGGCTCGTTCAACCGTTGGCCCCGACTCGCACCCGGTGTCTCCGGCAACCCCGGTATCCGCGCCGCGACAGCCTATTTGTCCTTGCATCGATCGGATCTTCCTTCCACCTACGGTCTCAACATCTCGCCCCCTCCGGTACCGGGCGATGGTGACGAAATGCGACAGGAAATCACCGAGTCCTTGGAAATCATCTTCGCCGCGGACCTCAATCCGTCCTGGATCACCCTGAACCTCGCGCACATCATGACGGACCCGGAGTTGGCTGCCACGGTCGATGACCTCGTGGAGGCGGCCGGTCAAGCCATGCCCACCGCCACTCCGCTTTGGTTCAAGGTGAGTCCTGAACTGCCGGCGTCCCGTTATCGGGAACTCCTGCAACTGTGCGACGAATGCAACGTCAAGGCCATCATCGCAACCGATGTCCTTTTCCAGTACCACCCGGATGGCTCGCCGGCTTTCCTGAGCGGCAAGCCACTCGCCCCCTTGGCACGCAAAGCCCAGATCGCCCTGGCCACCTTGAAACACATCCACGGCCATGAAGTGGATCTCGTGGCCTGCGGGGGAATTTTGGCCGGTCGGGACCTTCCCGCATTGGCACGGTTGGGCATCCGGGCCTGGCAATACCATTCGGCCCTGGGTTACCGAGGCCCGCTTGCCGCCCCCCTGATCTGGTGGGAGGCCGAAAGACGACGCTGAGCCGACATTGGGGGAACGTGGGCGGTACCAGTGGAGCCGGCCTGACACTACAGTTGTAATGCAGCAAGCGGTGCGCGCCGGCGGCAGTGGCAACCCTGGACCGTCCAAGCGTGCCTCCGCTCCCAGACCGGCCAGTGGTCTGTGGCGAGGACGGTGGACAGCCACATCCACCGCAGCAGGCACCGCACCCCTCCATGCCACGATGGAGGGACGAACACCGGCCCAAAACTGGCCAAGGGGCAATACCTACACGCGAATTCCCCGTGGGCCAAGACCTCTAAAATGTTGTATCTTCAACAAATAATCCCATTCTTACGCTTAAATATGCCAACACCGTCTATTTCCCATAACCCATGCGCAGCCCTTCCACAAAGTAGGGCTGGAAAATCAGATACAGGACCAGAAGCGGCAGTACGGTCAGCACGGACCCGGCCATAACCAGACCATAGTTGATGTTGAATTCGCTCTGAACCGTTGCCAGCCCCACGACCAGCGTACGCATTTCGTTCGCGCGCAGGACAATCAGGGGCCAGAGGAAGGCATTCCAAGCATTCATCACGGTGAAGATGCCCAGGGCCGCCATGCCTGGCGTGGACAGGGGTATGACAATGGACCAAAAAATCCTGAGCTCGCTGGCCCCGTCAATGTTGGCCACCTCAATCAGGGCCGTGGGCAGACTGGTTATGTACTGCCGCATCAGGAATATGCCGAAGGGCGTCGCCAGAGCGGGGATGATGAGGGCCCAGTAGGTGTTGAACAGGCGGAACACCCGGATGATTTGGAAGGAAGGCAGCAGCACCACCGCCACCGGTACCATCATGGTGGCGAGGAGCAGGGCGAACACCAAGTCGCGGCCGTAAAACTCCTTCTTGGCGAAGATGTATCCGGACAAGGTGTTTAGGAGTAGGCTGCCCGCCGTGATCAGGGTGGTGGTGAACACCGTATTGAAGAACCAGCGTGGAAACAAACCCTTTTGAAACCGGAAAATGATCTCAACGTAGTTGTCCAGGGACGGATTGTCCGGAATCAGGGTGGGCGGATACGTCATCATGGTGAATGACTTCGTGAAGGACGTGGATGCCATGAACAGGAATGGCACCACCGTCACCACCGACATGGTGATCATCACGGCATAAAATCCGGCCTGCCACAAGCGGGTGGCGCGCCGGGTGCGCATGCTGCCGAAACTTGTAGTCATGGATTGTTCCGATCCTCCTCTGGATGGTTATGAGGCGGAAGCCTGCTCCACGGAGCGGAACTCGGACCGCGGTGCGGGAGGATCGGATGCCGGCATGGTGCTGGCGGGCCGAGCTTCGCCTGCCTGGCAGACGGGAACATGGACGGCCATGCGTCAATATTCGATATCGGTGCGGAAAAAACGAAGCTGCATCAGGGACAGGGTCAGGATTACGATCAGGAGCACCACGCCCATGGTGCTGGCGAAGCCGATGTTGTCCGCCTCGAAAGCCTGCTGGTACACATACCAGCTGACCGTGGAGGTGGACCAGGCGGGGCCACCCTTGGTCAGGACATAGACGGCGTCGAACAGCTGGAAGTTGAAAATGGTGGCCATGATAAAGCAGAACCCCAGGGCCGGTCGTAGCAACGGCAAGGTTATGCTGCGGATAATGCGCCAGAATTGGGCACCGTCAATGCGCGCCGCCTCGTACATCTCGCGCGGTATGGCCTGCAGCGCGGCAAACAGGATGATGACGTAGAACCCAAACCCACGCCAGATTTCCATCATCACGATGGCGGGGATGGCATAGGTGGGATTTCCGAGCCAGTCGATTCCCGGCACACCGAACCAGCCCAGAATGTGGTTCAAGGGACCGAAATCTCGATTGACGATGTAGGCCCAGATGTTGGCCGCGATCACCACCGGAGTGATGAGAGGGAAATAAAATGTGCCGCGGAAGAAGCCTTGGCCCCTGGGCACCTGAAAGACGATGATGGCGACCACGATGGACAGCACAATGACGGTGGGTACCGTCATCACGGCATAGAGGACTGTGTTCTGCAGTGTACGCAGAAAGATGGGGTGGCTGGCGGCCCGCACGTAGTTGGCAAAGCCCACAAAGGTCTTCGGGCCCAGCATACTGCCCTTCGTCAATGAGTAGTAGATGCTCCAGAAAAGGGGAACGGTGGAGAATCCAAAAATGATCAACAGGCTGGGCGACAGCAACAGATACCAGAACAGGGATTGGCGCACCTTGCGCCAGGTCCGATGCCGGGCAGTGCCCGGGGACGGGAGTCTCATACAACCACATCCTGGGCCGAGAGGATCTGTAAAGCAGGCTGACGGGATGAACGCTTCATACCCTGTCCCAAGTACGGTGACCGGAAAGGGGATGAAAATGGTACCGCCCGTCCTTGGCGTACCTTGGACACCGCTTCCTCGGGATGGGAAACCAGGATTGGACTGCAATCCCCACGGCCTGCCAGGCTGGCGGCTTGGATGGGGTGCCGCCAGCCTGGAATCATGCAGGCACTGGGATTATTCGCCGTCCAGAATCGGATTCACCGTCGCCTCGACATCAGCGAGGGCTTCCGCCGACGTTTTGATGCCGCTCATGACAGCATGGGACTCCTGGACCAGCGAGTTGGTCGCGTCGCGCCACCGGATGCTGATCTGCGTGCCCACGCCATAGCCCTTGCCCAGCCAAGAGACCATCTCGGCAACGATGGGATCAATGTCGTCAAGCGGCGCGATGTCTTTCTTCAGAGGCAGTAGATCGACGCTCTTCTGCACATAGTCCACCTGAATTTCGTCGGTGGAGAGGTACTCGAGAAACGTGAACGCGCCGTCGTTGCTGGCGGAACTGGAGGCCATGAACATGAAGCCTACATTGGCCCAGGCAGCGTTCTGCCCGTCATCGGTCAACTGAAGCATCGGAATGATGTCCAGCTCCAGATCCGGGGCTTCGGTACGCCACTGGGCCTTGATGGCCGAATTTTCCTGCCAAATCATCCCAACCTGCCCCCCCAGGCTCAGGTCCCGGCGCTGGTCACCCGTGAAGCCCACCGGGATGCTGGACTGATCGGCATAGGTAATGTCTTCCAGCAGTGCCGTGAAGGCCGCGCGGCCTCCTTCCGTGTTGGCGGTGACCTCGGTCAGATCGTCGCTCAGGAGCCTGGCCCCGCCCGCTGCCAGCAGGGGAATCATGGTGACCCAATTGGTTGAACTGGCAGGCACGTTGATTCCATAGGTGCCCGCATCAAGGTCGGTCATCACTTGGGCAGCTTGGCGGAACTCCTCCCAATTGGTGGGGACAGAATCCAGCCCCTTTTCCCGGAAGAGGGTCATGTTGCACAGCCAGCCCTGCACCACCCCGAGGAAGGGGGATCCCCATGTGCTGCCTTTGTAAGTGGCGATCTCCCAAGCGGACTCAAGATAGTTCTCTTCCCAATCAATGATCCGATCAGTCAGATCCAGGATTTGGCCCTGCTGCACGTATTTGGGGTACCACTCGTCAGGGAGGTAGAAGACGTCGGGCGGTGATCCTCCGGCGAAGGCAGCCGTGAACTGTTCGTCCACATTGCCCCAGGGAATAACCTGATGGTCCACAGTGATGCCGGGATTGGCATCCATGAACCGCTGCAGCAACGGCTCCCACACCTCAGCCGCCTTGGCACTGTGGGGCGGCTTCCAGTACAGCACATCCCAGGTGTCCGCCCCTGCTTCGCCCTCGGCGGGGGCACTCGGCGCGGCGCAACCGGCCAACGCCGTCAAACCGGCGAACGTGCCCAGTGTAGCGGACAGGTGCAGAAATGAACGGCGGGAAATGTGGCTAATTTGACGCCTTTCATTCAACATAATGTCAAGCCTCCGATTATATTGGACAATAAATGTGATGACATGAATACTAATATGGACATGTCCAGGACCGGCAGGAGAACGCAGATCCCAAGCCGCAGTGTAGTTGAGGGAAGTCTTTCTGTCAATCCGGCATCGTGACGGCCCAAGGCGATTGATCGGCAACCGTGTTGAAAGTCAAGCTTCATAGGGAGTAGTTGCAAATCTCGGCTGCTCCGGGACTTGGTCCCGGAACATGGCGTTGAGGACGAGCAGCAGCTTGCCCATGGCTGCGATCATGACCACCTGCCCGGGTTTCCCCTGACGGCACAAGCGGGTATGGCAATCGCGGATGAGGGGTTGTGGCGGGTGGCGGTCACCGTGACCATGCAGGGGATTTTGTGCTTGGAGACGCGGGTCTCGTTGCTGTCCGCGGTCCCGGTTCAAGAGAGGCATCAGCGGTACTTTGCAACTACCGGCCAACTCCACAACCGTTCCACGGTTGTGCCGAAACCTGAACAACCAAGTGCGGAAACACCTCGGCAGACAGAGACAAGAGAAGGGCTCTACGAACACCCGAGAGATTCAGATCCAGGGCACGCCGGCGGTATCTTCCGTACAGTATGCCGAAAGGACTTTGTTGATTCCCGCCGCAATGGCCTCGCAGTCCTCGGGAGCCCACCATTGATTGAGGGGAATATTCACACAACGGGCAAACAGATCGTCCGCCACGGGACAGGCACCTCGGGCATACGTGGCCACACCATTGGCAGCATGTGCGAAGGGATGATCGGAGGCCATGGTTCCGGACTGCGTGGTTATGGGGTACATGTCCGAGTAGATGTGCCAGTCCGGAGGAGCATTCGTCCCCCGTATGCCACAGGAAATGCCTTCCGCGTTGAGGGCTTCGACCATCTTCTGGCCCAGAACAGTGGATTCAGGGAAGAACCGCAGCAGGTAACCAATCTCGCCGTCGGGATCGTTGAGCTTCTGCGGCGTGATCTCCCGGTACGTCTTCAGTCCACGCAGAATGGACATCTTGACTGTATGGTGGCGGTCAACGATTTGGGGCAACTTCTCCAGCTGGACGACATCCACAGCGGCTTCCAGCTCGGACATTCGGTAATTTGTACCCGAAAACAGTTCACCTTCGTATCTTGGGGGCGCGAAGCGGTCCATCCGCCAAAGCCCGCCGCATTCCGCCAGTTGGTTGGCCCTTTCCCACAGTCGTCTGTCACCCGTCAAGACCAAGCCTCCCTCGCCGCCGCCGACAATCTTGTAGCAGGAAATGCTGAAGCATCCCAGATCACCGAAGGTACCTACCCATTGGGAACGGAATCGGCCACCTGGAGACTGGGCACAGTCCTCCACGACTTTGAGACCATGTTTCCGGGCGATCTCCATGACCGACCCCATGTCACAGACACTGCCCATGACATGGGTCGGTGCGATGGCCACGGTACGGGGCGTGATCAGGGCTTCGATTTTGGTGGGATCGATCCCCAGCGATTCGTCGACATCACAGAAGATGGGCACCCCCTTCGACTGCACCACGGCCGCGGCTGTGGCATAGAAGCCGATGGCCGGGCAGATCACCTCGGTGTCCGGCCCCACCCCTGCCGCCACGAAAGCGCTGTGCAGGGCGGCGGTGCCCGAACTGACCCCCAAGGCAAACGGCACACCAAACATCCGGCACGCCAAGGCCTCAAAGGCTTCCCCCTTGGTTTGGGAGGGACGAGCCGTGGCGTACCGAGCCAGGTTGGGGCCCGGACCCAGGTCCTCATTGGAAATGACCGCGCGGATTTCTTCCTGAACCGCGCCGGAGAACCCAAACCGCTGGGCAATGGACATGAACTCATCCACGCCTATCTTGGGCTGGGGCCGGCCCACGATCTGTGTAACTGCTTTCGGTCCGCCATTCAGTGCCAGGGATGAAGCCAAGGCTTGCTTCGCCATGGGTCTATACCTCTATAAGGTGTGGAGGAGTTGGGAAGCCGCTACGGAGCAGTGCTTGCCTGCACCGTTCGTTCCCACTCGGCTTGATACGTGGTGGTGGGGATGTTGTGCGTCCGGAGATGGGTGAACAGAAGTTCAAGCATCTTCATCTCGGGATCGAACCGGGCCAAGGACCACGGATGCAGAATCAGCGAGACGTAGGGCAGGTCCATGTCCACGGCGCGGTCAATGAACATTCGATGGATGGCGAACTCTTCCTCGGGCGTGGCCACGGGCCGGGCTGGAATGGTTTCGGGATAGGCAGGAGGCCAAGCCAGTATGCGCTGCATTTTGTCCGTCAGGTTATGGGCTTTGAGCAAATTCTCGTGCCACCCATGTCCCGGCAGTTCCCACAACTCGGGAAACCCGTCTTCAGCATAGGTGAACGGTGCTTCCAGCAGCGCGGGCAGCGATGTCTCGGGACCCCACAGGAGGGAGCTGACATACTGGAAACCCGTTTCCATGACGGATTCGATCAGCCAAGGATCCCCGCGCAGCCCATTGGCGAACCCACAGCCGGGCCGCAGGCCCACACAGGGGCGATCGAAAGTCCGCTCCACCCACTCTTTGCCCTGCCGCAGTTCTTCCAGCCGCGTCTCCTTGGCGGGAGCGGGGCCACAAAAAGGATGATCGCGCAGCATCTGATGGGAATAGGTGTGGGACGCGATCTCAAAGGAAGGCACGTCACCCAACAGCTTGCGGTAGGCTTTGCCTTCCTCTTCAAGGCGAGCTCCCACAATAAAGAACGTGGCCGGCACATCGAATTCAACATGAACCTCGCGAATCCGAACACAGGCCTCCAGGCAGGTTCCAGCCATTTCAGTATCATAGGCAGCGATGAAACGGGTCATGAGAACCAATCCTCAATTGCAGGCGGGAAAGGCAGATTACTGCACTATTTTCTCTGACACAATATCTAATCTATGGTTTGGACAGTTTCACGTTTGGTTGTGTCGGTGTCCCTGCTCGTTCCGTTACCCGACGCCGTATTCGTTGGTTGGGTCGCGGTAGATTGAGTGGATGTGGCCTTCGACGGCCCCCAATGGATCCTCGGTAGAGAACTCGATGAGAACCGTGTCCCCATGAATGCTGTAGTAGATGGAGCCCGTTCCATCGGTGGGGCCGTACCAACCAAAACAGGCATGCTCCAACTCCGCCTCGATTTCCTCCAGACGTGCCTGGGCGCTGTGTTCCGGCATCAGATTCATCCACAGCGCCGCTACGTCAAGTACGGCCTGTTGTTGCTCCGCTGAGAAGGATTCCAAGACAGCGCCTGCAAAGGCCACGAAGCCAACCGGTTCCGTGCCGCTCTGCAGGTCATTGGGGTGTGCGTCGAGCAAGGCCGCT
>DAOUIC010000071.1:0-3256 GCA_034428255.1 Anaerolineales bacterium
CATGTCCGGCACCTGCAGGCAGGGAATGGCACCATGGCTGTCGGCCAGGGTGGCCGCGGCTTCGGCGGCACGTTCCCCGACGGCCACGCTGGGCATTCCGGCACGGCGCGCAGCTTCGATGCCGTAGTTGCTGTCCTCCATCACAAGACAATCCCGGGCCGCTTGTCCCATCGCTCCCGCCGCGTTGAGAAACAGGGCCGGATCCGGCTTGCTCCTGGGAAGGGCCACCCCCGACAGCAGGGCCGCGAAGTACTGTCCCAGGTCCAGGTCCCGAACCAGGGCCGCGATGCTTTGCATGGGTGCCGATGAAGCCACTGCCTGCAACAAACCCTCGCCGGCAATGGCCTCGAGCCACTCTCCGGCCCCCGGCAGCAACTTCAGCTCCGCCGGTGCGCGATCCCGGAACAGAGTTGCCTTGAGCAGCGTCAGGCGATCGAGTTCGACCGCGGGCAAGTCGGGTCCCAGGTACTCGCGCAATACCGTCGGCGTGGTCTTGCCGAAATCCGCCAGGAACTCCGCCTCCGAGTAGTCGATGCCGCAGCCCTGCATCACTTCCCGCCAGGTTTCGAAGTGGAGCCGCTCCGAATCCACCAGGGTCCCGTCCAGGTCCCAGATGACCGCCGTCGATTGCCGGGGAGTCGTCATGGGTCAGTTCCCGCTTCCAAGCAGTTCCTGCAACCGCGTGCGTGCGGTTTGGGGATCCGCCTGGCCCCTGGTGGCTTTCATCACCTGTCCCATGAAGAACCCCAGAAGTTTCATTTCCCCGGCCTGAATCCGGGCGTGCTCATCCGGATTGGCTTCGAAGATCTCAAGGATGGCGGCATCCAGCATGGACGTGTCCGATACCAGGGCCAGGCCTTCCCGCTCGATGATGGTGTTCGGATCCTCGCCGGTCTCCATCATGGCGGCCAGCACCTGCTTGGCGGTGTTGTTGTTGATTTGCCGGTCGGCCAGGGCCGTCAGCAGGTCGGCCAGCTGATGCGGCCGGACGCGGATGTCGGCAATCTGGCGCAGGTCCTGGCCTTCGCCCTGCCGATGCAGAAGGGCCAGCAGTTCGGTCGTGACCCAGAGCGCCAGGGTCTGCGGTTTTCCGTCTGCGCCGCCCCAGGCCGCCACCGCCTCCTCAAACCAGGTGGCCAGAGGGCGTTCGCTGGCCAGCAGCGACGCTTCGGCGGGCCGCACGCCCCAGTCGTTCACGTACCGGTCCTCCTTGGCCTGGACCAGTTCCGGCAGCCCCGCCTCGATGTGGGCGATGTCCTCCGGGGAAATTTTGAGTGGCGGCAGGTCCGGCTCGGGGAAGTAGCGATAGTCGTCCGAGCTTTCCTTGGACCGTTGCAGGACCGTAATCTGCCGGGCCTCGTCCCAGCCCATGTTGACCTGTTCGACGGAACCGCCCTTGGCCAGGACGCGCGCCTGCCGGTTGTGTTCGAAGGCGATGGCGGCCCGAACGGCGCGCAGGCTGTTCAGGTTCTTGACCTCGACCTTGGTGCCATATTCCCCCCGGGCGGCCTGTTCGGCGGTGCGCACCGAAATGTTGGGCTCGCAACGCAGCGCGCCCTTTTCCATGTCGCCGCTGTTGACGCCCAGGTAGCGGAGGATCGTGCGCAGGCGCACCAGGAAGCCATAGGCCTCCTCCGCACTGGTGATGTCCGCCTCGGTCACGATTTCCATCAGGGGGACGCCCGCCCGGTTGAGATCAACGAGCGAACTTCCGCCTTCGTGCGTGGTCTTGCCGGTGTCCTCTTCCAGATGCGCCCGCCGGATTCGGATCGTGCCGGTGTCGCCGCCGGGCAGGGGGACCTCCACCCGGCCGTCGACGCACAGGGGGTATTCGAACTGTGTAATCTGGTAGCCCTTGGGCAGGTCCGGGTAGGTGTAGTTCTTGCGCGCGAAGACGGCGGTGTCGGGAATGCGGCAACCCAGGGCCAGTCCGGTGGCTATCGTGGCCTCCACGGCCCTTTGGTTGATGACCGGCATGGCTCCCGGCATCCCCAGGCACACGGGACAGACGTGGGAGTTGGGGTCGAACCCCTGGTATTCGGCACTGCAGGCGCAAAACATCTTGGAGCGGGTCGCGACCTGGGCATGGACCTCCATGCCCACGACCAGGTGCCATTCAATGCCGCCGGCGGTGACCAGATCTGCGGAACGGGCCGATGTCATGTTTCAGTTCAATTCAGTCCATCAATTGCAAGCCTGCCTATTATGATCGCAGATGTCCGATCCCACGGGTTCGCTCAGCCTGTGGGTTCATGGCCGCCGCCTCTTTATCCGTCTTCTCCCGCCTCCGCTCCATGCCCTTCCCGCCGTCCTTCCGCCCATCGCGGAACCTGCCTTTCCGCCGCACCTGGGTGGTCGCGCTGTGTCTGTTGGCTGTCTGCCTGCCGGCCGCCTGCGGTCGCGATCGGTCGCCGGACCTGGATGTCGAGGTGGCCACGGCCACACCGATGCCGGGATTGGTGCCGCCGGTTGCGGAAAGCGAGCCCACACCCACGTCCCCGCCCCGCGCCAGAACACCTGCGGAGGCGCTGGCCTGGGGCAGGCAACTGGAGGCCGACGGCCAGGCCGATGCCGCCGTACGGGCACTTTCGGGGATTGTCCAGGCATCGGATCCGGCCCTTGCCTGGCAGGCCGCCTTTGTCCAAACCCGCCTGTTGGTACAGTCCGGGCAGTGGGCGGCGGCGGACGAAGCACTGGACCGGTTCTTCGCGGCGGCCGACCGGCTTGGGGAGCCCTTGGACGATGTTCATCTGGGCAGTGCCTGGATCCAGCGGGCCATCGTGCGCGGGGCCTTGCTGGACACTGCGGGGGCCGAGGATGCCTGGCGGCGGGCTGTCGAGCACTTGCCGGTCATGGAGGTGTGGATTCACCGGCGCTGGGGCCGGATGCTGTTTGAAGTGGGCCGGCCGGAACAGGGACTGGACCATTGGCGCACCGCTGCGGACCTGGCTCCGACCGTGTCCGAGCAGGCCTATATCCTCCTGAGCATGGCCGGCCGGCAGGAAGCCCGCGGCCTGCAAGAGGAAGCAGCCGGGCTCTATGAGGAGATTCTCGATTTTGCCCGGGAACCGGCCTATCGCACGCGCATCCACTACATGGCCGGCCAGGCCTGGTTTGAGGCGGGCCGTCCCGAACAGGCCTTCAGCCACTGGCATCAGGCCACGGAAACCCAGCGCGAGAGCTGGTATGCCTGGCTGTCCCTGTCAAGGCTGATCGAGCACGAGCAGGAGTTCGATCCCTACAACCGGGGATACAT
>DAOUIC010000072.1:0-1751 GCA_034428255.1 Anaerolineales bacterium
CCGCCATGTACGAGACGATGCTGCCGATGTTCACGACGTGGCCGCCGCCCCGCCGCCGCATGTGGGGCACGGCGGCGCGCAGACAGCGTATGGCGCCGAACAGGTTGACGTCCATCACATGGAACATGTCGTCGTCCGATGTGTCCGCCAGCGACGTGTACGAACCCAGGCCGGCGTTGTTCACGAGGATGTCGATGCCGCCGAGGCGTTCGGCTGCCGACCGCATCAACTCGTCGACCTGGTCGGTCCTGGTCACATCGGCGACCACGGCCATGGTCTCCACGGCATGGTCCGCCGCGAGCCGCGTCGCCAGCGCTTCGATGTCTTGCTGCGTGCGGGCTGCCAGGACCACGTGGCATCCGCTGGACGCAAATGCCTCCGCCACGGCCGCCCCCACCCCGCGACTGGCGCCCGTGACAACGACAACCGATCCGCCCAGCTTCTGCATTGTGCCTTTCGCTCTTTGGTTTGGTAGGAACGCTGTCCGATCGTACAACCGATCCGTTTGAACTTCTGCGCAAAGACCGACGGACCGGCTGCCGGTTGTGGAAATCCGCCCGGGAACTCCGACAAGGATGGGCAACGTCAATCCGGAGGCCAAAAACGGTCCCGGATGCAGAAGAAGCGTGTGGGCGGTGGCCTGTATCGACGACTAAAACGACACCGGGGCCGGCCATGCTGCCTCCGTCCGCATTCCATCCATGCACAGACTGCGTCGCCACGCATCTGTCCCCATCTGTATTCCCGGCAGGTCACGAGCCTGGCACTGTGGGCGGACCCGCCGACCGGATGCTCCCATCCCCCCGCAATACTGCGGATGGAAGTTTCACCTGTTCCTGACAGCTTCGGGAACGGGTACAACCTGTCTGGCCGCGCAGACGGCAATGCAACGACCAAAGGATGTCAATTCCGGTGTCCGGGGCGCCTTTCCTGCACAATATGTCCTGGGGGGCGTCAAGTCGCATACAACTGGGAACCTGGCAGGAACGGAATCCGCAATGAAGGGAAAGAACCGCATTGGTCTGTGGATCATCGGTGTGGCCTCGATCGTGGTGGTCGGCATCATCGTGTTGGTGGTGGTTACCAGCCGTACGCCGGTATCGTCCGAGGCACACGCCAACATTCCGACGGAGTGGATCAACGGCAACGAACTGGGGAGTCCCGACGCCCCGGTGGTCATGGTGGCCTACGAGGACTTTCTGTGTCCCCATTGCGGGGAGTTCAACCGGAATGCCAAGGCCCGGCTGATCGAGGATTTCATCGAGGCTGGCGACCTACGCCTCGTCTACATGTTTTTCCCACTTGACATCTTTGCCCCGGCCTCATACAACACGGCGCGGGCCGGCCAGTGCATCATCGACCTGTCCGATGATCCCAACGGGTTCTGGCAGTACCACGACACCCTGTTCTTTGGAGAACGGGGTGCTTCCCGCTACGAAATTGAGAACCTGACCACCCTGGCTCGCGACGCGGGCGTCAACGAACGGGAGTTCGTCGAATGCTTCGGTTCGGTGGCAACGCAGGACAAGGTGGACCAGTCGGTCCGGACCGGTGTGGCCGACGGGGCCCAAGGCACCCCGCACATCCTGATCAACGATGAAGTGTTCGGTGGCAACGCGGCCAACTACGATGCGATTCGCGCCGCCGTCAATGCCGCCCTGGTGGCCGTCGAATAGTCCCGCTCCGGATTTGAGGAGACGCCGGGTCGGAGCGTCACTTCCCTGCCATGGCCACAAACAGTGCCGAGGTCC
>DAOUIC010000073.1:0-6448 GCA_034428255.1 Anaerolineales bacterium
CCCTGGAACAGAAGGCGTGGTCCAGCCGCAGGCACGGCCGGAACGGCCAGCCGATATGGGGCTCAAGGTTGTGGGGCCAGGTCCAACCGGGTCCCTGGCCGTATTCGGCCCAGACATCCACAAAAGAGCCGCGTGCGCGCCGGTGAATGTCCGAACCCTCCGTAGCGTTCCAGTCCCCCATCAGCAATACCGGATCGTCCTGTGCCAATGCATCCTCCAGGACCGTGTCCACCTGATGCGTGCGAATGGCCAGGGAGCGATCCGCCGACATCCGCGGATGATCGTAGAGAGGGGATACAAGATGCATGTTGTAGACGAGCAGGCTTTCCCCGGCCACCAGCAGGCGCAACCGCAGGCAATAAGGGCCTGTGATCCCGACGCTCCACTGCCGTTCCACGGCCACAGGCCAACGCGACACCACCCCGAGGCCCAGGCGTGCCTGCGGATTGGAGATCCAATAACTCCAGGGATGACTGGTCTGCAACGGTCTCCGCAGCGATTCGAAGGCTTCCGAGGTCACTTCCTGAAGCACCGCCACATCCACCTGGTGCGTCCGGAAGGCTTCCGCCGTTGAGGTCAGATCCCGGCTTTTCTTGAGGAGGTTGGCCGTCACCACCCGGAGTTCCCGGGACGATGAACCCGACTGGTCCGAGGCCGGCTCCCTGCGGCTGAACATCCACGCGTAGTGGCGCAGAAACAGAACACCCAGGCCCTCCCCCAGCGGCAGCGACCACCAGTGGCCTCCCAGCAGGGTCCGCAGCCAACTGGCCAGCCACGCCGAACCCACAATCCAAAGGGCAAAGCTGTTGACCAGGTACAGGTTGCCGTTGCGGTCACCGAAGAGCTTCCAAATCACCGCCCAGATCGCGGCAGCGATGATCCAGAGGCCCAGCAGCCAATTCGCCACTCGTCGCAGGATGGACACGGTTCTGACGGGACGGCTGTCAAATCAATATCGAGGGGACGGCACCCGTACCGAGGGTCAACCCTTCGGCATAAGCCCCAAACGGCACGCTTGAGGCTATGACCGGTGCATTGACTCCCGCGAAATCAGGCCGCCGGCAAACGGGCCGCGATAAACCAGGGCCGCGAAGTACTGCCAAACCACAATGCCGAACCGTCGCAGCTGCCTCAAGTCACGCCCTTGCAAAATGCCACCGCAGGCGATGATGTCCACGGGCACATTGAGCATCTGCTTAAGGACGGTCAGCTTGACTACCGCATCCAGGCTGTCGCGGGCCAGGGTCTCACCGCTGGCGCCCCAACTGCGACCATCCCCCTCCACTTCCTGGCGGGTGTTGGTGGCCACCACGGCCCGCACACGGAATTCCCCGCACAGGGCCACCAGCATGGCGTATCGGGAAGCATGCAGACCCGGCCCCACCTTGATCCACAGCGGCACGTCCCTGGGCAGGCCCTGCCGGGCAGCCATCAGCAGGGCGCGTACCTGTGCCTCCGACTGGACACTGTCCATGTCGGCATTGGTGGTGGGACAGCTGATGTTGATGGTCACCCAGGACGGCTTGAGTGCGGCATCGACCAGATAGGCCAGGGATTGCTGCATCTCCTCAAACAGTTTCTGGGGATCCTCCACCCCCGGCGTGGGGGCCAGGTTGATTCCCCAGCAGCGCGGCAGTTCCTCCTGGTGCATGGACAGGAACGAGGCCGCGGCCCGGACTCCCACATTGCGCAGGCCAACCCGGTTGCCCAGCGAACGGCCGGGCAGACGCCACATGGTTTCGCCCCGATTGCCGTGCCGGGGCCAACGCGTGTAGGAACCGAACTCCACCGGCCCAACCAGACTCGGCAGTGAACGCCAACCGGGGATCAGATTCCGGCCTTGGACAACCGCTGCCAGGGCCTGGACTTCGTTGTCGTAGCCCGTACCCTTGACCCAGCCCGCGGCCAGGATGTGGGGATGCGTCAGTTGAACCCCACCGGCAATGGCCGGATTCGGCGGCTGCGCCACGGTCCGGCACAACCGCAGGCCCTGCTGGACGAGCCGGCCGGTGTCCCAGCGTTCCATGAAGTCATTGACTACCTGATGGCCGGTGGCGGCGTCCACGGCGCGCACCAGATACAGTGCCAGTTGCCAACCCAACCGGTACTTGAGCAGAAACAGGCTCCGCAGGAAATCCAAGGTGTCGCTTGCGAATTTCATGTCCCTGTGCGCTGTTGGACGACGGGCCGGCCAAATCCGGCCTCAACCTTGATTCTGCCCCCTGCCACCGCCAGCGTGCCCCTAATGCTGACCCTTTCGACCCTGGCCGTCACCCTGTGGCCCTCAAACGGAGTCCAGCCGCACTTGCTGTGCAGGCTAGCGGCCGCAATCACGTCCGGCTCGTCCAGACCCAGTCGCAGATCGGTCCAGGTGTCGGGCGGACAGGCAATGCCAAAGATGCGACGGGGGTTGGTGGACACCAACTGCACCAGGCGATCCCGCGTGAGACGGCCCTTGTCCACCGCCGTGCCCAGCAATACCAGGGTTGTCTCCACAACCGGTACGCCCCAGGCGGGTTCGTCCGCCTGCTTCTCGGCCAGGGAATGGGGGGCGTGGTCGGATTCGACCACGTCCAGCAGGCCGTCCGACAGCGCCTCCCACAGGGCGTCCTGGTCCGCCTGCGTCTTGAGGGGTGGCTTCATCATGCCGAAGCTGCCCAGACGCGGCAGATCCTGATCGGTCAGAAAGAGGTGGTGCGGGCAGGCTCCGGCGGAAATGGGCAAGCCCTTCCGCTTGCCCTCACGCAGCATGTCCAGTTCCGTTCGGGTGCTGATGTGGCAGAAGTGCGTACGGATCCGATAGCGGTCCACCAGCTCCAGAACGGCCGCGACCTCTTCCTCCTCGGCATGCACCGCCACCAGGCCGTGGTCCCGCCAGGCCGCGAAGTGCTCCTCCCGGGTCCGGCCCCGCATGTACATGAAGCCCGTGGTCGGATTGCAGTAGATTTTCAGGCCCACGACGCCTTGGAAGGCCTTGGGGAAGGTTTCGAGGTTGCCTTGGGGATGAGCCCCGTAGTAGACACCCCAATCGCAATGGGCTGTGCGATCCAGTTCCCGTCGTTTCCGGGCCAGGGCTTCCGGCCGGGCGGTTTCGGGTGGGGTATTGGGCATGTCCAGGACCGCCGTATAGCCTCCGGCCAGGGCGGCCGCGGTCTCCGTGGCAAAGTCTCCCTTGTGCGACCAGTCCATGCCCCGCAGATGGACATGCGGGTCCAGGGGGCCGGGAATCCTGAGGATGCTCATGGAATCGATGTCCTTCAAACCCAGCGGCCCAGGACCAGCGCGATCAGGCTCATGCGAATGAACATGCCGTTCTCCATCTGCTGGAAGTAGATTGAGCGCTGGTCCAGGTCCAGGTTCAGCTTGTCGGAAGCCGTGCCCATTTCATGCTTGCGCGGCAACGGGTGCATCAGGACGGTGTTGATCGGGGTTTGGGACAGCAGCTCGGGGAGCATGACGTACTCGTCCTTGACCTCGTCGTAGTCGTCCCGCGAGTCGAACCGCTCCTCCTGGATGCGCGTCCAATAGATGACGTCGCTGTCAAACAGAACCTCGCGCAGGTGTCCGGTTTCCTTCACTGTCAACCCGGAGTCCCTGGCCTGCTCCCTCAAGGGTTCCGGCAGCCTCAGGACCTCGGGCGACACAAGGTTGATTTGAATGTCCTCGCCCGTGTAGAGACCAAGCAACTTGACCAGGGAGTGTACCGTGCGGCCGAAACGCAAGTCCCCCACCATGGAGATCCGGAGGCCGCCCAGACCGCCCTTGCGCTTGAAGATCGTGTAGGCGTCCAGCAAGGCCTGGGTGGGATGCTCGCCGGTGCCGTCGCCGGCCGAAATCACCACCGGCTGGCGCTGAATCTGCTTGCGCAGGATGTCCAGGAAGTAGGCGGCAATCAGGGACGCCCCCTCCACGTTGTGGCGAAGGATGATGACATCCGCATAGCACCCGGCGGCCCGCACCGTGTCCGGCAGGTCCTCGCCCTTGTGGACGGACGAGAACTCAATGCCGTTGCTGGCCCCAATGGACCGCCCTCCCAAGCGACTGACGGCGGACTGGAACGAAAGATCCGTACGCGTGCTGGCCTCGAAAAACAACTGGGCCGTAATGGCTCCGTGGGCCACCTCGCCGATACCCCGGTCCCGGTTGCGAATGCGCTGCTCCAGCCGCAGGGTGGCATCGAAGAGCTGGGCCAGGTCCTCGCGGGCAAACTGGTCCACCGTCACGATATGCTTGCCGGTGAAGTCACCGGCAATGGGATCGGGCTGGTACGACTCGAGGATGCTGTTCCACACCCGATTTTCGGCGGAGGCGAAATCCCTGGTCATGCACTTCCCCCTGCGACAGGTTGGAGAGACTCCTGGGGTTCCAGAACTTGCACGACGGCCTGGTGCTGTTCAGTGGATATGTGGCCGCCGGCCAGGAAGTGGTCCACGGCTTCGCGCAGGTCGAACACGGCATGCAGCCGGAGGCCCGCCTTCCGCAACCGGACCTCAGCCTGTTGGTTGCGGGAGGTCAGTACCACCACGTCGGTAACCGACAGGCCTGCATCGCGCAGAATGTCCGCGACCTCAATCACGCTGCCGCCGGTGGTGACCAGGTCCTCGACGATGGCGACTTCTTCGCCGGGTTGAAACAGCCCTTCAATTTGCCGCTGCAAACCATGGGTCTTGGACGCCGAGCGCGTGAAGATCAGCGGGATGCCGGACTCAACGGTTACCGCGCCGCCCAGAGCCAGAGCACCCATCGGGACGGCTGCAATCCGATCCGGCGCCAGCGGATCCAGTTGATCCTTGACCCCCAGGGCACAGAGGCGCAGCAAACCGGCATGGCTCCCGACGCGACGCAGATCCATGTAGATGGGCGACTTCGTGCCGCTGGTCAGGGTGAACTCTCCGAACTGCAGTGCCTGTACCTCAAGGAGAAGGTCGAACAAGCCGGAGTTGGGCGCGCCCGCGGTGTTCATCAAATTCCTCCCCTGCTGCGACATCTTGCAAACTCTCCCGAGCCAATCACATGTCGCAGACTGCCGACCATACCAAACATGAACATGTTGGGAGGAACCACCCAGGATTCCAGTAGGCATCCGGAGCAGTTGGCATGAGTACCCTCAGTCATAGGTTGTAACCAGCACCTCCACAACGCTGCCGCGGCCATCCCCATTGCTATTGATGTATCTGGGAGCCAGAACTTCGCGGATCCGGAACACCGGTCCAGAGTACAGGTCCCTGATCAGTGGCGTGTCCGAGTTGCTGATCATGACATTAACGCCGCGTTGTCCCCAACCGGCCGCAGTGTCCCGGAGCAACTCCTGTTCCCCGTCTCCGAACCCGCCGGGCACGTAGCCCGTGAACGTACCGTCGTACGGGGGATCGCAATAGACGAAGTCTCCGGCCTCCGGCGCAATCGAGGCGAACGTTTCCGTACCGACATCGGCACCTGCCAACGCCGCGCTGGCCTGCCGAAGGCCCTCGACATCGCAAATCCTGGGATTCTTGTAGCTGCCCTTGGGCACATTGAACTTCCCGGACCTGTTCACCCGGTACAGACCGTTGTAGCAGGTCTTGTTGAGGTAGATCAACCGCGCAGCCACCTGGAGCGGAGCTTCGGGTTCCTGAGCCCTGACCCGGAGGTAGTAGCCCTCGTCGGCATGATGATTGTGCGCGTGCTCCTGCAACGTCACAATCAGCCCATCCACGTTGTCGCGGATCACCTTGTAGGCCGTGATCAGTTCCTTGTTGACATCCGACAGGTAAGTCATGCCTGAGCGCTTAGGCATCGCGAAGAACACGCTGCCACCACCAACGAACGGCTCATAATAGTCGCCAAAGTCAGTCGGTGCCTGCTCCCAAATCTGGGCCGCCAAACCTCGCTTGCCGCCCGCCCACTTGACAAACGGCCTGGCTCTGGGAATGCCTGGCCCTGCCACAAGAGGCTCGGAGCGAAGCGAACTACCGGATGCATGCACCGTTATGTTCCCTTCGATTGGCATCCGGTACAGTCTCTGGCCAACGGATCGGACTCCCTATCCAGTCGGCACGGTTGCAGCTGGGGTCTCGGCTGTTGGCCGGTTGGAATTTCAAGGGCAACCATCGATTTGCCGACATGCCTGTCCGCGGAGCCCGATGCACATCCTATGTCGCCGCCAATGCGTCCATCTGCGCTCGCATGGCGCGGACCAGCCGAGCAGCCGCTTCCGCCAGTTCCCGTGCCTGCGCCAAACTGCTGCTGGCATTGAAGAGTACGCCGGGCACATCCCGGGAAATCCAGCCAGCCGCCAGACTCTCCTCGAGCGCGCCTCCTTGCGTACCGATGCCCGGAGCCAGAAACCACAGGTCCGGTACTGCTGCGCGCACCTGCTTCAAGGACCGTGGATCGGTCGCGCCCACAACGAGACCACTGTTCGGTCCCCAAGTCTGTGCCGTCTGTGCAACCTGGATGAACAAGGGCT
>DAOUIC010000074.1:0-8615 GCA_034428255.1 Anaerolineales bacterium
CGCGACCGGAGAATCAGACCGAATATTAAGAATAAACGTGGACGCACTCCTCTCATTAGTGCTGCTGACTGGGGAAACACTGCTCAAGTTGCGGCGTTACTAAACCACCCGGATACGGATCCCAACGAACAGGATGATAGAGATAAAACCGCGCTCTACTGGGCAGTGGCGGAGGGCCACGAAGAGGTAGTGGAGGAATTGCTGGACCATCCGGATATAGACCCCAACATTGACGACTGGCAAGGGTGGACCCCGTTGTTCAGAGCCATCTATGAGGATGACTTGGACATGGTCAGGGCACTGCTAAGGCATGATGACACTGATACCGAGATCAATACCAATAAAGGCACGTCGGGACTTTTTTATGCCGAAACCGAGGGGTACGACAGAATAGCGAGATTGTTGAGGAGGCACGGAGCCACCGGAGCGCTGGGCTAAATCGTCAATTAGCGGGCTCTTAGGGGTTCGAAATTTCGGCTGGGGTATGTTCCTCTACTTTACGGCTTCCGATAACATTTCCATTTGAAAGGTGCGAAGTGTTTTGAGTGCCGCGATCCGAGACCAGGTTCCTTGGTAGCCAACCCCTGCGCCTACGGCCATCAGGGCTTGACTTTCAACGCAGTTGCTAAACAGTTGTCTTCAATCAGCGTTGGCCGGCGAGGGTTGCGACTGCCACCATGGCGCGTTCCTGCGGGGATGCGGCGTTTGAAGTCGATGAAGGCCTGTTGAGCGCGGTCAATCCAGGTAATGACTTGGTTCTGAACAAAGGTAACGTTGGGGTTGTAGTCGGCGTTCTCGCGCTGCCTCTTGATGCCGGCGATGATGACGGCAAAATTTTGGATTGGTTGACTGAAGAGATGCGGCCAACCATAGAGTGGGTTCTCGGCACGGAAGTGTCGGAGGGAGCGGTAGGTTGTGGTCCAGTCGGATTGGTTGGCCTGTGTCTTGGGCCCCGCGATGAGGTCGGCGTTACTGGTGGCCAACGCGTGGAACATGGCGTAGTCGGCGGTGCTGACGGCACGGCGCAAGGCTTCCTGTGAAGGCTGGCCGCTGGCTAGGTGGCGGCTGGCTCTTATGAGTTCTATCCAATCCATGGAGCCCCAAGTTGGTCGGCTTCGCTCCGGGGAACATAGGAGATGGACGGGATGGCGTGAATGCCGGCGTTACTCAGGGCCTTGATGAGATAGGTGTCGAAGGAATTGAGCAGGGCGGTATCAAGGATGCGAGGCTCGCCGTCGTAGATAACCCAGACATCGAGGAAGGGAACATCGTCGAAGTCTCGGGTTGGCTTTGTCCACACATGCAGGAAGGGCACACGGTGCTGGTGGTGGATGTTTAGGGAGTTGAGAATGATGCCTTTGGCTCGTTCCGCCTGTTCTGCTGTGATGGTCATGAGTGCGCTCCGGCTGGTGCGGCTGGTTCGTATGTTACAGACTGGTCGGGAGCTTTACGCGGAGGTTCTGCCGGGAGCGTTTGTCGTCCGGTACACGGCCTGCAGGGCGAGGGGCATGTACCAGTGCCGCCGGTGGCGGTATTCTTCTCCATACTCATCCAGGCCAGCTCCACGCTTAGCCTCCAAAACGGCTTTCGCACACCTGCGGGGACTGGCTGCCTGTGCCAAGGTTTCCAAGGGACAGCCCTATGCTGCGTACACGAGGTTCCCTGCATCTGGATCGGGTCCGCTGGAATGTGCCGGAACAACACATGTCGGCTCCGCGGTTGCCCCTCTTATCCCATGGCTAGGGCAGACTGGTTTCCCCCATCAGATAGCGATCACACTCCCGGGCCGCGCCGCGGCCTTCGTTGATCGCCCATACCACCAGGCTCTGTCCGCGCCGCATGTCCCCTGCCGCAAAGACACCGGGCACGTTCGTGGCGAACTGCCCGTATTCGGCCTGGGCGTTGGAGCGCGCGTCCCGCTCCACACCCAGTTGCTCGAGCACCGGGTTTTCCGGCCCCAGAAAGCCCATCGCCAGCAGGACCAGCTGGGCCGGCCACACCTTTTCGGAGCCCGGAACCTCCTGCAACTGAAATCTTCCGTCTTCGTCCGTTATCCACTCAATCATGACCGTATGCAGTTCCTTCAGCTTCCCGTGTTCGTCGCCCACGAAGCGCTTGGTGCTGATTAGGAACGTGCGCGGATCCGCACCGAAGCGTTCCGCCGCTTCCGCATGGCCATAGTCCACACGGAAAATACGCGGCCACTCCGGCCACGGGTTGTTGGGGGCCCGGTCCGGCGGTGGCTTGGGCAGGATTTCGAACATGTTGACGCTTCGGCAGCCATGGCGCATCGAAGTGCCGAGGCAGTCGTTGCCGGTGTCCCCGCCGCCGATGACGATCACGTCCTTGTCCTCTGCCGAGATGAACGGATAGCTGTACCCCTCGCCCGGTACCGAACCGTGTTTGTCGTCCAGCAACTGCTTTGTGTTCCCGTGCAGGAATTCCATGGCATAGTGGACGCCTTCCAGCTCCCTGCCCTCGATCGGCAGATCGCGGGGGTTGGTCGCACCCCCGCAGAGGACCACCGCGTCATTGTCCTCCCGCAACCTGTCCGCCGGGATGTCCTTGCCCACCTCGCAGTTGGTCACGAAGGTCACCCCTTCGGCACACATCAGATCCACGCGCCGCTGGACCGTCTCCTTCTCCAACTTCATGTTCGGAATGCCGTACATCAGCAGCCCGCCGATCCGATCCGCCCGTTCGTAGACGGTGACCGTGTGCCCGGCCGAGTTGAGCTGCGCGGCGCACGCCAGCCCCGCCGGTCCCGAGCCGACCACGGCAATCCGCTTGCCCGTGCGTACGGCGGGAGGTTGCGGCACGACCCAGCCCTCTTCAAATCCCCGGTCGATGATTGCGCACTCGATGCTCTTGATCGTGACGGGCGGCTCGATTAGGCCCAACGTGCAGGAACCTTCACACGGGGCCGGGCAGACCCGACCCGTAAACTCGGGAAAGTTGTTCGTGGCGTGGAGACGCGCCAGCGCCTCGCGCCAGCGATCCTGGTATACCAGGTCGTTCCACTCCGGAATGAGATTGTTGATGGGGCAACCGCCTTCCGGCATCGTCCCCGTATGGCAAAACGGGATGCCGCAATCCATGCAGCGGGCGCCCTGCTGCTGCAGATCCCCTGTCGACAGGTGCAGGTGAAACTCATCCCAATCCTGAATTCGTTCCAGCGGCGGGCGTTCCGGCACGGACTGCCGCTCGAATTCAAGAAAGCCGGTTGGTTTACCCATCGATGATCTCCTGACTGGGTATTGCGAGTCAATACCCTGTGTCCAACTGTTCCTGCGCAATACTCAGTTGCCGCTGACCCGTGCCGCCAGGTCCTGGCTGTTGCGCTCGAATGCCGCCATCATCGCTTCCTCGCCCTCAAGCCCGGTGGCTTCAACCTCGGCGAGACATTGGAGCATGCGCTTGTAGTCCTTCGGCAATACCTTGACGAACGCGTCCACATAGGCATCCCAATCCGCCAGAATCCTTCCGGCCACCTCCGAATCGGTATGGGCATGGTGTCGTTGGATCATCGCGCGCACCTCGGCGCGTTCCTCCGGATCACACAGTTCTTCCACTTCGACCATCTCCGGGTTGACGCGGTTGGCGAGCCAGATGCCGTCCACCGGCTCTTCATCCAATACATACGCGATGCCGCCGGACATGCCCGCGGCAAAGTTGCGGCCGGTCGGGCCCAGCACGACGACCCGTCCCCCCGTCATGTATTCGCAACCGTGATCGCCCACACCCTCAATTACTGCGTGCATGCCTGAGTTGCGCACGCAGAACCGCTCGCCCGCCATCCCGCGTATGTAGGCCTCGCCGCTCGTCGCGCCGTAAAAGGCCACATTGCCGATGATGATGTTCTCTTCGGCCTTGAAGGTGGAGCCGGAGGGTGGGTAGGCGACAATCTTGCCGCCGGACAGTCCCTTGCCGAAGTAGTCGTTGCCGTCGCCTTCCAGTTCCAGCGTCATGCCCTTGGGGATGAACGCGCCGAAACTCTGTCCGGCCGCCCCTTGGAAATGCAGCCGGATGGTGTCCTCCGGCAGGCCCTGCGGACCAAAGCGCCGTGTAATCTCGCTGCCGGTGATGGTGCCCACCACCCGGTTCGTGTTGGCGATCGGAAGTGTCGCCTGCACACCGTGCAAGGGTCTTTCCGAAACGCCCTCGTGGGCACGTCGCACATCCTCGACGCTGTTGTCCAGCGCCGGCCGGCAAAGTTCGAACAAGGTCAGGTTGTCCAGCGCCTCGTCCAGGCCGTGATCCTGATCAATCTGGCAGTGGCGACCCCAGTCTTCCGGCACGTCCGGCCGGTGCAGGATCGCCGTCAAGTCGATCCCCTGTGCCTTCCAATGCTTGATCGCCTGCTGCACCTGCAGCCGATCGGTCCGCCCGATCATCTCGTCCACGGTGCGGAACCCGAGCTGCGCCATGTATTCGCGCAACTCCTGGGCGATGAAGCGCATGAAGTTGACGACATGTTGGGGGTCGCCTGTGAACTTCGCCCGCAGTTCCGGATTCTGGGTGGCGACGCCCACCGGGCAGGTATCCAAGTGGCAGACCCGCATCATGATGCAGCCCAGGGCGACCAGCGGGCTGGTGGCGAAACCGAATTCCTCGGCGCCCAACAGCGCCGCGATGGCCAGGTCGCGGCCCGTCTTCAGCTGGCCGTCGGTCTCGACGACAACGCGGCTGCGCAAATTGTTGATCAACAGGGTCTGATGTGTTTCGGCCACGCCCAACTCCCACGGCAGGCCGGCATGTTTGATGCTCGTCTGCGGGGATGCCCCGGTTCCGCCGTCGTGGCCGCTGATCAGAATGACATCGGCATGGCCCTTGGCGACCCCGGCCGCGATCGTGCCCACGCCCACCTCCGACACCAGCTTCACGTTGATGCGGGCGTGGTGATTGGCGTTCTTGAGGTCGTGGATCAACTCCGCCAGATCTTCGATCGAGTAGATGTCATGGTGAGGCGGCGGCGAGATCAGACCGACCCCGGGCGTGGAGTGCCGCACCTCGGCAATCCAGGGATACACCTTTTTGCCGGGCAACTGACCCCCTTCGCCCGGCTTGGCCCCCTGTGCCATCTTGATCTGCAACTCCCTGGCATTGACGAGATAGTAGCTTGTCACGCCAAAGCGGGCGGACGCCACCTGCTTGATGGCACTGTTCTTGGAGTCGCCGTTCGGCTCCAGGACGTAGCGGGCCGGGTCTTCCCCGCCCTCGCCGGTATTGCTGCGCCCGCCGATGCGGTTCATGGCTATCGCCAGCGTCTCGTGCGTCTCCTTGCTGATCGAACCGTAGGACATGGCTCCGGTCTTGAAGCGTCTGCAGATCGACTCCACCGGCTCCACCTCTTCGATGGGTATGCTCGCTGCGCCGTCCAAGTCAAACTCCAACAGACCGCGCAGGTTGCACCATTCCCTGTTCATGAGGTCGATGTCCTGCGTATAGGCCTTGAACGAGGCGTAATCCTCGGTCCGAACCGCCTTCTGCAGCAGGTGTACCGTGCGCGGGTTGAACAAGTGCAGTTCGCCGTCCTTGCGCCACTGGTAGTCGCCTCCAGGTGCAAGCAGCTGGCCTTCCCCGTCTCCAGTCCCGTTTTCGGGCACACGGGGTGCACTGCCGTTCAGCTGGCCCGGTGCAAAGAGGCGCACGGGATAGGCCCGGTCGTGGCGCATCTTGATTTCGGCGCATATCTCGGGCAGGTCGATCCCCTCGACCCGGCTCGCGGTCCAGGTAAAGTACTTGTCGACCACATGCTGGCTGAGACCAAACGCCTCAAAAATCTGTGCACCGCAATAACTCTGGATCGTCGAAATGCCCATCTTGGACATCACTTTGACGACACCCTTAACCGCAGCCTTGACGTAGTTGTAGACCGCCGTGTCGTGGTCAATCCCCACCAGCAGCCGATTCTCAATCATCTGGGCCAGCGTTTCCATCGCCAGATACGGGTTGATGGCCGTCGCGCCGTAGCCAATCAGCAGGGACAGGTGATGCACCTCGCGCGGTTCGCCGGATTCGACCACCAGTGCCACCCGCGTGCGCGTCTCGTTGCGAATCAAATAGTGGTGCAGTCCGGAGGTTGCCAACAACGCCGGGATCGGCGCCGTGCCGGGCCCAACGCCCCGGTCCGAAAGGATGAGGATGTTGACACCTTCGTCAATGGCCTGCGTCGCCGCCTGGAACAGATCCTCGAGTGCCTGCTCCAGCGCCGCCTCCCCGCCGCGGATGTCAAAGAGAATCGGAAGGGTCCTGGCACGGAATTCCTGTACACCACTTTCTCCGACGTGGCGGATCTTGGCCAACTCGCGGTTTGTCAGGATCGGGTGGCGCAACTTGAGTTGACGGCAATTCTCAGGCATGGTCTCAAGCAGGTTCAACTCCGCGCCCAGCATCACTTCGGTGCCCGTAACCAGTTCTTCGCGGATGGCATCGATGGGCGGATTGGTCACCTGGGCAAAAAGTTGCTTGAAGTAGTTGTACAGCAGCTGTGAATGATTGGACAGGGCCGCGGCCGGCGTATCGTTGCCCATCGCACCCAAGGCCTCCACACCGTCGGTTGCCATCGGTGCCAGCAGGATGCGCAACTGCTCGAACGTGTAGCCGAATACCTGCTGCCGTTCGAGCAGCGTGTCGTGTTCCACGCCCGGTACCTCGACATCGGGCTGCGGGATTTCATCCAGGCTGACCATGTGCTCGTCCAGCCACGCGCGGTAGGGATGGACTTGGGCCATCGTCTCCTTCAGCTCCTCGTCGGAGATGATGCGGCCTTGATTCGTGTCCACCAGAAACATGCGCCCCGGTTCCAGACGCGATTTCCGCAGGATGCGATCCGGTTCCAGCGGCAACACGCCTGTCTCGGACGCCATGACCACCATGTCGTCCTTGGTGACGCAGTAGCGCGAGGGACGCAGCCCGTTGCGATCCAACACGGCGCCCACGACGGCGCCATCGGTAAAGACGATCGATGCCGGCCCGTCCCATGGCTCCATCATCGTGCTGTGATACTCGTAAAACGCCTTTTTGGCATCGCTCATTGATTCATGCTGCGGCCACGGCTCCGGGATCATCATCATCATGGCGTGCGGCAAGGAACGGCCCGCCAGATAGAGAAACTCCAGCGTCTCGTCGAACTTGGCCGAATCGCTGCCATCCGGATGAATGATCGGCAGGATTTTCTTGATGTCGTCGCCAAACAACCCGCTGCTTAACTGGGACTGGCGCGCGTGCATCCAGTTCTCGTTGCCGCGCAGGGTGTTGATCTCGCCGTTGTGAATCAGGTAGCGGTAGGGGTGGGCGCGCTCCCAGCTGGGGAAGGTGTTGGTGCTGAAGCGCGAGTGGATCACGGCCAGGGCCGACTCCATGTCCTTGTCCAGCAAATCCGGGTAGAAGCCCTTGACCTGCTCCGACATCAACATGCCCTTGTAGACCACCGTGCGCGACGAGAGACTGGCGATGTAGAACGCGCCTCCTTCACGCATCCGCGAATACCGAATCTGGTTCTCGGCCTGCTTGCGAATAACGTAGAGCTTGCGCTCGAATGCCAGGTCGTCGTTGCCGGTCAACCGCTCCGGATTGCGGCCGATGAACAGCTGACGCACAACCGGTTCGCCCAGCCTGGCCGTGTGGCCCAATTCCCCATTGGCGGTGGGCACGGTCCGCCAGCCGAGCACCGTCTGTCCTTCGGCGCGGACGATATTCTCGAAGACTGCCTCGCACTCGAAGCGGAGGTTCTCCCTCCGGGGCAGGAAGACCATGCCCACCGCGTACTCGCCGAGGGGCGGGAGTTCGATTCCCGACGCCGCGGCGGCCTTGCGCATGAACTTGTCCGGCATCTGCATCAGGACGCCGGCGCCGTCGCCCGTATTCGGTTCGCATCCGCATGCGCCCCGGTGCGCCAGATTGAGGAGCACCTGCAGCCCCTGCGCCACAATGGCGTGGGACTTCCGGCCTTTGATGTCCACCACAAAGCCGACACCGCAGGCGTCGTGCTCGTAGCGCGGATCATAAAGACCCTGCTTGGCCGGCAGACCAGCAGGTGAAGGGGGTGTGGTTTGACAGGGGTAGGCAGGGGTAAGGGCTGTTCCGGACATAACCACGTCTCCTCAGAATTGCCTCTGCGTGCAAGTTTCGTGCTGAACGGGGGACGGACTGGTCACGCTGCCGACTGCGGTTGTTCGCAGGTGATAACGGATGCGCAGCAAGCGCGTCTGCGCAGACGGGCTGTCGTCGCGTGTCTACCTTGCGTTCAGGCCAAATTAGGGAGAATCCAAACTGACATCATATCAAATAACCGACGAGGTATGCAAAATTAATCCAAGTTGTGAATTTGTCGGTTTTTGTGAGCTTGCCGGCCTGAAATTCAGAATAATTTATTATCTATTCTGGTTCAACTTAGCGATTTCATTGACAGAGAGCCTGTAGATGCACCGGCGATTCGCCTGTCTCCCGTTGGGCACGCCTCATGCATGCCCCTCGGACAGGGAATGGGGTGGAACCGTGTCACACGGACCTGGAACCTTCACGGTACATGGTCAAGTCCCTGGACTCTATAGGCAAAGGGGCTGAGCAGCCAAAGACGGAATCCGGCGGAATCGACGAATCCCAAGCAACTG
>DAOUIC010000075.1:0-2096 GCA_034428255.1 Anaerolineales bacterium
CCGGCAGCCTGCCAAAGTCGTACTCGCCCTCCGGCAGGCCCACGGCCCGAATCGCATCGGTAATCAGCATGACACCCAGGGGACCCTTGCAGCGCCACAGGAGATCCATGGCCCTAGGATGGACGTGGATGTTGTCCGCAATCAACTGGCCCTGAATGCGGTCGTCCAGCAGGATGCAGCCCAACGCGCCCGGTTCCCGGTGATGGAGCCCCAGCATTGCGTTGTAGGTGTGGGTGGCTTGGACAACACCCAGGTCGGCGGCTTCTGTTGTTTGTGCCCATGTGGCACCGGTGTGTCCCATGACCGGCACGATGCCATGGCGGAGCAGCTCCTTGGTGAGCTCGCCTCCCTCTGGCAGTTCCGGTGCGAACGTCATCAGCTTTACGGCCTCGGTGGCGGCCAACTGCCGCACAAACGCAAGGTCAATGTCAACAATGTGGGCGGGATTTTGGGCGCCCGCCCAGGCCGGATTGATGAACGGACCTTCGATGTGGGCCCCCACCATGCGCGCACCCTTGATGGGGCGGGTCATTGCCTCCCCGACGGCGCGGGCGGCATTCAGGATTGTGTCCTTGGGGGCCGTGCCGGTGGTGGGTGCCAGGGCGGTGGTGCCATGCTGGGCGTGGAACCGGCCCATGCCCTGAATGTCGTCCGGATTGCCCGACATGGCGTCGTGGCCGCCGCCCCCGTGAACATGGACGTCGACGAACCCGGGCAGCACGTGCAGTTCGTCCGCTTCGAACTGGACCCATTCCCCTGTATGCGTATGTGACCGTGATTCCCCTTCGGTGGCGATGTGGTCCCCGACAATGAAAATCGGGTCGCGGCTTACGGTTGTCGGATCGTCCGGGATTGCCGTCCCGTAGACGGAGCCGCCGGCAACGGCGTGGAGTTGGGTACCGTCCCATGCATTGGCTTCAGCCATGTCTCGCACCTGTTGATTGACTGGTTGGGGACGCGGGTTTCAGGGCCAGCACCATGCCGCCCAACGGCGGCAGGGCCAGGGCCAGGGACTGGGGAAAGTCGTGCCAGATCCCCGGCTCGGTTCCGAGCGGTTCGGTATTGAGAATACCGCTGCCACCGTAGGCGGCCCGGTCCGTGTTCATGATTTCGTGCCACGGTCCGGGTTCAGGCACCCCGATGCGATACCCGTGTCGGACCACCGGCGTCATGTTCAGGACCACAACCAGGGTGTCGTCCTTGTGTTCGCCGCGCCGCACAAAGCAAACCGTGGTGTTTTCGATGTCGCGGAATTCGATCCACTGGAAGCCGTTCTGCTCGGAGTCCCTTTCCCATAGGGCCGGCAGGCGATGGTAGAGGCGGCCCATGTCCCCGCAGAACTGTTGCAGCTGGCGGTGCGGTTCGAACGCCAGCAGGTCCCATTCGATGGAACGGGCTTCGTCCCACTCGTTCCACTGACCGATTTCGCTGCCCATGAAGCTGTGTATCTTGCCGGGGTGACAGTACTGGTACAGGGTCAGCAGGCGTAGATTGGCGAATTGCCGCCAGGCATCTCCCGGCATCTTGGACAGCATCGATTTCTTCAGGTGGACCACTTCGTCGTGGCTGAAGGCCAGGATGTAGTTTTCCGAGTGGGCATAGGTGATGCCGAATGTGATGAGGTTCTGGTTGAACTTGCGGTAGATCGGATCCAGCTCGAAGTAGTCAAGCGTGTCGTGCATCCAGCCCATGTTCCACTTGAAGTCGAAACCCAGGCCGCCGAGATAGTCCGGATAGGTCACCAGGGGCCAGGCCGTGCTCTCCTCCGCGATGGTGATGCAGCCCGGATGCTGCGTATGGACGGCCCGGTTGAATTCCTTGAGGAATGCGATGGCCTCCAGGTTCTCGCGCCCGCCGAATTCGTTGGGCAGCCAGTCCCCCTCCTCCCGCTCGAAGTCGAGGTAGAGCATCGCGGCCACGGCATCCACCCGGAACCCGTCGACATGGTATTCCTCCAGCCAGAACAGGGCGTTGCTGATCAGGAAGTTGCGCACCTGCGGCCGGCCGAAGTTGAAGATGCGCGTGGTCCAGACCCGGTGTTCCCCCTGGCGCGGATCCTCGTGCTCGAACAGATGGGTGCCGTCGAAGAACGCCAG
>DAOUIC010000076.1:0-2392 GCA_034428255.1 Anaerolineales bacterium
TTCTCCTTGCGACGGCTCCGCCTTACAGCGTGTAGACCTGCCGCTTGTTCTTGATTAAGAGGAATACAAAGAACGGTGCGCCCACAAAGGCAGTCAGAACGCCGACGCGGAATTCGGCCGGTTGGATTACGGTCCGGGCCGCCATGTCCGCCAGCATTACGAAGAGCGCGCCGCCGAGGGCGCTCATGGGCATCAGGACGCGGTGGTCCGGTCCCAGCACCAGGCGCAGTACGTGGGGGGTGACGAGACCGACGAAGGCGATGCTGCCGCTGACCGCCACGGCGGAGCCGGTGACCAAGGCCGACGCGGTCAACAGCGCGGTCCGTGTCGCGCCCGTCCGCACGCCCAGGGAACGGGCCTCGTCGTCGCCCAAGGCCAACAGGTTGAGGTCGCGCGCCGTCAGGGCCAGCGCGGCGGCGCCGACGGCAATGGGCGGGAGGGCGATCCGAACATGGTCCCAGGAACGCGAGTCGAGTCCGCCGGCCAGCCAGTAGAGGATTTCGCGCAACGGCCCTTCGCTTGGGAGCAGGTAGATGATGGCGGAGATTACGGCCCCGAGGAAGGCGTTGACGGCAACGCCGGCCAGAAGCAGCGTGGCCATCGATAGGCGCCCGCCCACGGCTGCGATGCCGTAGACCAGCAACAAGGCCGCGGCAGCGCCGACGAAGGCAAATACGGGCAGGGCCAGCCAAAACAGGTCGACCAACCCGATGGCGATGGCGGTGACCGCGCCCACGGCGCCCCCGGCGGAGACGCCGATGATGCCGGGATCGGCCATGGGATTGCGAAACAAGCCCTGCATGGCCGTGCCCGAGAGGCCGAGCGCCATGCCGACCGCAGCTCCCACGATGATGCGCGGCAGGCGGATTTGTTCGATCACCAACTGTGCGGTGCGGTCGACGGTGGGCCCGTCGATGCCCATCGCAGACAGCGCGGCCCAAGCTACGTCCAGGGTCTTGATCGGCACCGGCCCCAGACGCAGGGAGACCAGCCCCGTCGCCAAAACCAACACGGACAGAACCGGCAGGCCAATAACCAGGCGGGTACCAACGCCCAACCGGCGGAAGGAATGCAGTGTGTGCTGTCCAGCCAAAAGACAAAACCTCCAGCGCTACTCCGCCGGAGGCATGACTCGCAGGACCGGGCGCGTGCCCGGATGCCGAGTGACCTCTCTGGAGCGGAGAGTTGTCACCTGATCGTCCAGGCAGGTCTCCTGGCTTGCGGGCGGATCAGCCGGGCCCTTCCCATCGGCATGCCGACAGTGGGCTTCGGCTCCGTCTCCCGCTTACAGTGGCGCCACCGCGGCGGATTTGCACCGCCTTCCCTATTCTCCCGGGATGGGCACCTGGACGAGTGTCTGGCCGCAAGGTAACACGCCCCTCCAAGGCCTGTCAATACGCATGGGAGCCGTTTCCGAACCCGCTGGAGGCAGAACAAATACCCTGACAGTCGGGGCCGGTGATGAGGCTTGGCAGGCCAAGGCGGGCACGGTGCCATCGTTCATGGAGCATGGAAGCCCGGGCCCCGACCCGTCGGTGGTGGCATGGGGAGAGTTGGGACCGGCTCCTACAATAGGGGCGGCGGTTTGCAGAACCGCCGACAGTCCAAATCCCCATTCAACAGGCTGACCATGCTGACAATCGGTGTCTCGGCAGATTTCCATACCTTGGGCCGGAGCGTGGTGGAACCGGTGGAACGCGCGCTGGCCGCCGCTCCGGGCCATGTTCAATACCGCTGGTTTGAGGCCACAGGGGAGGACGCGGCCGGGCCGCATGTGACCGCCAACGACATCGCGGGTCTGGACGGCGCAGTGCTGCTGGCCTATCGCTTTACCGAATCATCGTTGACGGAGGAATCCACCCTGGCCGTCATCGGCCGGTGGGGGGTGGGGTACGACCAGCTGGATGTGCCAACGCTCACGCGCCATGGGTGTTTGTTGGCGATCACCCCGGACGGAGTGCGTCGGCCGGTGGCGGAAGCCATCGTGACGCTGCTGCTGGCCTTGGCCAAGCAGCTCATGCCCCGCGCCGCCGTGGTCGCGTCCGGAGACTGGAACCTGCGCAACGCCACACTGTCCTACGGTCTGGAGGGCAAGGTGGTCGGGTCCGTGGGCATGGGCAACATTGGGGCCGACCTTTTCCGCCTGTTGGCACCGTTCGGATTTGCCAGGATGCTGGCCCACGACCCCTACGTGCAGCCTGATGTGGCCGCCCAACTCGGCGTGGAGTTGGTAAGCCTGGACGAATTGTTGGCGGAGTCGGACTTTGTTGCCCTCAACTGTCCGCTCAACGCGGAGACCCACCACCTGATGAACCGGGAGCGGTTTGCCCGCATGAAGCCCACCGCCTACCTGATTAACACCGCCCGGGGTCCGGTGGTGGATCAGGAGGCG
>DAOUIC010000077.1:0-3180 GCA_034428255.1 Anaerolineales bacterium
GTACTGGGCTTCATCGCGCGTGTGAACCATGGACCAGGTTCTGCAGGCACTTGTCAACGGCCTGCTGCTCGGCGGTTTCTATGCCGTAATGGTCTTGGGATTCTCCGTCATCTGGGGGGTGATGGGCATCATCAACCTCGCGCACGGTGAATATCTGATGATCGGCGCCTATCTGGGGTGGGGTCTGTTCCGGTACTTTGGGATGGACCCCTTCGCTGCGCTCCTCCTGATTCTCCCGCTGATGTTCCTGTTCGGGTACGCGCTGCAGTACGTGCTGATCAACCGCATCGTTGAACGGCCGCACCTCATGTCGCTGTTGATCACGTTCGGCATATCCATCGCGCTGGCCAACCTGTTCAAGATCCTGTTCACCTCGGATCCACGGAACGTATCGGTGACCTACAACGGATCGGTGGAGCTGCTGGGGATCACCTTCCCCATTGTCAAGTCGATTATTTTCGGTGCGGCGTTGTTGTTCATGCTGGGCCTGCACCTGTTTCTGCAGCGGAGCCGCATGGGCAAGTCGATCCGCGCCGCGGCCCAGAACAGGACCGCGGCCCGCATCGTGGGGGTGGACATCAACCGCACCTACGCGGTTACGGCCGGCATTTGCATCGCCATCACCGCGGCTGCCGGAGCCATGCTCAGCCCAACCCAGGCCATCTTCCCCTTCATGGGGCCGCCTCTCACCCTGAAGGCGTACACCATTACGGCCCTGGGCGGTCTGGGACGCATCCCCGGTGCCTTGATGGGCGGAGTCGTGCTGGGGGTTACGGAGACGATGGTGTCCAGGTTCGTGCCGGGAATCGGCACCAATCTGGGTGTGGCCATCAGCTTTGTGATTCTGGTGTTGATTCTGATTCTGCGTCCCCAAGGACTCCTGGGCGGACTGCGACCGGTCGATCCGGAGGCCGAATGATGGCCCGGGTACGGGACCGGCTGGCCCAACTGGGCCAGGGCTGGGGCGGCCTTGGATTGTGGTGGCTCCTGCTGGTTGCGCTGGCTCTGTATCCCTATACCGGAGTCACCCACTTGACGCTGTTTCTGGGCAGCCAGGTGTTCGTGCTGGTGACCCTGGCCTCGAACTGGAACCTGATTGGCGGCATGACCGGCTATGTGGATTTTGGCCATGCGGTGTTCTTCGGGATTGGTGCCTACGTGATGGGCATCCTGGTAACCAAGTCCCCGCTGCTGATTTCCCCCGAGTGGGGATTCCTGCAGGCCCTTCCCGTCAGTGGCGCGGCGGCAGCCGTTTTCGCCCTGCTGATTGGCCTGCCCACCCTCCGCCTCAAGGGTCCCTACTTCTCCATCGCCATGTTGGGCACCTTCGTGGCCATGCGGGAGATTGTCAGGGTCCTGCGGCCCCTGACCGGCGGCGGCGTTGGGCTGAACCTGCCGCCGGTGCTGGACCGGCTGGGCGACTACTACCTGATGCTGGTCCTGATGGGCCTGGTGGTCTCCATCATGTGGTGGATCCGGCGCAGCGAGTTCGGCCAGAGCCTGATCGCCATCCGCGAGGACGAGATCGGGGCGGAGATGAGAGGCATCAACACCACCCTGCACAAAATCCTGGCGTTCATGATTGCGGCTTTCTTCACGGGAGTCGTGGGGGGTTTCTGGGCCTGGCAGAACACCTTCATCGATCCCGACGTGGTCTTCATTGAGACCCGTACCGTGGAGATGGTGATGATGTCCATGCTGGGCGGGTTGGGCACGGTCTGGGGCCCTCCCCTGGGCGCGGTGGTCATCTATGTGCTGCAGACCGTGGTCTGGGGCCGGTTGTTCGGTATTCACCTGCTGGCCCTGGGCATTCTGATGGTACTGCTGGTCCTCTTCCTTCCCGAAGGCATTCTCGGCACATCCGGCCGAAGCGGTGGCACCTCCATCGTTCGCCTGTGGGGCCGCATGCGGCAACGGTCCGATCCGTGATCGACGGTAGCCGTCCGCTGCTGGAAGGCCGCGGCCTGACCAAGCGCTTCGGCGGCCTAACCGCCGTCAACCGGGTGGATTTCGCCGTTCAGCCCGGTGAAATCGTTGGCCTGATTGGCCCCAACGGCAGCGGCAAGACCACGCTCTTCGATTGCCTGAGCCGACTGGAGCGCATCGATGGCGGCCGGGTACTGTTCAAGGGCACCGATATCACCCGCGCCAGTCCGCATCGGGTCGCGCGCATGGGACTGTCCCGGACATTTCAGGTGATCCGGGTCTACCGCAAGATGAAGGTGCTGGACAACATGCTGGTCAGCCGCCGGTGGAGTGGCGATTTGTACTTGCGGGTGATGCGGCCCAGCAGTTCCGAAACGGTGCGTCGGGCCCGCGAGCTGTTGGAGTTTCTCCGGATCGCTGCCCTGGCCGACGAACCGGCCGGTCACTTGTCCGGGGGACAGCGCCGCCTGCTGGAAATTGGCATGGCCCTGATGCCCGATCCCGACATCCTGCTGCTGGACGAAGCCACCTCCGGTGTCAATCCCACGCTGGTCGAAACCATCAAGGACCACATTCGGACGCTCAACGGTCAGGGCAAGGCCTTTCTGCTCATCGAGCACAACATCAATTTCATCGCGGACCTCTGCACGCGGGTCTATGCGCTGAACCACGGCGAGACCATGGCGGAGGGCACGCCCAGGGAGATTATGGAGAACGAAGCCGTGATCGATGCCTACTTTGGCGGCTGAACATGGATTCGCCGCTTCTTTCCATCCGGGGCCTGCGTGCGGGCTACCAGGACATCGACATCCTGAAGGGGATCGATCTGGATGTCCATGCCGGCGAGATTGTGTGCGTGATTGGCCCCAACGGCGCCGGCAAGTCCACGGTATTCAAGGCCGTGTACGGCCTGATTGGCGTGCGCAGCGGCACGGTGGTGTTCGACGGCAGGGAGATCACCGGCCGGCGCCCGCAGGATGTCCTGGGCGCGGGCATTGCGATCGTGCCCCAGCTCAGAAGCGTGTTTCCCCAGATGACGGTCCTCGAGAATCTGGAGATGGGCATGTACCTGGAACGCGACGCGGCGCGCATCCGGGAGCGTATTGCCTATGTCATGGACCTGTTTCCGCGCCTGGCGGAGCGGCGCGCCCAGATGGCGGGAACCATGTCCGGCGGTGAACAGCGCATGCTGGAAATTGGTCGATCCCTGATGCTGGAACCCAAGATGGTGATGATGGACGAGCCCAGCGCCGG
>DAOUIC010000078.1:0-4173 GCA_034428255.1 Anaerolineales bacterium
AATTAGACAATGCGCAGTTGGTCGAATCGATGCTCGAGATTGGGGATAGACTTGGGAGTATCGACATTAGCATCCAAAACGATGCAGGCCTGACTCCGCTTCAGCAGGCGCGGGCCTTGGGTGGCAGGGAAAGGATCATCACTCTGCTTGAGCAACACGGTGAGTAGATGATGGCGAGAAAGTTGCCACCTTAATCATATCACCATTGACATCCTTTAAAGCGCTGAAAACCCTAACCGCCCAGTTCAGGTTTAGTGGAGGTGTGACAAGGATCTGATATTCGCTCGCATCGCTTCCCGCCAGGTATAAACGGTGGCCTTTTGCCCTGCGCAAGGATCTCGTAGTCGGCGGACGGTCCAGCGCGTGTGTTGATGGAGGTACCTGTCATCTCCATGCTGGTTCCGACTTTGAAGCCGGTCGTTTGCAAGTAGAAGGTAGGATCCGACTGCCTGAGTGTGACCGTGAAACGCTCCAATGCCGGGTCGTCCTTGGCCGAGTGTGTCTATTGGCAACTGGTGCAGTAGTACGGCAGTCCGGCCGTCTTGGCAACCTCAAACGTGTCCGTACATCCGCACCGCGGGCAATGGCGACCGTTTGGCCATACCAAAGCTTCAAACCATGTCGTGGCGGCACCCTCATTGGGGAACATGGCGGTCAACTGCATGAGAGTGACCCCTTCCCGATAAGCCTTGCCGCGACCCTTGTGCTTGGCTATGTCCTATCCCTTTACACGGTTGCTACATCAGTCGTGCCCGTCAGTCAAGTATATGATTCCCATTCGGAAGAGGTATGCGGACGGACCCCGCGATGACCAGGTGGGACCTTAGCCTTTCACCCCGGAAATCACCACGCCCTGTATGAAGTAACGCTGGCCAAAGTAGAAAGTAAGCAACACCGGCAGCATGGCGATGGTGGAAGCCGCCATGAGCAGGGGCCAATTGGTGGTGAACTCTCCCTGAAACAGGCGCAGACCCAGTGCCAGCGTGAACTTGGAATGGGTGTTGAGATAGATCAGGGGTTCCAGGAATTCATTCCAGTTGTACCGGAAGGCAAACAGGAATCCGGTGATGATCGCAGGTCCCGACAGGGGCAGAATGATGCGGGCGTAGGTACCCACAAAGCCGCAGCCGTCCATGCGGGCCGCCTCGTCGATTTCCCGGGGAATGGTGGAGAAAAACTGACGGAACAGGAAGATCTGAAACCCGGTCCCGAACAGCGAGGGCACAATGAGGGGCTTGTAGGTGTCAATCCACTCCAGTATCCGGAACAGAATGAACTTGGGGATCATGGTGACCTGAGGGGGCAACATCATGGTGCTCAATACGACGACAAACAGGACGGTACTGCCCCGCCAGCGCAGTCGGGCAAACGAGAATCCGGCCAAACTGCTGGCAAAGAGAATGCCCGCCACGCTGAGCCCGGAGACAAACACGGTATTGATGAAGTACCGCATGAAAGGCAATACCTCAAAAACCTTGACATAATTGACCCACTGCAGCGGAATGGGAATCCAGATGGGAGGGAAGATGAAGGTCTGGCCCAAGGTCTTCAATGATGTGGACAGCATCCAGGCAAAGGGCACGGAGACGAAGAAGCCACCGGTCGCCAGGCAAAGATAGACCCCGGTCATCTTGAGTGCATAATGCACGCGCCGGTTCGTCCGCCAGCCAACCGAGGTTGTTGGTTGGGTCACCAGGCGGGTCGTAGTGCCCATTACTGCCCCGCCTTGGATACACCCTCATAGTAGACCCAAGCCGCGGAGAACCGCAGGACCAACAGGGTCAGCAGCAGGATGTACGCAAAGAGTACCCAGGCCAGAGCCGACGCGTACCCCATCTTGAGGAATTCGAAGGCATTCTGGTACAGATACAGCATGTAAAACAGGGTGGCGTACTTGGGGCCACCCTCGGTCATCACGTAGGCTTCGGTAAACACCTGCAGGGCCCCAATGATGCCCATCACGGTCTGAAAGAGAATGACCGGCGAAATCATGGGCAAGGTGACGTTCCAGAATCGCACCCAGCTGTTGGCCCCATCCACCTCGGCCGCCTCGTACAGGGTGGTGGGCACTCCCTGCAGTCCGGCCAGCACGATCAGCATGCCCCCGCCCACGCCCCAGAGACTCATGAGGATCAGGGCGGACAGAGCCGTCCGACTATCCGCGAGCCACGCGGGGCCGTCGATGCCCACGATGTCAAGTCCTGCATTGAGGAGACCGAAATCCGGGGAAAAGATCCAGCGCCACAGCAAGGCCACTGCCACACCGGCAACCACACTGGGCAAGTAGAAGACCGTGCGCACAAACGACATGGCCTTGATTTTTTCGTTGAGCAGCAGGGCCAGGATGAGTCCCAGCACAACCTGCAGGGGTATGGAGACACCGGCATAGATGGTGGTTACCTTCAGGGCCTGGCCCACCAACGGATCCCCTGTGGTCAACTTGACGAAATTGTCAAAACCCACCATCTGGGCGGGAGTCAGAATATCCCAGTTGGTAAAGGCCAAATACACTGACACCAGCATGGGGCCCACAATGAAGGCCAGGAACCCAAACAGCCAGGGAGTGACAAACAGCCAGCCGTAGATTTCCTCCAGCTGGGCGTACCGCAACTTGAACATGCGATCCGGAACAACCGATTATGAACGTACCGCAGGCAAGGGGCGGCAGCCGGTGTCAGCCAGGAACACCGGCTGCCGCCAACCATGCGTGGGGAAACGGGCAAACAGTCTGTGCCTTTACGACTCCCCTTGCAGGATTCCATCGACGGTGACGACGGCCTCATCCATCACCGTCTGGACATCCTCGTTGTCCAGGAAAATCCGATCCAGGAATGGATTGAGACTGCGGGTCCACTCGACCCACAGCGGCGTAAAGGGAAGCGTCTTGGCCCAGCCTTCGGCCAACGGCTGGTAGAAGTAGGCGTTGTTCTCAGGCGGCCTGCTGTTGAGCAAGACATCGGTGTTGTCCTTGCGCGGAGTGGCTCCTCCGTTGGAAATCCAGATGGCATCCGCCTCCTGACTGGACATGTACTTGCACAGTTGCCACGCCTGGTCCAGATTCTCCCCCGCCTTGGCCACCACCATGGAGTTGCCCTTGTAGAGGGTCAGTTTGCCTTCCGCTCCCATCGGGAAAGGCACTACCTCCCAGTTGTAGTCATAGCTGCGGTAGCCCATGACCAACCCTCGCCAGGAGGCCCAAATGCCGATGCGGCCGGTGGCTACCAGATTCACATCCTGGGTAGTTTCGCGGGTTGGAGCCACGCCATGATCATGAATCAGGTTTTGGCAAAACTCGAAGCCAGCTACGGCTTCCGGGGTATTCAACAGGCTCTGCGTGCGATCATCGTTCAGTTCATCGCCGCCTGCTCCCCAGATCCAGGGCTGCAGTCCGCCCCACATGGAAGAATCGGCCATGGCTCCGTACACGGTGTCCATTACATCGCCGGACGTGTCCGTAAGCGCTGCGGCCGTTTCGAGGAAGGCGTCCCAGGTCCATTCCCCAGCCTCCCACTGTTCATCCGGACGGGGCACACCAGCGGCTTCAAACAAATCCAGGTTGAAATACATTACGCGGGTACTGCCGATGTAGGGCATGGACCAGCGCTGTCCTTCCCAGACCCCTTCATTCCAGGCGGCCTCGAAATAGTCTTCATCGTTTACGCCCGGGTCTGCGCCCACGCGTTCGTCCAAGGCCAGCAGGATTCCCTTGGAGGCAAACTGGGTCAGATAGTAGTTGTCCACGGCGGACACATCCGGAGGTACACCGCCGGCTGCCGTAGTGAGGAATTTGTCATGCAGATCGCCCCAAGGCGTGGCGAGCCGTTCCACGGTAATGTCCGGGTTGGCTTCTTCAAACGGTTCGAGCGCCTTTTCCATACTTGCGATCCCACGTTCGCCCCCGACCGGCCAGAACATGAGTTGAATTGTGACAGGCTCAGCCATTTGCCCATCTTCACTCGGTGCGGCGGGTGGTGCCACCGCACAAGCACTCAACATGGACAGGGCCAGGCCCCCGCCGGCGACTTGCAGAAAACTACGGCGCGTTACTCGACTATTCATGGCTTTCCTCCCCAAATCAACCGAACTGAAAGCTCAAGCGAGCCCCCCTTCTGCGGGAGAGCCGCAGACACCGAGTCTTGGATCCCGGCATCCGTCCTGAAGCAAGAACGTTCA
>DAOUIC010000079.1:0-1845 GCA_034428255.1 Anaerolineales bacterium
ACGAAGTTGTGGGTGTGCGGCAGGGTTTCCGGTTGGACGCGCAACATGGCCAGGTGTTGCCAGTTGCGGACAAATTCCTTGTACTTGGCCCCCCAGGCGGATACGTCCGGAGGCGGGGACTCCCGGCTGATCGAGAGCGGGTTGCTACTGGCTTCGGCGCTGATCGTGGCCCCGCCAAGGAACCCGTTCTCCTCGGCATCGAAGTCCTCGTAAAGAAAATCTTCCAGGATCACGGACTGGGACGCGGACCCGGCATGACGGTTGAAGACCTGATCCGGGAACATCGCCAAGACGTGTGCGAAGTTCTTGGTCATCACATTCTTGCCCAACTGTTCCCGGTTGTTGCCCAGGCCTCCGGGATGCCTTTCGTCGCGGGACAGGAACAGCAGCCGCAGGTTCTCCCACATGTAGGTGCCCAGAATCAGGCATTTGCCCATTTGCACGTGGACCTGGCCGTCGGGTGCGAAATATTCGACCCCGCGCGCACGGCCCGAATCGTCCGCAAGGATGCGCAATGCCCGACAGCGCGCCTTCAAGTCCAGGTTGCCTGTGGACAAGGCCTTGGGCACGCACTCGGCGGCCGGCATCCAGACACTGTCGTCGAACGTCCCAAAACCACAAATCCAGCTGGAGTACGTGGTGGCCGGGCGGCCGCGGTAGGGCACCGTGTTGACTCCGGACGGGATCGGGTAGGGTTGCAGGCCCATGCGCTCCACTGCCTCTCGGAACACCTCCCCAAATCGATAGGGCAGACTCGGCGGGTTGGGCAGGTCCCGGCTGCGCGGAATTCTGGGGAGATGGCTGACCCCGGAGATGCCAATGTCCCATTCCAGCCGGGAATAGTAGGGCTCCAGATCCTCGTAGGTGATGGGCCAGTCGGCCACCGGGCTGTGGTCCGGCAGCAGGTGGTCCCATCCGTTTTCCCGGATCCTTGAAAGGGAGCGAAAGTGGTGTGGGTGGAAACGCCGCAGCCAGGTGCCGTAGTGGTACGTGGATCCGCCCACACCGTTCACCATCCGGCCTAGGGAATAGGTGGCCGGTTGGGTTGGCTCGTCTTCATTGCGGCGCCAACGGGGGGATTCGCTGTTGAACTTCGGCCCCAGGCTGGCACGCGCGTAGAAGGCCTGCTGTAGCTCGTCCGGAATGTAGTCGCGGCGCGACAGATACGGTCCGGCCTCCAGGGCAACGACCTTGAGGCCGGCTTCGGCGAACAACGGCGCCACCACGCTGTTCAGCATGCCCAGCCCAATCAGGATGACATCGGCCTCGCCGTCCGGCGGGTTGAGGCCGGCATCCGGGTCGAACTGCGGCGGAACCGGCAACTGACCGTCTGGCCTGGTGAAATTAAGGCCCTTCAAATCCTCCAGCGACTGGAACCGGCCTCCTTTCGTGACCGGTTCGGAGGACATCATCTCCTCGGGAGAGTTGCTGAGCCAGACGCCGGGATGCCCGATGGTCTTCCAGCCCAGTTTGTCCCTGTTGCCTCCGTGAACCGGATCCGAAAACAATCCCTCCCGCATGTGGCCGATCGCCATGTCCATGAAGTCGGGGCCGGTGGGGTGGCGAAAGTCGGCCAGTTCGCCGGCCTCGAGGGTCTTGAGCAGATCGTCCTTCTGTTTGTCGCTGCACGCTGCGAAATGGAGACCGGTAAGGTCCACTGCGGCCTGGTCCAGGCAGTCCAGTCCCTGTCGGTAGGCAGGCGCGTCCTCCTGGGCATACCCGGTCAAGGTATTTTCCAGGTACCCCATGACGCCAATCTCGGCAGCGCCGGGCAACCCGTCGTCGGCGGGGAAGAGCCGTTCAAACAGGGCGGCGGCGGTTTCGTGCTGACGCGGCGAAAAGACA
>DAOUIC010000080.1:0-48946 GCA_034428255.1 Anaerolineales bacterium
CCGGCATCCAAGGCCTGCGACTCGACCACGGCCACCGTGGCCATGTTTACGATGTCGCGCACCTCGGCCCCGGATTCCAGCACGTGCACAGGCCGGCGCAGGCCGACCAGAATTGGTCCGATCTTGTCCGCGCCACCGAGTCTGTTGACCAGTTTGTAGGACGCGTTGGCGGCACTCAACGACGGGAAGATGAGCACGTTGGCATCGGACACTTCGCTGAACGGGTACAGTTGGGCCATGAGATCCGGCTCCACCGCAATGTCGGCCTGCATCTCGCCATCGATCGTGAGATCGGGCCGACGCTCCTTGACCAGTTCGGCAGCAGCGCGCATATGGTCGGATTCAACCCCCCGGGTGCTCCCGAAGTTCGAATAGCTGATCATGGCAATGCGAGGTTCCACGTCAAAGCGCACCGCCACATCCGCCGCGTTGATCGCGATGGAAGCCAACTCCTCCACGCCCGGATTGATGTTGACAGTGGCGTCGGAGAAGAAATAGAGCTGATCGTTCACGATCATCAGATAGACGCCGCTGACCACCTCCCGATCCTCCATGACGCCGACCACCTGCAGGGCGGGACGCAATACGTCCGGGTAGTTGTAGGTCAACCCGGAAATGAAGGCGTCGGCGTAGCCGGTCCTCACCGTCATGCTGCCGAAGTAGTTTTCCTGCAACATCATCTCGTGGGCCATGGTGAGGGTGACGCCCTTGCGCCGCCGCGCCTCGTACAGCACCTGAATGTACTCGTCCAGTTGGGGGCTGTCAGCCGGGTTGAGCACCTCCGGCTCGAAGTCCAGCTTCAGCCTGTCGCACAACTCGTGGACATGGTCCTGGTTGCCCAGCAGGAGCGCTTTGGCGATGCCGGCTTGCTCAATGGAATGGGCAGCCCTGACGATGGAGGGGTGGTTGCCTTCGGCAAACACCAGTCGCTTGGGATCGCGGGTTGCCTTGATTTGCATGAACCGCATGACCTGCTCGGTCTTGCCCAGGCGCTCGGTCAACTCGTTCAGATAGTCGTCCATGTCCAGCATGCGCCGCGCGACGCCGGCCTCCATGGCGGCTCGGGCCACGGCCGGCGCAACCCACATCAGGACACGCGGGTCGAGTGGTTTGGGCAGCACGTATTCGGGACCCATGACCAGCGACGTCAAACCGTAGGCCGCCAACACCGAATCGGGAACGTCCTCCTTGGTCAGATCGGCCAGGGCGCGGGCCGCGGCGATCTTCATTTCCATGTTGATGGCACTGGCGTGGACGTCCAGGGCTCCCCGGAAAATAAACGGGAATCCCAGGACGTTGTTGACCATGTTGGGGTAGTCGCTGCGTCCGGTACCCATGATTACCGTGTCCGTCCGCGCCGACTTGGCCAGGTCGTATTCAATTTCGGGGTCGGGATTGGCCATGGCAAAAATGATCGGATCGCGAGCCATGCTCCGCACCATCGTCACGTCCATCGCCCCCTTGGCGGACAGACCGATAAACACGTCGGCACCGTTAACGGCTTCGCGCAGAGTGCGCTTGCTCGTCCGGGAGGCATACCGCTTCTTGTAAATGTTCATGCCTTCCGTACGCCCGTCGTAGATGACGCCGCGCGTGTCGCAGAGCACGATGTTGTCCTGTTGTGCCCCAAGGGCAATGAAAAACTCGGCACAGGCCAGTCCCGAGGCACCGGCTCCGTTGATGACAATGGAAACTTCGTCCAGTTGCTTGTCCACCACTTCCAGCGCGTTGAGCAACCCGGCCCCCGAAATGATGGCCGTGCCGTGCTGGTCGTCGTGGAACACCGGGATGTCGAGTTCCTTGCGCAGGATCTCCTCAATGTAGAAGCACTCCGGTGCCTTGATGTCCTCCAGATTGATGCCCCCGAATGTGGGGGCCACATTGACAATGAAGTTGATCACTTCGTCGGCATCCTGGGTGGCCAGTTCCAAATCGAACACGTCGATGTCGGCGAACCGCTTGAACAGCACCGCCTTGCCTTCCATGACCGGTTTGGAAGCCAGCCCGCCGCGGTTGCCCAGGCCCAGGATGGCGGAACCATTGCTGATCACCCCCACCAAGTTGCCCTTGGCCGTGTAGCGGTACGCCAGGCTGGCATCGCGCGCGATTTCCTCGACCGGTTCGCCGACGCCGGGGGAGTAGGCCAGAGCCAGATCGCGCTGGGTGGACATGGGTTTGGTCGGGACAATCTTGAGCTTGCCGGGACGTTTGCCCTCGTGGTAGTCGAGTGCTTCCTGTCGGGAAATTTGCTGCATGGGGAATCAATTTCCGTAAGTGGGTGGGACGGTGGATTCGCGTGGGCGCTGGCCCTCGGGTCGGCATGTCCGATCCTATCAGACCCGATTGCCGTCTGTTGTCGCAGACCGACACCCTTCCGGCACTGTTTCAATCCCGTGGATACCGGTATCCGATCCCTGTCAACGGGTCGCTTTTCCGAGTGCCATGGCATCCGGTATCGACTGAGTTGATGACATTCGGTACAACGGGCCCATCGCTGCCCGCAGCTTCCTTGACCAAAATCAACGAAAGTGAAACAGTGCCCACCCTTCCAGCCGGCGGCACCGGGCCTCGATTCCGGGCCGCGGCAAGGTCCGGCCGATCGCTGGTGCGCTAGATCCCGCCGGTCATCCTGGCCACGGCCTCGAACAACGACAGGCCTGCGGGCGGCCAATGCCAACGGCCCGTGGCATTCAGGACGATGCTCCAACAAAAAACGGCGTACAGGCAGACCAGAGGGATGCCCACCGAACGCCGGGCTTGGAATCCGGTCCACCAGACTACGAGGAACGGCAGTGCGCTGGACAGCAGCATGATCGGATAGTCAAACGCCAGCATGGAGACCGGTGCCGGCATGGGTTTGACCACCGACGTGATGCCGACGATGGCCAGGATATTGAGCATGTTGCTGCCCACGAGGTTCCCGACGGCGATTTCGCGTTCCCCTTGGCGGATGGCGATGAGCGTGGTCGCCAGTTCCGGCAGGCTGGTGCCGATGGCGACGACGGACAGTCCAATGAACAACTCGCTGATCCCGAACAGGCGTGCCAGGCCACCGGCTCCATTGACCAGTGCGTCGGCGCTGAGCGGCATGCCTACCAGTGAAAAGCCAAGCACCACCAGAACGGCCGTCAGTCCCCAGCGTCCAAACCGCTGCCAGAAGTCGGAGTCGTCCGCGGACTCGACGGCTTCGGGATGCGCCCGACCGAAGGCGATGGAGTACGTCATGAAGATCGCCAAACCCACCAACAGAATCGCGCCTTCCCACGGCATCACGGTGCCGTCGATCGAGAACGCGACCAGCACCACCGAAACCAGAAGCATCGCGGGATACTCCCGGGTCAACAGGCTACGTCGGATGGGGAGCGCTGCAATCAACGAACCCAGTCCGAGAATCAGGCCGATGTTGGCGATGTTGCTGCCAACCACATTGCCGATGGCGAGCGTTCCGGAAGTGTTGGGATTGAGATTGTCGAGGATGCTCACCAGCAATTCCGGCAGGCTGGTGCCCAGAGCCACAATCGTCAGGCCAATCATGATTGGCGACATGCCCAGGCGGGAGGCCAGCTCACTGGCGCTGGAGACCAGGCCGTACCCAGCCACAACCAACCCAGCCAGGCCGAGGGCGATTTGCAGGAGCAGAATCGGAAGGGCGGAATCGCTCACAGGGGAACTCGGTTTTGGTACCGGACAGAAGCTGCGGTCCAGGCAGGCGCAGCCCATCAATCAGCAGGCGGACGGGCTGTCCAGAATGGATTCCAGCCGTCCCTGCATGGACCACGGCCCCGCCCAACTGATCCGTGCGTTCACCATGCACCCCGTCAAGTCCTGATCGTGTTCCACGAATACCAACCGATTCTGGCGGGTGCGCCCGAGCCACCGGCCCTTGTGGCGGCGTTCAATCAGCAATTCCACCGAATCGCCGAGCTGGCGGCGGTTCTTGCGCAGGCAGATGTCGCGCATCAGGGAGTCCAGGCAGGCATGCCGCTCGCGCTTCACGGAATCGGGAACATCATCCTCCATCCGACGGTCGCTGACCGTGCCCGGCCGGGGACTGTACCGGGCAAGGTGCGCCTTTTCCGGCTGCAGATCGCGCAGCAGGGCCTCCGTGTCCCGAAACTGACTGTCCGTCTCCCCGCAGAAGCCCACAATGATGTCGGTGTGGATGCTGCAGTCCGGCAGTTTGGCTCGGATGTGTCCAATCAGGTCGCGATACTCCTCCTGCGTATAGCCGCGTCGCATGTTGCGCAGGACGTCGTTGTTGCCGGCCTGGGCCGGCACCTCGATTTGCTCGCATACCTTGGGCAGATCGCGTACGGTGTCCAGGATGCGGTCCGACAGGTAGGTTGGATGGCTGGTCAGGAAGCGGATACGCCACAGGTCGGGAATGTCGTGGATCGCACGCAGTAGGTCGGCTAGGTCCGGCACCTTGGAATCCGACAGGCCTCCATGCACCGGAACCTGTCGGCTGTGGCCCAGGGGGCCGCGCAGGTCGTAGCCATACCGATCCACGATCTGACCCAACAGTGTTACTTCGCGGGCACCCTGCCGCACCCGGAGTTCCACTTCCCTTCGAATGTCCTCCAAGGACCGGCTGCGTTCGACACCGCGCCGGAACGGGATGATGCAGAAGGTGCAGGCATGGCTGCACCCGTACACCACTGGCACGTAGGCGGTCACCCCTTCGTGATGCAGGCTGTCGCCGCCCGTGCGGCCCGGGATCCTGTGGGTTTCGTCGGTGTCCTGCAGGGTGTGGCGCGCGGAGGTCAGGTCCCTGATCAGCGATTCCGAATCCTGATTGATGGTGTCCTGCAGCAGATGGTTGACCAGAGGCAGTGGTTCGCTGGGCGGCATGAACACGTCCACATGGGGAAACCGTTCGATCAGGGCGGGGGACGGGTTGACTCCCACCATGCAGCCCATCAGGGCCAGGGTCCGATCCGGCTGTCCCGACTTCCAGCCCTTGAGCGCGCCGAGTTTGCCCGCCGCCTTGTCCTCTGCGCTTTGGCGAACCACACAGGTATTCAGGACGACTACCTCCGCTTCATTCGGGTCGCGGGTCGCGGTGTAGCCAAGATCGGTGAGCGCGTCCGCCACATGTTGGGAATCGGCCGTGTTCATCTGGCAGCCGACCGTCCAGATGTGGAATTTCCTGTCCATTGCTGTCATTATCTCTCGGCCCGGCTGACCGGGCTGGCCCTTCGTAATCCGAATTCCTAGCGTACGTCCGGGTCGGTGGGGTAGACGTCTATGTTTTCCAGGCATACCCGGTAAGGCAGCGAGACCGCAAACACAATCGTGTCCGCCACATCCTCGGCTTGCAGCATTCGGTTCCGCATTTTCTGGGGAGGGGGATCGGGGCGTCGATCCAGGATTGGCGTTGCGCCAACTCCCGGGTTGACCAGGATCGCGCGGATGCCGAAGGGATTTCCCTCTTCATTGGCAATTCGGTTGAGCGCCGCCATGCCCAACTTGCTGCTGCTGTACGACACGCCGGCCAACAGGCTGGGGTAGTTCGCGGCCCGGGAGGCGACGTTGACAATGCTGCCGCGTCCGAGTTCGCGCATGCCCGGCATGGCCAGTTTGGTCAACAGAAACGCCGCGTCCAGATTCACGGCCAGGACCGTTCGCCACTGGTCAAGACTGGTGTCGGCGTAACGGCGCGGAATAACGTTGGTGCCGGCATTGTTCACCAGGATTTCAATTGGACCCAGGCGGTCGGCGGCTTCCTCGTACGCCGCGCCGAGGGCATCCGTGTCGGCTACATCCACCGAAATCGCCAGTGCATGCCCACTCGCGGCCTCCAACTCCCCGGCCAGTTGCTCCAGCGCGCTCGCCGTGCGTGCCAACATAGCCACCCGCGCGCCCCGGGTTGCCAGTGCCCGCGCGGTGGCCGCCCCGAAACCGCTGCTGGCACCGGTGACCACAGCGGTCTTGCCTTGTAGGTTCAGCACGTGGTGAATCCGGAATTATCTCGTTGCCACACTTCGGCAATTCGTGGCGAGGCGCGCCGGTTAAGGACGTCCCCGTACAGGTTTGCCGGGCACCATGACCCGTATGATACATTCATGCTGCGGCGAATTGCCGGCCGTAGGTGCCTGGTTGGGGGCGCATTGTTTATCCTTGGATCCCACATGACTCAACGGTACTTCGCCTCGGCCCGGGGAAACCGCACTCCTGCCATGGGTTGCATTGAACCCGGTTGCAGGGTTAGACGGAGCCTTGGGAACCCAGTTCATCCGTCGCAGTGGATTGCGGCTTCCCGGCTGGGAGGCCGGCAAGGTTCGGCTTGCGCATGTCCACGGTATGCCCGGACGCCCCCGACGCGCGACTTGGGCGTTGGCTGAACGGCATTTGAAATCGTTTGCATCGGCGCTCACCCCAGGTCCAAGGAACCCCCATGGCCCGCGTGCTGGCTGCTGACATCACCCCTCCCCGGCGCGTTGACAGTCTGATTTTCGATGTCGATGGTGTTCTGTGGGACACCACCGGGAGCTACGATCCCGCGATTGTCCAGACCATTGATCTGTTGGCGGAACACATGGGCCGCGACGACCTGTCCGGCAAGGTTGGGGCATCCGATCTGCGGGCGATGAGGTTGGCCGGTGGATTGAACAGCGACTGGGACCTCACCTATGTCGTTCTGGTTGCGCTGTTGGCCGGTTGGAAGGATCTGGGTGCGGCGGCCGCGGCGACATGCGGAAGGGGCCGTGCCTGGGCTGAGGAGCAACGCGGGTTCGGCGCAAACCTGGAATTCGAACTGCTGCGGTACTGGTTCGACCTTGTGTATTGGGGCAGCGAACGCATCGGCGGCGTGCTGGACACCCCCCCGGTCCACAGTGCAGACCTGCCGGGCACCTGGCATGCCGAACGCCCCTTGGTGACCGCGTCCCTGCTGGACAGCCTTCGGCATTTGGGCATCGATGTCATGGGCATCGCCACCGGACGGCCCTTGATCGAGTTGCAGACCGTGCTGGACAATGGGCCGTTGCTCGACTACATCGACTTTGACTGCATGTGCCGTGGCGACATACTGAAAAAACCCGATCCGGCTGTTGTGTCATGGTGCGTGGAGCGCATGCGCTCCCGCCTCCCTGTGCAACGCGGCCGCGAATTGACTATTCTGTACTCCGGCGACACGCGGGACGATCTTGATCTGATACTCAACTACGCACGATGGGACGCGCGGGAACCATCCGAGGCCTTGTGGATTGGCGCGGTCAGCGTCGTACCCGAATCGGAATTCGGGTTGTTTCTAGAGGCAGGGGCGGCCGCCTGCATCGACCACGTTTCAGAATTGCCTGCCGTCGTTCAGGAATTCCAAGTCCGTACAGGAACCCTACATGAGTGACAGCCTCATCATTCCCGGACAACCCAGCGAGCCTGCAGGGCCGGAACAACTGATTGTCCCCGGCGGCGGTTCACGGCCGCCGGAACCGGTGCCGTTAACGTCGGACACGCCCCCCGCCGACGTACCGGCATCCGAAACGGGCGGACAGCCAACGGAGGATTCGGCAGATGACCGAGGCGCGGCCGCCGGCTTGGAACAGGTTCAACAGTTCCTGAAGAGCCTGCGCTACCCCCCGAGCCAGGTTCAGTTGGATTGTCCGCAGTGCAGTGCCGGGGTGACATCGCTGGTCTTCCCGATCCAGGACTATGGAGCGAATCCGACCCTGCTCACCATGTTCCTGTCGGGTCAGCTCAACACCGCCCAATGCGGAAGCTGCGGCAATCAGCTGATGACCCAGTTTCCCGTGATGGTGCATTGGCCCCAGCAGGATTTTCTGGGGGTGGTCGTGCCGGAACAGGCCGGAGCCGCGAGTTCACCGCAGGCTGTAATCGGCAGTTTGCAATCGACGTTCCTTGCCCGTGTGCCCGCGGGGGAACGCAAGGGCTACATGCTGGCCCCGCGCCAGTTCATGGCACTGGACCGCCTGCATGACGCCCTGTGGGAGTTTCAGGGCGTAACCCGTGAGATGCGGGAACACCGGGCCGCCGCCATGTCGTTGCTGCAGCGCATGCTGGGTGTCGCGGACGACGTTTCCGCCCTGGCTGAACTCGCTCGGTCGGAACCCGCCCTAATCGATCGCGAGTTCCTTCTGTTGGCCATGCAGTTGGGTTCGCAGGAGGCACCCGAGCAGCACGCAGGCTCGCCGTTGCAGCGGGTCATTTCCTGGCTGTCCGCCAACACGCAAGCCGGATTGGAAATCAAGCAGCAGCAGGACACGCTCCAGGACATCCTTCAACAACTTCAGGCCGGCATGGACAAGGAGGAGTTGGCGGCCCGGCTGGTCCAACTGTGGACGGCCGGAGACGGTCAGGACGTGGTCCTGGCTCTGGTGCAGGCCGTACCGCAGCAGTTCGACTACGAGTTTCTGCTGGAACTGTCAACCCTCATCGAATTGGAGACCGATGCTCAGGCCAAGGAGAGTCTGGGCCGGATGCGGGAACAAATCGACAGCCAAATCAAGATGATCCAGCAGCAGGTGGCGACCCTGCAACAGAACGCCTACCAAGCCTGTGTGGCCATCGTTTCGGCTGCCCTGCAAAGCCAGGATCCCGCCGAGGTACTCCGCCGGCAGAGCCGCATGCTGCGCGGGCCCTTCTTCAATGTCCTGATGAACATGATGTCCCAAGCCCAGAAGAATCAGGCACCGCAGGTGGTGAACCGCCTGCTCGAAATCCGGGACATTGCTCTCAATATCCAGGCGGAGGCCATGTCCGAGGAGGACCGGTTCCTCTTCACCCTAATCTCGGCCCGCACCGTGGGTGAAACGCGTGCGGCGATGGAGCAACACGGCGACTTGATCAGCGATTCGTTGCTTGAGAAGCTTGATACGATGGCCAAGGAGCTCGGCGAGAACGACATGGATGTCCAGGCCCGCAAAATTCGCTCGTTGCGCAATGAGCTTGTGCTGAGGCGCTGATTTGTCTCGGCCGCTCGCCAGCGAAGCCGCGCCGGCGAGTATGCGGACCGTACCTTGCTTTTTGGATAGCCCTCCACCCCGATTGCGTGGTCAAGGAGTTGTTCGTGATGACCTCGTCTGCCTGGCTCAAGGGTGAAATCGTCACCACCGGAACCGAAATTCTGTTGGGTGAGACGGTTGACACCAACGCGTCCTGGATTGCCCAGCAGCTGAACGCGGTCGGCATCAACCTGTACTACAAAAGCACTATCGGAGATAACATCGGCCGGGTGACCGAAGTGTTGCAACGGTGTATTGGCCGGAGCGATGTGGTCATCGTTACCGGCGGCTTGGGGCCTACGGCAGACGACATCACCCGGGATGCCATTGCCTTGGCGGTGGGTGACGAACTGGTTCTTGACCAGGCAACAGTGGAGGCGTTGCAGGCCCGATTCTCGAACTGGGGTACGCGGATGACGGCGAACAACCAACAGCAGGCACTGATTCCTGCCACCGCGACCATCGTGCCCAATCCTGTCGGCACGGCTCCGGGCTTTCGGGTTACCAGAGGGAACTGCACGATCTTCGCCCTGCCGGGGGTTCCGCGCGAAATGAAGCGCATGATGGCCGACAGCGTATTGCCCTGGCTTTCGGAACGGACGGGCGGAACGGGAGTCATTCACGTGCGAACCCTGAGGACAATCGGAATTGGCGAAAGTGCAATCGACAATGAAATCAGGGATCTGATGGCCGGCGAGAATCCGACGGTGGGGCTGGCCGCGCACACCGGGCAGGCCGACGTTCGATTGACGGCCCGTGGCCGGGATGCGGACGAGGCTGACCGCCTCCTGGACCAGATGGAAGAACAGGTTCGGAGTCGTCTGGGGGATTACATCTACAGCGACATCAAGGGCCTGGACATTGCCAGACACATTGTCGAATTGCTGGAAACCCACAACCAAACCCTCGCGGCGTTCGAACTCAACACGCAAGGCCGCATTGCGGAGCGCCTGCGGTTGCACGACGGCGACGCGGTGCTTGACGAAAGATCTCGAGGCGAAGAAGTACGGTCCCGCGTCGCCACGCTCCTGCCTCAAGCAGACGCGTCCGAAGCGGAGTATGAGCAGGCACTGGAAGCCATTGATCTGGTGCTGTCGGCCGCCTGTCCCGACAGCCTGCGCCTAACGGTTCTGGGAACTACCGGGGACGATCATGGTGTCTACCAGAACCGGAAAGGCCACACTAGGGTGTTGCTGGGTGATCGGCACGGCGAACGCCGGGCCCGGTTCTCCTTTGGCGGCACGGACGAACTCACGGCGATTTGGATAGGCAACCGGTGCTTCGATTTGGTCCGGCGATGGTTGTTGGCCCGGGCGTGACAAGGGTTGCCCGCACCATTGGCACCGGTTCCGGACAGATGGGCGTTTGATGTTGACGGAAAACCGGAACGGACTCAAAACAGAGGAAAGTCCGAAGTTCGGGTAGTATCTGTCCAAGGCCGCAGTGCCATGCGGCCACGTCGTTGCACGCGGCTCCCTGCGGACCATGGGTTCAGGGGAGCCACCATCCCCTGTGCGTGTTTTGTTTATCCGGACCTTGACGGTCTTTTGTACCGTCGCACTCTGTTTCGGTTTGGTGCGTTTCGCACCGGATCCCGGACAGTTGGATGCTGCCACCCTCAATCCCATGCGCTTGCTGGAAGGTGTCGCCGACTGGCGACCGCAGTGGTTGCCGTCCGGCAGGGGAACCGTGCCCCGTTTGGGGGAGGCGGTTTCCGCGGCCGCCACACCGACCGCAATCCGGATTCCCACGGTAGTCCTGCCTTCCGAAGGCCAGGCTGAACTCCCCAACCAGCCACCCGAACCCGAAACGGACCATGGCACGCCGTCCGGTTCGGTCAGCATTCCGTATTTTGAGCAGAGGGAACCGTCCGGCCCGGAAGCCGACCTCGCCGAATCGCCGAACCCGGCCAGCAGTCGGCAGGATACGGCACGGGGTCCGGCAGCGGTTCTGGAAGTGCCCGAAATCGAAATCCCTGCACGGGAAGAACCGGTTGGACCCAGGCCGACACCTGCCGGACTCGGTCCTGTGCCGCAACCTCAAGAACCCCAGGCCCCCTTGGTGCGGACCGGCAAGGGAATTCAAACCATTCTTGTGCTCGGCAGCGATCAGCGCCCGGGTGACCCAACCTGGCGAACCGACGTGATCATGGTGGCGGTAATCAACAAGGAGTTGCCCAAGGTGGTAGTCGTCTCCATTCCTCGGGACATGTGGGTTGAATCGACCGAGCCGGAGTTGGCCAGCAAAATCAACACATTCGATTATTGGGGCGAGCAGTGGAAACTCGGTGGGGGCGCCGAACTGCTGGGCCGCGTCATCGACGAGCAATTCGGCATTCCGATCGATCTGTACGCGAAGCTCAGGTTCGAAGGGTTTGTCAGCGTCGTGGACAGCCTGGGTGGGATCGACATCGACGTGCCCTGCGCCTTGTATGACATCAAACCGACGGAGAACATCTACCTCAATCTGCAACCGGGCCGCTACCACTTTGATGGCGCCCAGACACTGGCCTACGTGCGCAGCCGCGCGCAGGGCGGCGATCTGTCCCGGGTCGATCGCCAGCAACAGGTTCTGCTGGCTCTGCGCAGTCGCTTCCAGGTGCGCAAGCTCGTGTCCCAAATTCCGGCCCTCTACACCACGGTGAAAGATGCCGTTGACACCAACATCGGACTTCTCAACGCAATCCAGCTGGCACGGTTGGCGTACGACCTGGATGCGTCACAGGTTGAAATCGTGTCGCTGTCTCCGCAGCGGCACATGGAGACCGGATGGCAGCAGGGCATGCAGGTGTGGCTGCCGATTTGGGATGTGATCCGCGCGGACATCAGTGCGGCGCTAGACCGCGAGCCCGGGACCCAGATGGGCGGGCCGATCGTGGGTGCGGCTGCGGCGGCACCTGTCTGTCGCTGACCACCGTCCTCCCATCCGAATGACCTGCAAGTACGCATCGCACCCGGACCGGTCCGCGCCTCGCGGGCCGCGCGCGGCCGGGATTGGCCGTTGGGTGCACATCGCAATTCTGGTTGTGGGCGCGTGGTTGAGTGCGGGATGCCTGCCGAGACTGCCTCCCTTTCCGGACCTGCCGATCGTTCCGCCTCGTCCCGATGCAGGAGTCGAAGAAGAGGAACCACTGGCCGCGCCGGTGACCGAACCGGCGGGTTACGTGCTTTTTTTGGGCACGGATCGGACCGCAACCTTTGGACCGTGGCGTACCGACACCCTAATTCTGGCTTCCGTCCAACCCGACCACATTGTCCTCATTTCCATCCCGCGGGACCTGCATGTGCAGTTGCCCGGCTATGGCTCCTTGCGCATCAACCAGTTGGACTATCTGGGCGAGCGGCAGGAATTGGGCATGGGACCCGTGTACATCGCCAATGTCCTGGACGACCTCATGGGCATTCGGGTGGACCACTGGGTGCGGTTTCACATGCACGGCATGGAGCCGTTGTTCGAGCTGATCGGCACACTGCGCATGGAGTTGCACTGTCCATTCTACGAACGGGTCTGGGATGCCAACACCGCTCGCATGGAATGGTTGTTCATTCCGTCGGGCATTGTCGACATGGATGCCAACACGGCCTACCTGTACGCCCGGCTGCGCGGCTTTAGCAGCGACTTCGGCCGGATCGCCCGTCAACGGGCCTTGTTGTGGGCCTTGAGGGAACAGTTGGATTCGGTGAAGGCCTTGCAGCTTTTGCCCTTGGCACTGTCGCTGCTTAGGGACGATCTTTCGACCGACTTGTCGTTAGGCGAGCTTGTCCAACTGGTCCAGGTTGGCATGACCCGCCCCAGAGATTCGATCCTGGCGTTGTCCATCGACCGGCGCTTCGTGGTCGACCACGTTGCGGCCGGGGGAGCAGAAGTGCAGGTGCTGCGCGACCCCGCGGTTTTGCGCGACGTAGCCGCCCAACCCATTCCCTGGGCGGAGCCCATGGGTCTGCAGGACACGGCGGAGTGTCCCGTTCCACAGCTGTCCGACGACGAACATCAACGTATCGCGCGGCTTGACAATGTTGTCCCGTCCCACATTCCGGCAGGCCGCACACTGCAAATTGCGGGTTCCGGAGGCGCGATGGTTGCCCTCCGGGAACGCCCGGACCAAAGCAGTGGGGCCATGGCATGGCTGCCCCCGGGGACCCTGGTCACGAGCGCAAGTGAATCCGACGGTTTGCCGGTTTCCGACGGGGGCCGCCGGTGGCACGCCGTCACCACGGTTGATCAGCGCCACGGTTGGATAAGCGACCTCTACCTGAGAATGCTGCCGCGCGACGAGAGGGTCGGCTGACCGCGGATCAAGGCAGGTTGGCGACGATTTTCTTTACATAATTCAGGGACGCTTCCAGCCACATGCGCTGCCCAAACACCTCAAGTGTCACAGTACCGTCATAGTTGAAGTTCCGCAGCTTGCGGAATTCCTGCTGAACATTCAAGCCTCCCGATTTTGGCGCGCCGGGAGGAAGGTGGCTGTCCTCCAGGCCGTTGTTGTCGCTGAGGTGGACATGGACCAAGCGGTCCCGCAGGTCGAACAGGTAGTCTTCTGTCAACGGTCTTTGGGTTTGGACATTCCCGTGGCCGATGTCGTACAGCAAGCCAAGTCCCGGCACTCGGTGCAGGATTTCGCGCAACGGCTTCAGTTGGTGTTCGTTGCGGGGACTGTTCTCAATCGCGATGCGCACCCCCTTGTCCCTGCCGTGGGTGGTTAAGGCGGACAGGCCCTCCACATACATCGCCACACCGTCCTCAAAGGGCACGAAACTGTCCCAGCGCAGAAAGTGCATAGTGCACACCTGGGCACCCATGAACGAGGCAATGTCGACACTGGACCTGAGCTCCTTCCAGGCCGCCTGCCGCACGTGCCGGGACGGATTGGCAACGGGCAAATAGGGGCCGGTGTGGCCGACCACTCCAAGTCCGCTGTCGTTCAACATCTGTTTCAGTTGGGGCCAGTCGTCCCGGTGGGGACCCGCCGCCGGTTCCTCCACGGTCAGGTCAAGGAAGTCGAAACCCATATGGGCAAACAACTCGATTTGCGGCCCGAGGGGTTCAACCGGGTTGTTCATCGCTCCGAACTTCATCGTTGGTTCCTCCATTCAAGATGGTCGACCGTCCGCGGACGGCTGGCAATCGCCGCAATGATTAGCACTGCCAACCCAAGTGCCATTCCATAGAAGCCGGGACCGGGCTGCAACGGCTGCCGGTACAATCTTGCGAATTCAGGCAGGTAGGCCACCAGGAACGCGGCATGGGCCGTGGCGGCGGCCAGTGCCGCAGGGGGAAGCCACCAACGGGCCAGTGCCGTCAAGGGCGGTGCAGTGAGCGGTGCCAACAGCGCGCATCCAGTGCAGAAGGCGAATCCGGCCGTCTGCAGCAGATTGGATGTCCAGAGAAGGTTGGCAGGTTTCCAGTCCAGCGGCAGGATTTGCAGGGCGACATACAGCGATGCGATCCACAAGGTTAGGCGCACACTCCAGACGACGGCGCGGTGCCATTGGCCGGGCGCGTCCGCGAACCAGCCCAATTGGCTGAGGGTCAGGCTGGCTGTCGCCAGCGGCAGGACAAAGAATACGGGATTTTGCCAGGGCCACGGTATCTGCGCGCCGGTGAACAGCTTGCAGAAGGTCAGCAGGTCCACGCCAAGCACCTTGAGGCCCGCCACCGGGTGAGGTACCCAGACGGAGAGGTAACCCAAGGCCACCAGGAGTGCCGCGGCAGGAATCAACAAGCGGACGGCCATGTCAAGTACCTGGGTGCGCCCCGCTGAACCTTGGCCATTGGACCTTCACGCGAGGCAGGCAAACGCGGTTCGGTGATCTATGTCCGGATTTGGGCCCAGGCACGGCGATAGGCCTGCCACAGCTTACGGGCGCTTTGCTCGAACGTGAAGCAGGACGCGTGTCTGAAGCCGTTGCGCCGGAGTTCCTGGCGCAGCGCACTGTCTTCCAACAGGCGTTTCAGTCCGGCTGCAATGGCGTGTTCATCATGTTCGTCCACGTACAAGGCGCCCGACCCGCCGGCCTCCGCCAGACTGGAGTTGAGACCGGTCAATACCGGTGCACCACAGGCCATCGCTTCCAGTACAGGTAGTCCGAAACCTTCATACAGGGAAGGATAGGCAACACATTCCGAGGAACTGTACAGGGCAGGCAGGTCACAATCCGCCACGAACCCCGGGAACAGTACCTTGTTCTCCAAGCCGGTCTCGGCCACCGCATCGAAAATGCCCTGCGACCGCCAACCGCGCCCGCCGCCGATGACCAGGATCAGCTCCGGATGGTTGTCCGCAAGTGCCTGGAAGGCCTTGATGAGACGGGCAAAATTTTTCCGTGGTTGGAGGGTGGATACTCCCAAAATGAAGGGCCTGCCGCCTATTCCGTATTTGCGGCGCACGGATGCCAACACGCTGCGCTCCTTGACGGGCCGGAACAAGGAGTTGTCCACGGCGCCGGGCACCACCGAAATCCGGTGCTCGGACACCGACCAGAATTCCTGAAGGTCGCGAGCCGTGCTGTGGCTGTCGGCGATCAGGTGATGGGCCCTCCGCACGCTGCGCGGAACCACCTGATGCAGGTATCTGGTCAGAGAAGCCGGCAACGTGTCCGGGAATCTTCGAAATGACAGATCGTGGACGGTCAGGATTTGGCACGGGGCTCCGGAAGGCGGCAGCACAAAGTCCGTGGCGTGAAAAATATGGGGTTTGACCGGTGTGCACCACTCAACGCGGGGCCACGGACTTCCGGCGCGGTGCCACAACCGCACCATGTCCCGTTCCCTCAAGGGCGAGTACCAGATTGGGTTGCCGTGGACGTGCCGCAGATCCGGCCGCGGACGACCGTTGGACCATAGCCATATGCGATGCTCCGGTTCGGCCCAGGGCAAGTGTTCGACCAAGCCGCGCGTGAGGCGGCCAATTCCGGCCTGCTGACGCACGGCCGGGGTGTAGTCAATCAGGATGTGCACGGGGTGCTCCGTCCCTGGCTGCGGCGGGTGTGGCAAAGGTCCAAAGCCGATTGCCGGTGAAGTTCCAAATCAACACCACGGCAATGCTGGTCAGCTTGGCGGCGTTGTAGCTGACGTCGTAACCCGTACCCGGATCCCCCAGCAGAGCGACCCAGTAGTCCAGGGTCAACCGGTGAAGGCCAAGCAGGACCAACTGGCTCAGCCCCAGGCCAATCATGCTGATGGCGGTGAACAGACCCAACTGGCGGCCGGCGGTATCCCGGCCCTGGTTGGGAAAGGTAAATCTCCGGTGCAGCATGAAGTTCTGGGCCACCGCACAGTAAAACCCGGCGGCATTTGCCCAGAACAGAGGAAGCCCCGCCACCTTGTGAAGGAGATTCAGAATACCCACATCGGTGATCGTCCCCAAGCCGCCAACGAGCGCGAAGCGCAGGAAGCGGAGGAGTTCCTCTCTGACATGAGGGTCGCGCAACAGGTCCGCCCGGTACTTCCACATGATCACGGCCGGCATCGGCACAGGAAAACAGATGCCGCGCGTCTCGTCCAAGTGGCCAGGAGGAGCGGAGAGGGAGGGATTTGAACCCTCGAGGGCAGGACCCTACGCGTTTTCGAGACGCGCGCACTCAACCAGACTATGCGACCTCTCCGCGACTTCCGCCGGACAGCATCGAAGGCCTCCGCCGGAACGCGGATTATAGCCCTATCTGGTGCTTGAGCCACTCTTCCATGAACCTGTCCAAATCCCCGTCGAGCACCGCTCCGGTGTTGCCGGTCTCCACCTGGGTGCGGAGGTCCTTGACCAAGTTGTATGGATGAAGGACATAGTTGCGAATCTGGGTGCCGAAATCGGCTTGGACGTTTTCGCCCTTGAGCCTGGCCCTTTCCCGATCAATCTTCTCCTGCTCCATGGCGTGCAGTTTGCCCCGCAGCACCTTGAGTGCCTGTTCCTTGTTTTGGGTCAGGCTCCTTTCGTTCTGGCAGGACACGACGATGCCGGTGGGTTTGTGCGTGATACGGCAGGCCGTGTCGTTCTTCTGCATGTGCTGGCCGCCGGCACCGCTGCTGCGGAACGTGTCGATGAGGAGGTCGGCCGGTTTGATGTCAATCTCGATGTCGGTGTCGAGGGATGGGATGACCTCCACTTTGGCGAAGCTGGTGTGCCTGCGGTTCCCGGCGTCGAACGGACTGATGCGCACGAGCCGGTGGGTGCCGCGTTCGGCTTGCAGGTAGCCATAGGCATAATCGCCCTTGACTTCCAGGGTCACACTCTTGACCCCTGCCGCTTCCCCGTCCGTCCTATCCACAATCGCGTGGTTGAAGGCGCGGCGGTCGCACCAGCGGAGATACATGCGCATCAGCATGTCGGCCCAATCCTGGGCTTCCGTGCCGCCTGCGCCGGCGTGGATGGAGACCAGAGCATCACCGGCATCGTATTGGCCTCCCAGCGATAGCAGGAACTCCTGGTGTTCGAAGGCGTCGCCGGCGTCGGCCAGTTCCTCGTCAAGTTCCGCCAGCAGCTCGGGATCGTCCGCGGCCAACTCGGCCAGTTCGATCACTTCGGTCACCTGTTGGCGCAGGCTGTCCCAACCTTCGACCGTCTTGCGCAGGCTGTCCAGTTCCCGCGACTTGACCCTTGCCTTGGCCTGGTTGTTCCAGAATCCCGGCAGCGCGGCTTCGTGTTCCAGTTCGTCGATACGCGCCTGTTTGCCGGGCAGGTCAAAGCCGCCCCCTGATCACATCGATGCGGGCTTGCAGGGCCTGGGCGCTGGCTGCGGTCTGGCTCATGGAGGCGATGTCCGAAAGTGGAGGCAGCAATCAGACCTGTTCGAACAGGCCGGCTGCAAATGCCGCGGGATCAAATCGTAACAAATCGTCGAGGCCCTCGCCCACCCCGGCAAACCGTACCGGGACGCCGAGTGTGTCCCTGATGCCGATGATCGCTCCCCCCTTGCTGGATCCGTCCAACTTGGTCACCACGATGCCTGTGACACCCGCCGCGGCCATAAACTGGCGAGCCTGCTCCAACGCGTTCTGACCAGCGGTGGCATCCAGCACCAAGAGGACTTCGTGGGGTGCGCCGTGGACCCGTCGGTTGGCCACCTTGCGCATTTTCTGAAGTTCTCGCATAAGGTTTTGGCGCGTGTGTAGCCGGCCTGCGGTGTCCACTAGGACCATGTCCGCCTGCCGACTTTCCTGGCTCGCCCTGATGGCATCGTAGACCACAGCCCCAGGATCCGATCCCTGCTGCTGCGCGATCAAATCCACCCCCGCCCGTTGGCACCAGATCCTCAACTGGTCGATCGCGGCCGCTCGGTAGGTATCCGCGGCGGCCACCACCACCCGCTTGCCTTGTTTGCGGTAGTAGTTGGCCAGCTTGCCGATGGTGGTGGTTTTGCCGGCCCCGTTGATACCAATCACGAAAGCCACCGTGAGCAGGCGCGGGCGCTCCAGTTCAAACGGTTCGGTGGACGTCATCCTGGTTTGAATCTGGCGCTGCAGGATGCGGTATGCACTGTCCGCAGACACATCCCGTTCCTGCGCCAGGGCATCCCGCGTGTCGGCAATCAACCCCTCCGCCACGTGGAGGCCGGCATCGCCCATCACCAAGTATTCCTCGATTTCCTCCCAGGTGTCGTCCGCGATGGTGCCGGTGCGGAAAGCGGTCCTGATTCTGCTCAGCCAACCCTGGCGGGTCTTGGCCAGACTGGCGTTGAGGCCGTCCTGGTTCTCATGGCGCGTTTTGCCAAACAGTGGAGACAGGGTTTGTACCTCCCTCTGGGAAGTGGTGGCGTCCGGCCGGCATCGCTGCGACAGGCCATCGGGTAGGACTTCGACTGCTCAAGTATAATCCGCGGCATGCCGGCAAGGTCCGTGCTGTCCCGCAAACCCGTCTGTCCGGAGGCACCGGCGGCCGCCCGTGCCGGGTTGTGCATGTCTCTGCGGATGTCCTGGCAGTCCGCATCCCATGAGGGAAAGTTGCCGTGTATGTCCATTGTCCCTCGAGCGGCTTCCATACCTCCGCCGATTCGTTTCCGTTGACTTGCCCGTCCACCGGCGGGCCCTTGGAGTTCACGGATCTCACACATCTGTCACGGGACCTGATCGACGGGACACTGCCTGGCCAGTGGCGCTACTGGCCTTGGTTGTCGGCGTTGCTGCCCATCGAGAAATTCATCACGCTGGGCGAAGGTTGGACTCCATTGCTGGCAGAGGAGTGGCAGGGCCATCGGGTTCTGTGGAAGATGGACTCCCACATGCCCACGGGCAGTTACAAGGATCGTGGGGTCAGCGTGATGGTCAACTGGTTCAGGCATTACGGTTTCCGAACGGTCATGGACGATTCGAGCGGCAACGCCGGTGCCAGCCTGGCCTGTTATGCAGCCCGTGCCCGACTCCGGTCCCGCATATTCGTGCCGGCCGATGCACCGGCGCCCAAACGCAGTCAAATCGCCACCTACGGTGCCGAGCTGATCGAGGTTGAGGGGCCCCGGCACTTGGCGGGGGCGGCGGCGGCGGCCGACCAGGACCAGGAAACGGGCTATGCCTCCCACGCCTTGCATCCCTGCTTCCTCCTGGGACAGATGACCGTAGCCTTTGAAATTTGGGAGCAACTGGACGGCAACGTACCGGACTGGCTGATTGGCCCGGTCGGCAACGGTGGCCTGCTGCTGGGAGCATGGCGGGGGTTTGAACTCCTGGTCGAGTCGGGCCTGGCGGATCGGCTGCCCCGCCTCATGGTCGTCCAAGTTGCCAACTTCGACCCGCTGGCACGAGCCTTCGAAGCCGATGCGCAGAGTGTCAAGCCGGCCCAACGGGCACCTTCCAGCTCCGTCGCGGACGGGATTTCCATCATCAACCCGGCCCGTGGCGACAGTGTCCTGCAGGCGGTGTATCGGTCCCATGGAACCGTCAAGGTGGTCAACGACCGCGAAGTCCTTGAGGCACGGGCCAAGATGGCGAGCCGCGGCATTTTCGTCGAAAATACGAGCGCGACGACATGTGCTGCCTACGCCGGTCACACCTCCGACTTCGAACCCGGCACCACCGTGGTGGGCATCCTCAGCGGTTCGGGCCTGAAAAATGCTCCTGCGACGTGAGCCGGTCCGGTTCAGGGTTCTCCGGTCAAGGGTTCCGTGCGATCCATCCGCATGCTGAGGGTCTGACTGGTACCGTCCACAGCCAGGGTCACACCGTAGACGGCGTCTGCGTATTGCAACATTTTTTGGTTGTGGGTAATCACCAGGAACTGGGTGACGACCGCCAGCTCCCGCAGGACCTCGCCCACGCGGTCGATGTTGGCTTCGTCCAAGGGGGCGTCCACTTCGTCCAGCACGCAAAACGGAGGCTGGTGGAAGCTGAGAATGGCACACGTCAGCGCCACGGCCGTCAGTGCCTTTTCCCCTCCCGACAAGGCAAACGTCGGCTGTACCGGCCTACCCGGCAGCTGCACAAACAGATGAACGCCGGGCACAACATCGGGTAGTGGTTCGGCAAACTCCAGCCAAGCCCTGCCACCGCCGAACAGCCGCCCGAAATAGTCCTTGAAGCCCTGATTGATCCGATCGAAGGCGGCCAGGGTCTTCGTTTCGAGGTCCTCGTCGATGCCGTCGGCGATCGCCTGCAGCCTGTTCTCCGATTCCTCCAAATCCGCCAGCTGTTCGGCCAACAGGTCGAGGCGTGCCTGCTGCTGCTTGAACGCGAGGTAGATGTCCTGGTCCACGGTTCCACACCGGAGAATGCGCTGTCGCAGTCCCTGCCGTTGCGGAAGGTCGTCCCGCGGCTGCCAGGTTCCGGCGGCAACCGAGGCCCGACATCGCGCCAACCGCTCCCGGGCCTGGAGCTCGTCCGCCTCGGGCAGCGCCTCGCCCCGCACCAGTGCCAGGTCGTCTGCCAACATGGCCGGCAGTGCTGCCTGCTCGGTTCCGGCCATGTCCAGTTCCATTTCAAGTCGCGCCAGGCGGGTCTGCACCGCGTTCAAATCCGTGTTCAGGCGCTGCCGCTCCTCATCCAGTTCCCTTTGCCGGTCCAGAAAGATTCGGGTGGCGTTCCCCAGTTGTTCAAGGCGCGCCGTCTCGCTTGCAAGGAGGTTGGACCGGTCCTCCTGCTGGTCTGCCAGAATTCGGACCTCCTGCTCCAGTTGGGCAGTCTGGACTTGCAGTGATTCCAGGCTTGCCACCACGCGACCTGCCTCTCCCTGCGCAGAGTCTTCCGCGGCCGTCGCCCGCCGTACCTGCTCTGCAACCTTCTGGGCGGCGATTTCGGTCTCGTGGAGGTTCTGGCGGGCCTCGGCCAACCTGGAAGACGTGTCGTGGGCATCCGCTTGATCGGTGTCTGTTCGCAACTGCGTCAGCCTGGTCTCCAGCTTTGATCGCCGGCCCTGCAACTCGCGCTCGCTGTCCTGGTGTGCCCGCATTCGTTTGTTGAGATCGTCAACGGCTTGTCGCAATTGGCCCGACTCCTGTGCCGTGGCTTCCTGTTCAGCCTGCAGGCCGCGCAGCTGGGCTGTCAGATCGCGGATGCGCCGCCTGGCATGTTCCTTGGCAGCTTCTGCCGTCTCCAGTACATGCTTCATGTCGGCTGCGTGCTGTGCCGCTTCATCCACCTCCCGGCGAGCCTGATCCGTCCGCGCACGCGCCTCGGACAGCCGGAGTTCGATCTGGGCCTCCGCCTTCCGATCCGCCTCATCCTCATGCACCATGGACAGGAGGCGATCCGCCGCTTCCTCCTCCGTCGCAGGGGTACCGACCACACCCGGAGCCCTGAACAGGCATCCGTCCCTGGTGGCAATCTGCCATGCCCGGCCGGGTTCGAGTTCATTCCACAAGCGATTGGCGGTCTCGAGGTTTTCGACCACCCAACAGTGGCCAAGCAGCGCCCGCACCACGGGCCGCAACTCGTTGTTGCAATGCACCAGTTCGCTTGCCACGCCGGCTCCCTCACGCCTGTGCGGTACCGGCCAGGACGCCGGCACGCGGTCGATTGCCGCGACCATGACACCGAGGTGGCCATCGGCGTTGGGTGGCAAAAGCTGCAAAGCGCCGTTCCAGTGCCGGACCACGAGACACTGTGCCCAGGGCCCCAGACATGCGGCTACGGCTGCCCTCCATGCGGGTTGCACATCCAGAAGGGCGCCGAGCAGACCTATGGTGTCGAGGGAATTGGCCTGTGCCTGTGACAGGTTGAAATCCCCGATGCGTGCGTCCAGGTACTCGGCGCGCAGTTGTCGGCGGACCCGGGCTTCAATCTGCCGGCGCTCCAAGTCCTGTTGGAGAGCCAATGCCGCCTCGGACGTGTTGCGAAGGTCCAACTCGTTGAATTCCGCCCGTTCAAGCCGCTCCCGCAACTCTATCAGTTCCATCTCGACCGCATCGGCCTGTGTGCGTTCGCCGGCCAGGGCCTCGGTAGCTGCCTTCTCCCCTGCACCCACCTCCTCCAAGGCTTTCCGATTGGCCTCCAGTCGATCCTCCAGTCGCTGCCGGTCAAGGTCCGCTTTCAGGTGCCGTTCGGCATGGCGGCGCGCCGTACGGTCCAATTCCCCAAGGGTCCGGTGTACGGTTTCCAGTTCCCGATGCAGGTTCTGTTGGGTTGTCCGATGATGGTCGTGTACCGTCTGCAATTCCTTCGCTGCTTCTGCCTGCCGGGTTCGGACTGTCTTCAGTTCGGCCAGTTCCGTTTCCGCGCGTCGCGTTTCCAATCCGGCCATGGCCACCTCGTCGACGAGTTCCTTTTGTCGACGTTCGCGATCCTGACGCAACCCTTTCAACTGGGCCAGACGTTCCCTGAGAATTGCGTCAAGCTTCAGGACCTCGGCCTGTGCGGCCTGTGCTTCCTGCACCTGCCTTTGCTGGAGAGCGAGTTCCGCGGCCGCGCTCCGATGGTCGTCCTGCAGCCGTCTGGATCGTTGGTGGTTGTCTTCCAGTTCCGCCTCCAGGGACTGCAACCGTTGTTGGTTCCCCTCGACTGCCTGGCTCAGGGATTCGACTTTCCGATCCCGCTGCATGACCATCGCACAGTACCAGTCGTCGAGGCTGGCCGACATCTGTTCGGCCAACGCGTTGCGTCGGGTTACGGTGCGCGCCTGGCGGGCCAGGTGTTCGATCGAAACTTCGAGATCCCTCGCTTCCCTGCGCACCGGGGCGAGGCGCGCCCGTACACTCGCCAGCCTGCGTTCGGACGCTTGCTTGCGCAGCTTGATGCCGTAGACGCCGGCGGCTTCCTCGATGGCCTGGCGTCTGCGCAACGGATCCGCGTCGAGCAGTGCATCCGCATGACCCTGCCGAATCAGGCTGAAGGTGCGCTGCGACAATCCATAGGGCGCCAGGAGTTCCCGGATCTGCCGCAACAGGACTCGTTGTCCGTTCAGCTGGTATTCGCTGTCGCCGTCCCGGTATCCCGTACGTCGAACCATGAGTTCCGAGGTGTCGGTCGGCAGAATGTCGGTTGCCTCGTCGACCCGGATTTCCACTTCCGCCAGATTGCGAGCCGGTGCGCCGTTGAGGGATCGGTGGATCAGGTCCGCTGCACGCTTGATGCGCAGGGCTGTGGGAGCCTGTTCCCCCAGGACCCAGGCCAACCCGTCCACGACATTGCTCTTGCCGCTGCCGTTGGGGCCGACCAGCACCGTGATCCCGGGCGACAGCCGGATTTCCGTCTTGCGTCCAAAGGTCTTGAATCCTTGGAGCAGAATGGATTTCAATTTCATCCGCTGGTCAGGCGCGTGTTCGAATCCAGCAAGCTGTCAACCTTGGACACGGACCAGACCGGTTGCATCCGCGACAGCTCCTGCAGTCCATCATAGCGATTCAGGTCCGACATCCGTTTCGAATGCGGCAACAAACGACCGTCGAGACAGTGTCGGGGGACGGCCTCATGTTCCCGTCAACAACCACAGAATCAACCCGCCGACCATGGCCAAGCCACTGGCCCCCAGCAACGGCTTGCGTACGGGCAAGTCCTCTGCAGGTTGGCGGCCGCGCTTCCATGCAACTCGGGCCAACACCGGATGTGCCATCATTGAACCCCAAAGGAGAAGGGCGGGACCGGCGCGCAGGTTGGCGACTGCCAAGGACAGCGCGGTACCCGCTTGCGGTCCGGCAACGTCCGTGCTGAAGACCGCCCATGCCAGGGCGGCCCGGTTGGCTTGCTCAACCATCACGAAGGAACCGGTCAGGCCTCCGGTCAACAAACTGCCAAGTGTGAGGAGCAGCGAGTTGAGCAGCAGGCTCACCGCCTCGCCATCGGGCCCGAAGCCGAAATTCGGTTCGAGGCCGGCATGGAACCGTTGGAGCCAAAGCCCGCGCAGGTCAAAGCCGCCGGGGACCGCGTTGAGGACCGCCACAGGCCCGATCCAGGCCGCAGCCCTGATGGTCATGGCCTGTACTGCCAGCCACAAGACCGTCACTGCTGCCTGCTGGCCAACCCCGCCGGAAAGAATCGCGGTTGCAGACACAGCGGTCAAGCCAATGACCTGTAGCGACACCATCAGCCAGGGAACCCCCAGCAGTGCGGGCCACAGCGTGGTGAGGCAGGCGAAGAAACCAGCAATCAAGTAAAATGCCGGGTCCGATGCAGGTTTGTATCGAGTCATCAAACGAGTTGCAGGGGACGGAGACCGAGGGCTGCCACAGCTCGGCGATCTCCGGTACGGCCGCATACTCCGGACATCTGGATCATGTTTGAGTTGTTCAGTCCCTTCTTCCTCTGGCGCAACTCGTGGGCGGAAGTTGACGGCATGGTGCCACCCTTGGAACATGTCCTCCTGATGCTGGCTGTCGTGGTGCTGGTCGAGTTGTTGGTGCGGGGTGCGGAGCAGTTTATGCGGACCCTCACCGGTTGGCGCCTGTTCCGGTTCCAATTGACGGCGGGGGCATTGACCGCCGCCGCCTATCTGGGGACCAGTGTCGCCGTGTACGCATTGCTGACGCAGGCCTACGGGATCCGCGTCGAGTTTCCCCGGTTTCTGTCCCTGTTCGGCATGGCAGCCCTGCCCAGGATCCTGATCATCTATCGGCTTCTGCCCTATCTGGGACGAACGTTCGGAGTGCTGCTCAACATCTGGACTGCCGGTTTGCTTTGGCGCGTGCTCGGTGTCGGGTACGGTCTTGATGCCTGGCAGAACATCTTGACATGTGCCTTGGCATTCGCGGTGTTTTTTCTGGTTCAGCGCCTCATTCCCAAGGCGGCGGCTTCCGACGCCGGAGATTCCGTAATGCCCGCCGTGGATCCTCGCTTCGCCCATAGCAGTGGATAGGGGGATGCCATGCCCGGCATTGCCGATGTCCGCTTGGACGCAGCCTTTTGGATTTGGGGGTGCGTGCTGGCGGTGTTCCTGGGATTCGCCATTTACCCAATCCTGACACTGGGACCCTACATACGCGCCGGCTGCAGGATCAACATCCATCGCAACCGCATCCCACCGGACAATAAGGTTAGGCAGCCCAATCCCGATGGCGACGCCTTCGTGCTGTTCTTGTCCGGCGTGGGCCGGGTCTCGGCCCTGACCATGAGCCGCCGGGAACAGGGCATCCTGCACCGGCTGGCGGAACTGTGCGGCAGGGCCGTCCTGCTGGACGATGTCTTCGCGTACTCGATCAACAACCTGCCGCTGGTATCCCACCGCAGTCTCAGTCCGATGTGGCGGTGGGCCCTGCGCCACAAACTGAAGAAACGGCTGCACAATTCAGTCCTCGGGTACCTTATCAACCTGCGCAACATCCTGCACATCCTGATTTCCGCCGATAGCCGGTACGCCATGGTATACAACCGTGGCTGTGCCCACGTTATCACCGATCATCTGCAACAGTACGGCTACGACCTCAACCAGCCCAAGCCCTTGGTGATCGTCTCCTACAGCGGGGCCGGCCAAATCGCCGCTGGCGCGGTCCAACATCTGTGGGAAGAGTATCGATTGCCGGTTTACGTTCTCATGCTGGCCTGCTTCTTCACCGCCTCGGGCATTGATCGCGCCAACCACGTCTGGGAATTCATCGGTACCACGGATCAAGCCTATCGGTTTTGTCTGTTGTTCTCGCCCAGTCGATGGCTGATTCCGCGGCTGTCCCTGTGGCGGCGGTTGACGGCTGCCGGGCGGACAACCAGGATCGACATGGGCGCCATGAAACACACCGGGCGCGGCGGCTATCTGGACCGCAACAGCGTCACACCCGAGGGAGTCCCGTTCATCGATGCCACCGCCCAAGCGATGGCGGATGTGATCAACAGGATCAGGACCGGTCCCGAGTCCCGCAAGGAGGCGTGACATCACCACATCCAACACACGGCATGCCCAGGCGACCCGAAGTGTCCGCACGCGGTTTGCGCCCAGCCCCACGGGCCAGCTGCATCTAGGCGGGTTGCGCACCGCGTTGTTCACATGGCTTTGGGCACGGCACAACCAAGGCACCTTCATTCTGCGCATTGAGGACACGGACAGCAAGCGATTCGATCCGGCAAGTGTTGAGTCAATCATTGCGGCCCTGAAGTGGCTGGAACTTGATTGGGACGAAGGCCCTCAGGTGGGCGGCGGCCATGGTCCCTATGTCCAAAGCGAGCGCGGTGCGATTTATCGAAGCCATGCCGAGCATCTGATTGGGGCCGGTCATGCCTACCGGTGTTTCTGCTCACCTGCGCGGCTGGCGGATTTGCGCCGCCGACAACAAAAAGCGGGCCGGCCTTCCGGCTATGACGGCCATTGTCGCCGTTTGTCCAAACGGCAGGCCCAGGCCATGGCGGACCGCGGCCACGAACACACGATCCGCCTTGCCGTGCCCGATTCCGGATCCGTCCAGATCGACGATCTGATCCGGGGCCGTATCTCGGTCGACGCGGCAACCCTGCACGACCCCGTGCTACTGAAGAGCGACGGCATGGCGGTCTACCACTTGGCCGTGGTGGTGGATGACCACCTGATGGGCATCACCGACGTGCTGCGCGGACAGGAGTGGCTGCCTACCGCACCCTACCATTGGCTGCTGTACCAGGCTTTTGGGTGGGACGTGCCGGCCTTTGTGCACCTGCCGGTCATCCTCAATCCCAACGGTGCAGGCAAAATGAGCAAGCGCCACCCGCCTTGCGTCGACGGAGCCGTCATGCCCGTGCACGTTGACGAGTTCCGGGATGCCGGCTATCTCCCCCAGGCAATGTTCAACTTCCTGGCCTTGTTGGGTTGGACCGCCGATGCGTCCGAGGAAGTCTTCGCCCGGGACGAACTGGTTCGACGGTTCGATGTGCGCAGCATTTCCGCGGCTCCGGCAACGATGCCCTACGACAAGCTTGCCTGGATGAACGGCCTGTATCTGCGCAAGATGGATCGGGAAGCTGTGCTGGCGATGCTGCAACCGTATCTCGCCAAGGCGTTTGGATGTACCCCGTCCCAACTCTCCGCCATGCCCGGCCTGCGCATTGTGGTCGGAGAATTGGTCGACCGGATTCGCACGCTGTCGGAAGCTCCTGCCTGGCTTGAGTGGTTGTTTGCCGATCCGGCCGGGCTGGACTATCCCCATCCGGACATGCTGCTGGCCCGCAAACAGGACAGGGCCACCAGTGTTGCACTGCTGAAGCGCGCGGCAGACACGGTTGCCACCATGCCGGTGTTCGATGCCGCCTCCCTGGAAACCGCAATCCGCGACGCCGCGGCCCGTACCGACACCAAACCGGGGCTGTACTTCGGCTGCATGCGGGCAGCCCTGTCGGGTGCCAAGGCATCGCTGCCCCTGTTTCCGATTGCCGAGGCACTGGGGCAGGACAACGTTGTGACTCGCCTGCGGCACGCGGCTCGGGTGCTTGCTGCAGGCGGCCACGCCACCGGAGCTTAACTGCCGCCGGCGTGGCCGGCGCGCCCGTATGCCCCGCCCCGTTTCCCGGGACCGGTGAGGGACTAGCCGACCCGCGCAACCATTTCCAGCGGACCGTCGCTTATAATGGATTCCCAAGGCCGGTTTCCGGGCCTGCGGTGGGGGATAGTTTAATCGGCAGAACACATGACTCTGGATCATGTAGTCGGGGTTCAAATCCCTGTCCCCCAGTCCTGGCCGCCCGGCCGCCCGATTGAAGCCGCGCACGCGGCTTCATTTGTTTGCAAAGCACTTGGACTTGATCATGGATGAAGCTTCCCGCCTCCAAGTTGCGCGCGACGCGGCCGAACGCATGGGGCACCGGCTCACCATGCTGCTGGACGCACTGGACGAGGGGCAGCAGAGCTGCCTGTGCCTCGATTTTGCGGACGAGCAGGAGCGAACTTTCTGGAACTACACACCGATTGCCAGGCAAGGCCTGGCACTCAGGGACATGACCCGGCCGCAGCACCAGCTCGTGATGCAATTGCTGCATGATGCGCTCAGTCCAACCGGGTACAACACGGTCCAGTTAATCATGGCCATGGAAGCAATCCTGGATGGCAAGGAGGGATTTACCCGGCCCCTTCCGGGGCGTGATCCCCAGAACTACTGCCTGTCCCTTTTTGGACGGCCCGATGCGGTCGAACCGTGGAGTTGGCGGTTCGAAGGCCATCATGTGTCCCTGCACTTTGCCGTGGCGAACGGGCGCCTGCTCTCCCCGTATCCCTTGTTCCTGGGTTCCAACCCCGCCGACAGCGCGCTGCGCGGCGGCGCAAGTCTGCGACCGCTGCATGATCTCGAGGACTGTGCCCGCGCCCTGTTCGAGTCGCTTGACGGATCGCAGCGCCGGACTGCGTTGCTTTCGGCCTACGCACCGCAGGACATCCTCCTGGGGAGCGTGTCCCGGGTGGCCTATGAAATGCCGCCCTCTTTCGATGCCGACGGCTGGATGCGGGCGACCGGGGCAGGCCCTGAGGATGTCGACCGGCTGTTGATCCGACGCCACGGAACTGGCGTCAGCCTTGCCAGCCTTAATCCGGACCAGGCCTCCAGCCTGCAAGCCTTGGTTGGACATTACCTGAGTTGTTTGGCGGACGACGTGGCCGAAGCGGAACAAGCCCGGATTGGCGATCTCGCGGGCGCACCCCTGCACTTTGCCTGGTCCGGCAGCGCGCGTCGCCGGGAACCCCACTACTACCGCATTCAGGCTCCTGGATTTCTCATTGAATTCGACAACTATCAGAACGACGCCAACCATATCCACTCGGTTTGGCGGGATCCCGCCAACGACTTTGGGCGGGACGCATTGGCCTCCCATTACCGCCACAGCCATTGAATGGTTCTTCCTTGTGACGGGACCTGGATCCCGGTCCATTTGCTAGAATCCGCGCCCTGAGCCGGGGTCATTCCCGACTGCCGCCGCCAAGGAATCAAGGTATGCCCCACGAAGCCGGGGTCGTTGAACGCCCGGAAGACTTCATTCGCCAGCGCATCAGGGTCGACCTGGACGGCGGCAACCTCGACGGTCCGGTCACGACCCGGTTTCCGCCCGAACCCAACGGGTTCCTCCACATCGGGCATGCCAAGTCGATATTCCTGAACAGCGACTTGGCGCGGGAAAACAATGGACGCTTCAACCTGCGGTTCGACGACACCAACCCACTCACCGAGACCCCTGAATTCGTCGCATCGATGCAGGCGGACATTAGCTGGCTGGGTGTGCAGTGGGACGGCGACGTCAAGTTTGCGTCCGGTTATTTCGAGCAACTGTATGAGTGGGCGGAGGAACTGGTCCGCCGCGGCCATGCCTACGTCGACGATTTGAGTGCCGACCAGATACGGGAGATGCGCGGCACACTGACCGAACCGGGTCGCAACAGCCCGTTCCGCGACCGATCGCCGGAGGAAAACCTTAGGTTGCTGCGGGAAATGAAGAACGGCCAGCATCCCGACGGCAGCAAGGTGTTGAGGGCCCGCATCGACATGGCTTCCCCCAACATCAATCTGCGGGACCCGGTTCTGTATCGCATCGCCCATGCCAGCCATCACCAGACCGGCGACCAGTGGTGCATTTACCCGATGTACGATTGGGCCCACGGCCAGAGTGATTCCATCGAACGGGTCACGCACTCCATTTGCACCCTCGAGTTTGCCGACCACAACCCGTTGTATCAGTGGTTTCTGGACCGCTTGGGAGTGTACAAGCCGGTTCAGCTGGAATTCGCCCGGTTGGAACTTACCCACACGGTACTGCATAAACGAGTCCTGCGCCGCATCATGGCGAAGGGCCTCCTGGACGGCTGGGACGATCCCCGCCTGGGCACGCTGGCAGGACTGCGGAGACGGGGAGTCCCGCCGGCCGCCATTCGCAACCTGTGCCGACAGGTCGGTGTGGCCAGAGCCAACACGATGGTCGAAATCCAGAAGTTCGAGTACTGCATCAGGGAGGAGCTGAACCGGACGGCATGCCGCCGCATGGGGGTTCTGGACCCTGTGAAGCTGGTGGTTACGACCTATCCGGCAGGGGAAACGGACCTGCTGGAGGCGGTGAACAACCCCGAAGATCCTTCCCAGGGCACCAGGACAGTGTCCTTCAGCCGGGAGGTGTGGGTCGAGCGTGCGGACTACATGGACGATCCGCCGCGCCGTTTCCACCGTCTTGCCGTCGGCCGCGAAGTCCGGTTGCGCTATGCCTGGCTGGTGACCTGCACCGGCGTCGTGCGCGACAGCGATGGACGGGTCGTCGAAATCCACTGTACCCATGATCCCGCTTCGCGCGGCGGCACCGCTCCGGACGGGCGCAAGGTGCGGGGCACCATCCACTGGGTGGACTCGCGCACAGCCGTTCCAGCGGAAGTGCATCTGTTGGAACACCTGTTTGCGGACCCCAACGCCGGGCAGGCCTCCCCGGACGAGGTGATGGACCATTTCAATCCGGATTCCCGCCGGATCGTGACGGGTGCCAAGTTGGAACCGGGAGCCCTCGAGGATGCCCGTGCCGACACAATTCAACTGGAGCGCGTTGGATACTTCAAGGCGGACTCGGCCGCGCCGGACAGGCCCGTACTGTTGCGCACCGTTCCGTTGCGCGACAGCTGGAAGAAGATTCAAAACAAGACCGCCTGACCTCCGGCACAGTCGAGTGTTCGCCCAGTGACCGCGGCCACGCCCATCCCGAACCGGCACGGCAATTCAGTGCCATGACACCGGTCATCATTTCTGCTGCCTTGGTCGGTTCGCAGCCAACCAAGGAAATGAATCCGGCAGTTCCCTACTCTCCCAAGGAAATTGCGCACAGCGCGATTGAGGCACACGCCGCCGGGGCCGCCATCGTGCATGTCCACGTCCGCGAACCCGACACCGGGAAGGCAACGTCCGCTCTTGACCTGTTCCGTGAAACCGTGGAGCGCATCCGGGCGGCCTGCCCGGTGCTTGTGAATCTCACCACAAGCGGCTACAACCTGGCGGGGCAGGACACTGCGCACCGCCTGGAAGTGTTGGGGCTGGGCCCGGACATCTGTTCCCTGGATGCAGGGACGTTCAATCTGGGTGAGAGACCGTTTCTCAACACTCCGGATTGGGCGCGGGAGGCGGCACGGCGCACGCTGGAAGCCGACATCAAGCCCGAGTTGGAAGTGTTCGATGTGGGCCACATCGACCAGGCCAATGTCTTGGTGCGCGAAGGATTGGTGTCCGCACCGCCCTGGTATCAGCTGTGCATGGGCATCAGGTGGGGGATTCCGGCTACCATCGACAACCTGCTCTTCATGCGTCGCCAACTACCGCCGGACGCGGTTTGGTCGGTTCTGGGCGTGGGGCGGCACCAGTTGGAGATGACCACCGTGGCACCTCTAATGGGGGGCCACATTCGGGTTGGGTTCGAGGACAACCTTTACTACGCGCGCGGCGTTCTGGCAGAGTCGAATGCCCAACTGGTGGCCAGGGCGGTGCGCATTCTGCAGTTGCTCAACCTGGAACCAGCGACGGTAGCCGAAGCGACCGCCATCCTCGGCCTGCCGGGCCGCAACCGGCTGCCTTCGGACTGACAAGACCCGGCCGCTGCCAAACCCGTCCTCAAGAGGAGGGCTGTTGCATGAACCTGCACGAATACCAGACGAAGTCGTTGCTAGAACGGGAAGGCATACCGGTGCCGCAGGGCGCCGTGGCCATGACACCCGACGGCGCAAGGCAAATCGCCATCGACTTCGGTTCAATGGTGGCAGTCAAGGCTCAGGTGCTGACTGGCGGCAGGGGCAAGACCGGGGGCATTCGGCTTGCCGGGAACCCGGATGAGGCCGAAGATGCGGCGGCGCACATCCTGGGAATGGACATCAAGGGCCACAAGGTGCAACGGGTGCTGGTGGAGCAGGCGGCGCACATCAAGGCGGAGTTGTACCTGGCGGCTTTGATTGACCGGCCCAGTCAGCAGATTATGGTGATGGCCAGTTCGGAAGGCGGCATGGAGATTGAGGAGGTGGCAGCCCACCGTCCCGATAAGATCCGAAGGATTTACGCGGATCCGTTCATGGGTATCCGCAGCTACCAGTGCACTCGGTTGGCACGCGAGATTGAGTTGCCGGTGGCTCTCTGGCCCGCATTCCACCGATTGGTCTCCAAGTTGCACGCCGCGTTGATCAAGCACGATGCGGACCTCCTGGAGATCAATCCTCTCATCATCAACCACAGTGATCACCTGGTGGCACTCGACGGCAAAATGACCTTGGATGATAATGCCCTGTACCGCCAACCCCAGTTCGGGTCTGAACTGGGCAGCGAAGACCAGCATCCGACTGAAGTTGAGGCCCTCAACGCGGGCCTGAATTTCGTGTATCTGGGAGGCAACGTGGCCTGCCTGGCCAACGGTGCCGGTCTTGCCATGGCAACCATGGATGCGGTCAAGTACTACGGTGGTGATCCTGCCAACTTCCTGGATTTGGGAGGCGGCTCATCGGTGGAGCAGGTCACACAGGCTGTCCGCATCATGGTCAGGGACCCGGACGTGCGCGCCCTGTTGGTCAACGTCGCCGGTGGGATTACCCGGTGCGACGAAGTGGCTGAGGGCATGGCTGCGGCGATGGACGAGATCGAGACTCGAATTCCCTTTGTCGTGCGCCTGGTGGGCACCAACGAGGCGGAGGCCCACCGCATTCTGGAGCCCTACGACGTCGAGTTTGCCTCCCGCTTTTCGGAAGCGGCCATGCGCGTGGTGGAACTGGCCCGGGAGGGCGCAGCATGAGTATTCTGATTGATGCCGACACCCGCATCCTGGTGCAGGGCTTTACCGGTCGACAGGGCAGCTTCCATGCCGAACGGATGCTGGAATACGGCTCCCGGGTCGTCGGCGGGGTGACCCCGGGCAAGGGCGGTCGGGAAGTATTGGGCCTGCCCGTGTGGAACTCCGTGGCGGAGGCTGTGGCCGAACAGGCCGTTGACGCCTCGATCATATTCGTGCCGGCGCGGTTTGCAGGGGATGCGATCATGGAAGCGGCCGATTCCGGCATCGGGTTGATCTGTTGCATAACCGAACACATTCCCGTACACGACATGATTAAGGTGCGGGCCTATGTCAGCATGAAGGGGTCCCGTCTTCTGGGTGCCAATTGCCCCGGGGTGATCTCGCCAGGAAAATCCAAGATGGGAATCATGCCCAACCAGCTGTTCAGTCCGGGAACGACAGGCATTGTCAGCCGATCCGGCACACTGACGTACGAAGTGGCCGATGCACTGTCGCAGCTGGGGGTGGGTCAAAGTTCGGTGGTTGGAATTGGCGGTGATCCAATCCAGGGCACAAACTTCATCGATGTGCTGAAGATGTTTGCCGGGGATCCCGACACGGAGCGGGTTGTGATGATCGGCGAGATTGGCGGAACCGCCGAGCAGACCGCGGCCGAATATCTCAAGGCCCATCATCCCAATCTGCCGGTCTTCGGGTTCATCGCCGGGGTGTCGGCACCTCCCGGAAAGCGGATGGGGCATGCCGGTGCCATCGTCTCCGGAGGGGGCGGTACTTCGGCGGCGGAAAAGATCAACATGTTCCGCAGCATGGGCCTTCCGGTTGCAGACCATGCCGAACAACTGGCCGAAATCGTCAAGGCTTCGCTGGAGGACCGGGACTGAAGAGCCGGCCGGTCCTGCCTACCCACAATACATTGCCAACGGTCGGCGCAAGTCCGCCGGCCCCGAATTGCCCCAAGCGCGGAGGAGACTATGACCGAACAGGATTTCACCGCCGACACATCCGAAGTTCATCATCCGACACCTGCATTGGTGGCCGGACTGGCCCATCCGGACTACTTGGAACAGCGGAGTGCCGCGCTGCGGGACCCCGTGGGTTTCTGGCGCGACCGGGCCGTGGAACTCCTGGACTGGTTCGAACCGTTTTCGCAGACCCTGGACGCCTCCGAAGCCCCGTTCTACAAGTGGTTTGCGGACGGCCGGACCAACATTTGCCTGAATGCGCTGGATCGCCATGTAGCCGGCGCGCGCCGCGACAAGGTCGCCTTCATCTGGGAGTCCGAACAGGGCGAGACCCAAACCTGGACGTTCGCCGAACTGGCGGCGGACGTCAACCGGTTCGCCAACGTACTCAAGAGTCTGGGGGTGGCCAAGGGGGATACGGTCACCATCTACATGGGCCGGGTGATGGAACTGATCATTGCCATGCTTGCGACCACCAAGCTTGGCGCCGTCCACTCCGTGGTGTACGGCGGGTTCAGTGAACAGGCGTTGGCCAGCCGCATCGAGGATTGCCAAAGCAAGGTTCTGGTCACCTGCGACGGGGCATGGTTGCGGGGAAAGACCGTGGATCTGAAGGACATCGCCGACGCAGCAATGCAACGATGCCCAATCGTGCAGTCGGTGGTAGTGTGTCGGCGCACCAGGCAGAACGTTGGCATGGAGACGGGCCGGGACCACTGGTGGCACGACCTGATGGCATCGCCGGTGGCCTCCGAGGACTGTCCCACCGAAGTGATGGCGGCCGAAGACCCGCTGTTCATTCTTTACACGTCCGGCACGACCGGCCGCCCCAAGGGCGTGCTCCACACCCACGGGGGCTACCAGGTCCAGATCGCGACCACCCTCAGCTATGCCTTCGACCTGGGCGACGACGACGTCTGGTGGTGTGCGGCAGACCCCGGCTGGATCACCGGTCACAGCTACATCGTGTACGGTCCCCTAATTCTGGGTGCCACCAGCGTTGTCTACGAAGGCGCGCCCGGATACCCCGAACCGGATCGTTGGTGGGAAATCGTGGACCGGTACAGCGTGTCGATCCTATACACCGCGCCGACCGCCATCCGGGGCCTGATGCGCTTCGGCGACGAGTGGCCCCTTAGACACAGACTGGACACGCTCAGGCTGCTGGGCACGGTGGGCGAACCCATCAATCCGGAGGCTTGGCGCTGGTATCACCGCGTCATCGGCAAGGGCAACTGTCCTGTTATCGACACTTGGTGGCAGACGGAGACCGGCGGCTTCATGATTACGCCCACGCCGGCCGTGCCACTCAAGCCCGGCAGCGCCACGCTGCCGTTCATCGGGGTGCTCGCGGATGTCGTCGACGAGGACGGAAATCCTTGTGCCGACAACGAGGAAGGTTCCCTGGTCATCAAGCATCCGTGGCCCGGCATGCTGCGCACGGTATGGGGTGATCCGGATCGATATGTGGAGCAATACTGGTCGGAGTTCAGCGAGCAGGGCTGGTACTTTCCGGGTGACAGTGCCCGCCGCGACCCGGATGGCTACATCTGGGTGATCGGCCGCATGGACGACGTGATCAAAGTGAGCGGTTACCGTTTGGGCACCGCCGAAATTGAAAGCGCACTGGTCAGTCACGAGGTCGTCGCGGAGGCGGCGGTCATTGGATTGCCGGACGAATTGCGCGGCAACCGAATCAGTGCCCATTGCATTCTCAACGACGGGGTTGAGCCTGCCGACGACTTGGCAGACCGGCTCAAACGGCATGTCCGCGCGGAAGTGGGACCGATAGCCGTGCCCCAGGAAATCCACTTCACGGCTTCCTTGCCCAAGACCCGCAGCGGCAAAATCATGCGCCGCCTGCTCAAGGCGCAGGCACTGGGCCAACCGCTGGGGGACACCAGCACACTGGAAGACTAGCCGTTGAACCGATTGGTCCGCGCCGTCCGGGGTCAGGTCGACCACTGGTGGGCCACCACCAGCACAATGTCGTAGACGGCGTGGGCCATGATGGCGGGAGCCAGGCCCAAACGCATTCGGATCACACCGAACAACAAACCCAGCAGGAACACCACAATCAGGCCATCGGCCCCGTATTGCAGGCCGTGCGCCATTGCGAACACCAGATTGGCGAGCACGATTCCCAGCCTTGGCTGCAGGACGCCCCGCACCAACAGCTCCTCGCTAACCCCGGCACTGAGACCCAACAGGACAGCGCCAATCAGGCTGGTGGGCAGGCTGGCCAGTTCCTCGAACAGTTCTGCTTCCGTCATGGGCAGACCGGTTTGCGCCACCAGGGAGACAATCCACTGCTCGGCCACCGTGATGAACACGGCCAAGCCGATGCCGACCAGAACCCCGATGCTGATGCCGCGCCATTGCACCGATCCCAAACCCAACCGCGCGAGTGCACAGCCCAGGTTGCGCGTGAGCGGAAACCCGATTGCCAACAGAGCCGTGGGGATGCTCCAAACCAGCGTTGAACACAACGACACAAGGGTGGCCGTTTCCGACGATGCCAGCGACTCCATGTCCGCCTCGAACACCGCATACAACAAGGGCCGATTGAACGGTACGAAACTGAGGACGATCCAACCGATCACCTGAACGGTCCAGGCGATGCTGATCGCATGGACGAAATTGTCGGGTTGGATTGGCAGGACACGGGCCAGGAAGCGGCGCACCGCGGGCACGAAACTGGCCAGGCTGAGGGCCAGAACAGCACAACCGGCGACATATGCGCCGAGCAGCGGCGGCCTGGAGGGATCAAATGATTGCAACGAGTCCTGTCCGCTCAGGAGGATGAGTCCCATTGCGGCCATTCCCCCCAAGACGAAGGTCGCACATGCCAGCAGGAATCGGGCAGAGCGCCGGACCCGGGCAACCGCGAGTACGGTTCCGCACAAACCCAGACCAAGAATCAACGATCCTCCGAACCAAGGCAGCCCCAACGAGTTTCCGTTGGCCCCGAGTTGGCTGTCCAACACCGCGAGGGCCGTAGTCGACAGTCCCAATGCCAGGAAGGTCACGGCCCAGACCGGAAAGATACCCGGCTGCCAGTGTCTCCAGACGGAGGCCGTGTCCTCCAATCCGGTTGTGCGAACCTCGGTCATGGACCGCACGGCAACCCGTGTCGGGGATCCGTCCCCTTCAAAGACCGGCGTGGCATCGATACGACCCGCACCTGCGGGCCGGCAACCGGATTCATTGGACCCGCACGCGCCGATACAGGAACCAGTAGTCGGCTTCGGGGAAGGCGACCCGGACCCGCAGTGGTCCGCAAAATGGCCCCGGCAGGCTGTGGGATTCAATTCGCCGGTCCAGGTCCGCGACTTCGGCCTGGTGACCGTACCAGCCGCGGAAGTCGGCCAGTCGCTGAACGCGAGCCCGATGTCCCATCGCGGTGGCAAAGTGCGCCTGGGCGGGTTCGCCTTCCCGGCTCCACTCATCCATCGCCCAAGTCAACGACCGGATGCGCGAAGCCAGTTCCCGCTGTGCCAGGGTGTCGGTCTCGGAGGAGAAAATCTCCAGCAGCCTATTGCCTTCGGCCAGCGGCAGGGAAGAAGCGTGGTGGCCTTCGCCCGGCACCAATCCTTGCCGTTCGAAGCAGCGCCAGATGTCCCGATGTTCGAGATAGTCGGCGATCGACATCAGGTGTGCACGGTTGCCCAGGTTGGAGATCGGTACCTGCCTGAAGACATCGCCCTTGAGCAGATAGGCTTCCAGCACTTCGATTTCAGACCGCAGAATCGCGCCGATCTCGGCGGGATCATCAATCATGGGATGCCGGCGGGAAACAATCTTGACAGAAACCGGCGTTTGGCAACGCCACGCCTATTCTGGCACAGGGCTGAACTCCCTGCGGCTGGATAGCACCATGGTGACCGGACCATCGTTCACGAGGGCCACCTCCATCATGGCTCCAAAGCGTCCCTGGGCCGTTGGCACCCGTGCCGCCAAACCCGCCACGACGGCATCGTACAGGGCTTCCGCCATGGTCGGGGGCGCGGCCGCCATGAAATTGGGCCGCCTCCCCTTGCGCGTGTCCCCCAACAGTGTGAACTGGCTGATGGCCAACACGGATCCACCTGCCTCGGCCACACTCAGGTTCATCCGGCCCGCCTCGTCGGCGAAGACTCGCAGTCCCGCGATCTTGTCAACGAGGTAGGCTGCGTCGGCGTCTGTGTCGCCATGGCCCACGCCCAGCAACACCAGCAGGCCCCGGTCTATTTGACCGACCACTTCGGCATCCACCGACACGCATGCCTGACTGACGCGTTGTACCACTGCAATCATGTGTCTTCTTCCCTTCGGAAACGACGGGCCGTGCCACCCGATTTGAGGCCGCGGCGAACCGGTGATGTTGAGTGTGCCGCCCTCATTGGAACGTCTCGCGCTTCAGTCTTAAGAGTTGCACGATGACATCGCCCGCCTGCTCGTCCAAGAGCAGAATCATGCGACCTCGTTCGAACTCCTGCAGAGTTCCGACGATGACACGCGACGGTCCCAACGCCGGGCCCAGTCGATCGCGCAAACTGATGATCCGGTTGCCCGTCCGTTCGTACATAAGATCCAGGAACGGTTCGAAGAATCGATCCGTATCCGGTTCGACTTGCCCGTCGGACTGTTCGCTGCCACTGTCGGGCGGCAGCATTTGCCGGGGGGACACAAAAACATAGTCCCATGCGGAGTAGTTGAAGAAGGGGATGGACGCCCCTTTCACATCCGGTCTTCGGTCCGCATCTTCGTCCTGCACGGTGGCAACGTACACGCGGTTGGTGTTGACGGCATAAAGGAGCACGCCCCACGTGAATTCCTGAATGTTGACTTTCGGCAACGACTTGGGGACCTGAGACGGGCACCCGAACTCCAGATGAGCCTCGAACTCATCAAACAGTTCCCGGAAGGCCTCATGCAATTGGAAGTTGGTGCAGGCGTCCCGCCACGACTGCGGGGTCGGGGTGGGGGTCACCGTGGCAGTCGGTGTGGCGGTATGGGTTGGCGTAGCCGTGGGGACCGGTGTGGCGGTGGCGGTCGGTGCAGGCACGGGGGATACCACGCTCACCGGCTCCAACAGATCCGTATCTCGGGTCTGGACAACCGAACCGGACACCCAGCCTCTGGCTCCTGCCTGTCCCGTCAGCTGGCTCAGATCCACTTCCCACCAGGACTTGGTCGCATCGTGGCCTGTCAACCTCAGGACCGTGTCGAACCGCTGCTTGGACACCACCGGATATTCGATGCCGGGGCCGGAGCGGACATTGATCCCTTCTTGGGCCTGGACCACCGCCATCGCCTCGGCGGTGCCGGTTGGGGTGGTCCGCGGCAGGATTGGCACGGCCGGAGGTTTCGGAAGATCCGACGTCGCGGACTGGTTCCTGGTGGCACCGTCCCCGTTGGTTCCACCGGTACCCGCCTGCACGTTGGGGGGTGCCGTTTCGGCCGGGGTGGTGCCTGTGGAGTTTGTGCGCCCGCGATCCAGCGGAACGGCCGTGACCACCAGGACGATGACGGCAAGCGCGAGTACCAGCCCCAGTGCCGGGCTCCAAGGCGATGTCAGCGGCCCTGAGGTTCGCGACCAAACTTTCCGCAGAAGGGATTGGGCGCTTGGTTCCACCTTGAGCTGGGGCGATGTGGCAAGGTGAGGCATGGTCTGGGTCTCGGCATCGTCCCGGTCCCCTGCCAGATCAAACGGGCCGATGTCGGTGCTCGCGCCGATCTCGGTCAGCTGGTCCGCCATCTCGGCTGCGGTCTGAATGCGATGCCGCGGATCCTTGGCAAGGCATTTGGTCAACAGTTCGAGAAGTTGTCCTGGCAGCGTGACCTGCTGCAGATCCACATTTTCGGGATCGAACTCAACATTGACCTGGCTGTACAGCACTTCGGATGTGGAGCCGCCGAAGAGCGTTTTGCCAACCACGCACCGATACAGGACGGAAGCCAAGGCGTAAACATCCGCCCTGCGGTCCACCGGCACGGCACCGGAGCACTGTTCGGGCGACATGTAGGACGGGGAACCCACGGTGCGGCCGGTAGCTGTCAGTTCCGGCGTATCAACGGCCGAGGCGATCCCGAAATCCGTCAGCAACGGCACGAACGGGTAGTCGAGCGAAGCAATCTGGATGTGGTGCTCGTCGTACAGTGTGGACGGCCGCATCAGAATGTTGCTGGGTTTCACATCCCTATGCACCAGTTGTTCCCGATGGGCGTAGTCCAAGGCCCGTGCAATCGGCGCCAGGAGGACGCAAACCTCCGCAAAATTGAGTTGGCCGACCCGACGAACCATTGATTCCAGCGTTTCCCCGTAGACCAATTCCATCGCCAGGTAGCCGGCGTTGAATTCCGTAAACTCGCCTACCTGATAGGTTTGGACGATGTTGGGATGGGACAGTCGGCTGGCAATCTGGATTTCCTGCCGAAAACGCTGATGCGCAGTCTCGTCGGAACTGGGCAGCATGACTTTCAACGCGACGCTGCGCGCGTTGACCGCGTCATAGGCTTGGTAGACTGTCGAGGCACCACCGCTCCCGATCTGGCGGGAGATGTGGAAGCGTCCGATGCGCTGGCCTACGAAAGACTGCACGGGACCCCTTGACTTCCAGGCGTACAAGAGCAACCGCGTGGCATTGTCGGGCGAACCTCGAGCGGCTCGCCGACATGGCTACCAAGCCCCCTGTTGACCGCCAACAACAATCCGTACACAATAAGGGTTGGTCAGGAGGCAAGACCGGTCAAGCGTCCGGCAGTCTAGCATATGGCGGGCGGCCTGGACAGCGCGGTTGTGACAGTGCGCCAAACCGGCACTTGCCCAGTGGGAGGGACGGATGTCTTTCAAGATTCACGGAAAGCTGGTCTGTCTGAACGGCCCCGGCAGCGGCCAGGAGGTAGTTCTGGGCGAAGGCACGAGCGTTGTTGGCCGAGCGCCCAACTGCGACATTGTGCTGGATGACAAGTTCGCGTCGCGCCAGCATGCCATGATCGATCGCTTGGACGGCCAATACCTGGTGCGCGACATTGGCAGCAAGAATGGCATTTCGGTCAACCAGTACCGATTGTCCCGGGATGAATCGGTGGTCCTGACGGACGGCGCGGTTGTCACCTTTGCCAATACCCGGTTCCGATTTGAGGATCCGGCAGCGACGATGACCAACCTGAGTCTGGAGAAGTCCGAGACCGCGCCGGTACTCCGGCTGCACGAAGCCAGTCGTCATGTGCTCATCAATGGTGTGCCCCTGAATCCTCCGTTAAGTCTGAAACAGTTCGACCTGCTGTGTCTGCTGCACGACAGGTTGGGCCAAGCGGTGAGCAAACACGAGATTGCCAGCGCCGTGTGGCCGGAGGAAACCGATGGCGTGGCCGACAGCAACGTGGATCGCCTGGTCAGCCGGGTCCGTTCGCGGCTGGCGGACGCCACGGGCGGCAACCAGTTCATCGAAACGGTGCGCGGTTTTGGATTCCGGATGCTTGATCCCGACGGCAACGGGAAGTAGGTCCGCGGAGCGACTGGATTGCGGGCCCCCCTGTTTCAACATGCAACCATCCATCTTGTCGACAACCACCGCAATGACCTTGCCTGTTCTGGTCATGGCGGCGGGTGCTTCCCGCCGCATGGGGTACCCGAAGCAGTTGCTGCCCCTTGGGACCGGCACTGTCCTGACAACGGTTGTCGACACGCTGTTGGCTGCCGGCTGCACCCCTGTCGTGTGTGTGTTGGGGGCCTCGGGCACCCAAGTGGCGGCTGTGCTGGCCGGCCTGTGGGTCGAAACCGTGTACAACCCGGACTGGGACACCGGGGAAATGCTCAGTTCCGTTCAATGCGGCCTTCGCCACCTGTCGCGAACGGATACCCACCCCGGGTGCCTGGTCGCCCTCGGCGACCAGCCGGGCTTGACCACAGCCACGGTGCAGGCCCTGATCGGCACTGTGGCCAACAATCCGAATCGGACGGTGTTCTGCAGCCACGGCATGCGACGGCAACATCCCATCTACCTGCCAGTGTCACTATGGCCGCGCATCTGCGAACTGCCGGTCTCCAGCACGCTGCGGGCCGTGACGGGCGATCCGCAACTGCCGGTCGCGTACGTAAATGTGGATTCGTTTAACGACTTCCGTGATCTGGACACGCCGGAACAGTATGATTCCTACCGCGCTCAGGCGATGTCAGACACCGGGTGATGCATGACAGGTTCTCTGTATCCGAAGCTCCAGCAGTTGATTGAGGATGGTACCACGGTCGCCATGGCGACCATCACGGTGGTGAAAGGATCGGTCCCCAGGGAAGTGGGGGCGAAAATGCTGATTCATCCGGCCGGGCTCCACGTTGGCACGGTCGGAGGAGGGTGCGGTGAGGCGGACGTGATCCGCGCCGCCCTGGACGTAATCCGGGATGGGGAACCGCGCACCGTGCGCGTGGATTTGACCGAAGACATTTCGATGGACAGTCTTGGTGTCTGCGGCGGGATCATGGATGTTTTCATTGAACGCTGTGGTTCGGCGGATGCCGGATAACGGACCGCTTTCGTGTGGTGGACTAGTTCGGTTCCCGGCCTTTGGACAGTAGCCGGGCACTGAATGCAAACCCAAGCCGAGCAGCGCGATTTCGAAACCGGGCGCGGTGGGGCGCACAGCCGCGCCTGCCCACCGTGGTTGAAACCAAACAGGCAGGCAGGCAGCCGGGATCCGGCTGACGTCGCGTGCCGACCCAAATACGATTTCGAGGGCCTTCTCCGTTTCCGTCGGACGCCGACGACTTGATTGGCATGGATCTGTCCCTGCTCCAGGCACTGAATAGGGCGTTGCGCGGACGCAAGTCGGTCGCCGTGGTCACGTTGATCCGTGGAGAAGCCGCACCGGGGGTGACGGTTGGCGCACAGTGCCTTGTCGATCCTGCCAATGGCACCGCGCAGATGGGCCCACTCCGGTTGCCCGGGGCGATTGTAGAGCAGGTGTTGGAAATTATCTCCGGTCGGGAAAGCAAGGCCCTGCACATCCGGACCAAGGAGTGGGAGTGTGACCTGTTCGTTGAGGTGCATGCCGCACCTGCCCACCTGCTTATTGTGGGTGCCGGCCACATAGCCGTGCCGCTGGCCAGCATGGCAAGCCTTTGCGAATTCCAGGTGACCGTGCTGGATGATCGGCCGCAATACGCCAACCACGCCCGGTTCCCCGCCGCCGATCAAGTTCGGGCGGCGCCGTTGGTGTCGACCCTCCAATCAATGCGGAACGCCGGGCAGCTTGATCGGCACACGAGTGTCGTGCTGGTCACCAGAGGCCACCAGCATGACGTTGATTGTCTGACCGAATTGATCGGGGACGACCTGGCCTACATCGGCATGATTGGAAGCAAGCGACGGATACGCGCGGTGTGGGAACTCCTGGAGTTGGAATACAATCTGGATCGTTCCCTGTTCAGCAAGGTACACGCGCCCATCGGACTGGACATCGGCGGCAGGACCCCGGCCGAGATTGCGGTGGCCATCTTGGCGGAAATCATCATGGTGCACTACCGGGGACCACAGGCCGCGATGAGCATGCGGAGCTGACTCCCGGTTTCCTTTCGGTACCCACCCGAGTTGATCCGCACCGCCGGTGCCTTCAGGCATCGAGCGCTCCGGGCACCCGCCCCTCAGGGGTTTTGCTATGCGAAATGCTCGATGTCGCCACCCCGGCTGCTTGAACGTGTGCCTGGCGCGTGCCAACCCGCAGTCTCAGACCCTGGCATCGCGTGCCAGGGTCTGAGACTTGATTTGCGGCGGTGGCCTTCCCGGTGCGAAAGGCAAGCATGGCACCTTATGCGAACGGCATAGGAACCTCTTCGAAATGCCGGTAGGTGTCTTCGCCGCGTACCAGGATTGCCTTCCAACTCTTGCCGTGCGAGTTGTCCTCCGTCTGCTTGATCCAGGTTGGAACATATCGCAGCGTAAGGCCACAGCGCCGCCGCGTCGAGTGGTTCGGCAGGGAGCCGTGAATGAGGGTCCCGTCGTGGAGCGACATCTGGCCGGCCCTCAGCTCCAAGTTCGTTGCGGTGGCGGCCTGGCCCGGCGACACCGAAACCTCCTGGTTGATGCTTAGGAGATTGCCTACCCGTTCAGCCTTCCCGTGTTCCAGCAGACCCAGATCATGGGAACCCGGGATTACCTGCATACAGCCGTTTTCAACATCGCTGTCGTCGACCGCGTACCACGCAGTTACCGCCAGCGGCGGTTCAAGGCCCCAGAACGTCACGTCCTGGTGCCATGCAACATAGGATTCGCCCAACCTGCCTTCACCGTACTTGTTGAAGAAATGCGTGGCCAGCAACAGGATGTCGGGGCCAATCAGGCCTTCGATGCAGTCGAGAATGGTCTCGTTGGTGGCGAGCCGCCAAATGAACTCTTCCTCGAAGTGATAGTCAATGAGCTCAATCTGGGCCCGTTCACGGCCAACGTGCTGTTCAATCCGGTCGAACTCGGTGGCGTACTGCGACGCCTCCTGCGTTTCGATCACGTCGATGGCATTCAGGAAGCCGTCGCGCTTGTATCTGGTGATTTGTTCTTGTGTCAGAGCCATGACGCATGACCTCGTCTTAATCTTGCGGCGTGCGCGATCGTAGCACTCCCCAATTGTTTATGCGTTCGGATGGTCCGCGCTCCGACCTCCGAAGACCACACTGGGCAACGAGCAAACGAGCAGGTGGGCGGGCAGCTAGTCCATGATTTCCTGCACCGTCTGCAGGAGAGTCTCGGCCTTCAGTGCCGGCAGGTTGTAACACTGGGCGTGCAGACTGTCCGCCAAGGTCTGAGCCAAGCCTCGATCAAAGGCGGAATGCTCCATGTTCACCACTACGGACTTGATTTCGGAGTGGACATAAAGCTCGGCAATCTTCAACGCCTCCTCCTGCGCCGGCTGACCGGTCATGCTGACATTGCCGGCACCGTCCGTCAGTAGAATCATCATGGGCTGGGTCTCCGGTTCGCGGCGGCGCACGTTCTCGAATACGCGCCAGGCCACGTACAAGCCGCTGCTAAGGGGGGTCTTGCCTCCCACCGGCAAGTCAACCAGAGCCTTCTGTGCCAATTCGACGCTGCTCGTTGGTGGCAGCACGACACGTGCCCGGTCGCGCTGGAAAACCACCAGTCCAACCTGATCGCGCCGTTGGTAGGCGTCCACCAGCAAACTGAAGATGGCACCCTTGGTGGCTTCCATGCGTTCACTGGCCGCCATCGACCAGCTGGCATCCACAACGAACAAAATGAGGTTGCCGGTGCGTCTGACCCGGATCTTGCGGTGCAGATCGGTCATCTTCAGTTGGAGTGCCAGACTGTTGTCGATGTCGGCCGCGCGTCGGCGCTGCTGATGCGGCGCGGCTGCCCTCAGCGTGGCATCGAACGCAAGATCCTCAGGTCGGTCCCCGGCCGGAATCGCCCGTATGTACCGGCCTCGTTTCCGGTTGGTCCGGGAATATGAACGCTTGCCTGCCTTCTCCCGGGTCACCTTGTCCAGTGGCGAGGTGACCTTCTGCATGTCGAACTGCTCTCCGACCTCCACCCGTTTCTGGGTGCCGGCCTTGTCTCCGGACGACGAACTCTGGGGTTGACTGTCATCGGGCTGAAGGTGGTTGCCTTCGCCTTCCTGCTGTTCGTCAACTACGCCCGAGTCATCGTCCGTTTCACTTTTTTTTCATCGGCGGCCTGTGTGCCTTCGACATCCTCGGTCGCCTGTTCGTCGCTGTCAACCATCTGTTGGGCCTGGGCTTCCGCTTCCTCCAAATTCTTTTGCAGATGGTCCGGATGCAGTCCGGCTTCCATGAAGGGCTGCTTCTTCATGCGGTGCGGAAGTGCCAATTCGGCGGCGTAGTGGATGTCGCGAGTGGTGATCTGCCGACGACCCTCAAAGGCTGCCTGTGCACACGCCGTCTTGAGGATAACGATGTCGGCCCGGTGTCCGTCCACGCCGAAGTTGGTGGTCAGAGCAGCGATGGTGAACAAGTCCCGGTCGGTGTACTCCACTTCGTGATAGCACCGGCGAGCCGCGATGACCTGTTTGCCAAGCGCCGTCTCCCTTTCCTTCCACTCGCACACAAAACCGTCCGGGTTCAGGTCGTACTCCAGCCGGCGCTGGAGTATGGCGACTCGTTCCTCGGCATCCTCGATGCCGGTCACATCCACGGCATGGGCAAACCGATCCAACAATTGGGGCCGCAGGTCGCCCTCCTCAGGGTTCATGGAACCAATCAGGACGAAACGCGAGGGGTGCTGCACGCTGATGCCTTCGCGCTCCACCGTGTTCACCCCCATGGCCGCGGAATCCAGCAGCAGATCAACCACGTGGTCATCCAGCAGATTCACTTCATCGACATACAGGATCCCCCGGTTGGCGGCGGCCAGCACTCCCGGTTCGAAATGCTTTTGGCCTTCCTGGATGGCCTTCTCGATGTCCAGGGTGCCCACCACGCGATCTTCGGTTGCACTCACCGGCAGATCCACAAAGGCGGTGGTTTTTTCAACCGTGGGCGCTGACGCCACGTTCGTCAGTTCACGGCACTGGAAGCAAAATTGTTCGGGCCGCTCCGGATTGCAACTGAAGGGACAGTCGGCCACGGCCGTGATGGGAGGCAGCAACGCGGCTAGGCCACGCGCGGCCGTGGATTTGGCCGTGCCGCGTTCGCCCCGGATTAGGACACCGCCAATCTGCGGATTGATGGCGTTCAGAATCAGGGCCCGTTTCATGCGGTTCTGACCGACAATGGCCGTTAAGGGATAGGTGGTGTGCATCGGGCACTTCCGGTTTGCGGGTTCAATACGGTTGGCTAGCGCAATCCGACACGGTTCGGTTTCCCTCCCCGCGTCCGCAACGCAGAGCGCAGTATATAATCAGATTCGCCTTCGAAACCCAAAGCGCTTTGGGTTTGCAACCTGTTTCCGTCGTGCGGCGTAAATAGAACAGACCCTCCATCGAATCCGACCGGTCCCCATGTTCGCCGATGAACAAACCTCAAGACTCCAGGCACGTTGGCTGGCCGCTGCCCGGATTGGCAACGGAGATGCCTACGGCGCTCTGTTCATGGCCTACCACGCAGCCCTGGTGCGATACGCATGGCCGCTGGTGGGAAGCCGGGAAGATGCCGAGGATGCCGTGCATGACGCCTTTTTGAAATCCTGGCAGCGACTGGACCGGTTCGACGAACGGCGCGGAACCTATGGAACGTGGATTTTCGCTGTCACGCGCAATTGTTGTCTTGACCGCCTCAGGGCCCGGAAGCGCCGTCCGACCTCCCCAACCCCGGATCCCGATGCACAGGCCGATTGGCTTGCCGACGATGCTCCGAACCCTGAACATCAGGCCATGCAGCAGGATCGGCAGTCGGCCATGATGGCCAGGCTTGCCATGCTGCCGCCAGCTTATCGGGAGACGTTGGTCCTGTTCTACTGGAACGACCTGAGCGTGCACGAAATCGCGCAGGTCACCGGAACCTCCGAGTCGAACGTCAAGTCCAGGCTCAGCCGGGGACGCAGTCGCCTGGCAGACATTCTGCGTCGGGAAATAGGCGTGCGCCACGACCGCCAGCCGTCGTTGGACGCATTGGACCTGCTGTTGGCCGGATCCGGCCAAGTGTGAATGCGGAGGCCGGCTGGGCGGTGCCGACTGCCTTGAGACATGGAAGTACGAATCGTCCATCCGCGGTTTGAGGAGCTGCTGGCCTCCCAGTTGGCAGGTCGTTTGACGAGCGAGGACGCAGCCCGGCTGCAAGAGCACTTGGCAAACTGCAAAACGTGCCGGGCCCGGCATGCCGAGTTGAGGGCGGTATCTTCGGCCATGGATCGGCTGGAGATGCCAGGCCCCTCGAAACGGCTGGAGGCAAGGCTGCGCTCCAGCGTTGCGGCTCTGGATCCGGTGCCTGAACGGTTCCGGCCTTTCAAGCTGGCAATTTTGTTGACGGTTCTGGTCATTCCGCCCTTGTTTGCCTATGCGCGCCTGCTGCTGGGCCTGGTCGGGTTGCCCGGTATCACTGCATTGGGCACAATTGAAGCTCTGGGATCATGGCTGTCGTATGCATCGCTATGGCCGCTGTTGTACTGGGTGGGGGCCAATGCGGTGGCTCCGGTCACCACGCAGCTTGCAGAGGCGAATTCCATACTGCAGTTGGTGATGCCTCCCTGGGTTGCCGCCTTCGCCTGGCTGCTGACGGCCGCGGCCGGTATGGGCGTTGTCTGCCTGCGCAATCTTATTGGAAGGACCCCGGTACCATCGCACGCCTGACGCCTGCTCGTGCCGCGTCCACTCTGTTGTTGAACCGTCAACGGCGTCCGATGGGTTCGGAACTGCTGGCATCGTACGGAAGCAACTGCTTTCGAATCTTGGCATAACGGGATCCGAAGTGGGCCCACCAAGGTCCGACGGTCCCGAACGGAACTGCCTTCTTCAGCACCGCCCGGAATGCATCGGCATGGTTGTCGAACGCGGGCAGATGGACACCGCAGTGCCCAATTTCCATCGGCATGTGGGCGTCACTCCCGGCCGTAACAGCCTTGCCGTGCCGCTGCGCCAGTGCCAAGGCCCGACGGTTGTCCCCGGGAAACATGCAACGGGAGTTCAGAACTTCGACGGCGTCCACTCGTTCAACGATTTCCAACGTGTGCTGCAGCCCCAATGCCGAGGAGCGCAGCCTGTCAACAGGATGTGGGATGGAAACCACGGCTCCCTGCTCTTCCAACAGGTCCAGCGTCTTCAACAACGGAAGCCCTTTGGGCACTTCTTCCTTGACATAATACGCGATCACTTCGCCCACATCCGTCCGAACCTCTTCCCCGGGAATGATGAAGTCCGGATCCCGTTCCCACGCGATTTGGGCACCCAGGATGCAGTTGTGGTCGGTGATTGCGATCCGGTCGAAACCGAGTGTCCGCGCTCGTTCCATGACCCTGTGGATTGGGGCCAGGGAGTCCGGGCTGAAGTGGGTGTGCAGGTGCAGGTCAACTTTCATGACGTGATGCGTTGGGGAGCCAGGGCTCG
>DAOUIC010000081.1:0-4569 GCA_034428255.1 Anaerolineales bacterium
GTCAGGCGGATCCGCCTGCTGGTTCGTTCGCGTCCGTCAGTGCCGGCTTGATTCACAGCTGTGGCGTGCGCCCCGATGGCACCGTAGCCTGCTGGGGTCGGAACGGGGACGGTCAGTCCACACCGCCTGTGGGACTGTTCGCGTCCGTCAGTGCCGGCCAGGTACACAGTTGTGGCGTGCGCCTCAATGGCAGAGTGGCCTGCTGGGGCCGGAACGGAGATGGTCAGGCGGATCCGCCCACGGGCTCGTTCACCTCTGTCAGTGCCGGCAAGGACCACAGCTGCGGTGTGCGCACCGACGGTACTGTGGCCTGCTGGGGTCGGAACCAGAGGGGTGAGGGAAATCCGCCTGCGGGACTGTTCGCATCCGTCAGTGCCGGTCAGGATCACAGCTGCGGCGTGCGTACCGACGGGACCATGACCTGCTGGGGCGACAACGGAGATGACCGGGCGGCTCCGCCGGCGGGATCGTTCGCATCCGTCAGCACCGGCTTGATTCACAGTTGCGGCGCGCGCCCTGACGGCACCGCGGCCTGCTGGGGCAACAACGGGGATGGACGGGCGGCTCCGCCGGCAGGACCTTTCACATCCATCGGTGCCGGCAAATATCACAGCTGCGGCGTGCGCACCGACGGTGCCGCGGCCTGCTGGGGCGACAACGAATATAGTCAAGCCACGCCACCTTCGAGCCGGTTTCGATCCATCAGTGCCGGCAAATATCACAGCTGCGGCGTGCGTACCGACGACATGGTGGTTTGCTGGGGCGGCAACGAACAGGACCAGACGGAGCCGCCGGCGGAGCCCTTCACATCCGTCAGTGTCGGCCAGGCGCATACCTGCGGTGTGCGAGTCGATGGTGCCATGGTCTGCTGGGGCGACAACGAACATAGCCAGGCGGATCCACCGGCGGGATCATTCACATTCGTCAGTGCCGGCCAGGTGCATACGTGTGGCGTGCATACCGACGGTACCGTGGCCTGCTGGGGCAACAACGACCATGGCCAGGCGGATCCGCCGGCGGGATCGTTCATCTCCGTTGGTGCCGGCGGGTTTCACAGCTGCGGCGTGCGCACCGACGGTGCCGTGGCCTGCTGGGGCGACAATGAACTTGGCCAAGCGGATCCACCGGTAGGATCGTTCATCTCCATTGGTGCCGGCGGGTTTCACAACTGCGGCGTGCGCACCGACGGTGCCGTGGCCTGCTGGGGTGACAACGAATATGGCCAGGCGGATCTACCCGCCAGACCGTTCACCTCCGTCAGCGGTGGTTGGTTTCATACCTGCGGCGTGCGCACGGACGGTGCCGCGGCCTGCTGGGGCTGGGACAAATATGGCCAAAGAAGCCCATCTGCAGGACCATTCACATCGGACGCGCAACCAAGCTCGCCTGGCTGAAATTCGTCTGGGCCGAGGAATCATGGCCACCGGTGACGACACTGCCGGGCGTCTGTCGGATGCCGCGGATACTTTGTGGGCATTGACGATGGCTCGGACCGTGTGGCCGCCAACCGCGCCAGGAAACACTGGAAGCCCTGCCCGCCGATACTCACATGCTGGATTGGTATGAGTGCTGACAGATGTATCGGAGACCGGTACTGGGAGGGAGAGACCATGGTGCGCGACCCAGACACTACGGCGTGGCCCCCGCCGCCCGGGTGCTGGATTGGCTTCTTGACTCAGACCCCTCCATCCGCTGGCAAGTCCTCCAAGATCTAGTCGACGTCGATAACGTCGCCGCCGAGCGTGCCCGCGTGGCAGATGAGGGATGGGGCCGACGACTGCTCGATGAGCAGCGCCCAGACGGGCAGTGGGGTGATGGAGAAGCGCACCCTTTCTGGTGGACGAACCTGTACACCCTCCTCTACCTGCGTGATCTCGGCGTGGATCCTGAAAGCGATCGCACTCGACACGCGATCGAGCTAGTGCACTCGAGCGTGACCTGGGGCCCGTGGCACGGAGACTCTCCGTTCTTCGAGGGGGAGGAAGAGCCCTGCATCAACGGGCGCGTCGTGGCACTCGGCGCCTACTTTGGGAAGCCGAGCCTCCGATTGGTGGACCTTCTGCTGAGCGAGCAGCTCGGGGATGGTGGATGGAACTGTGAGGCGCTCCGCGGCTCCGTGCGCTCCTCATTCCATACGACGATTTGCGTCTTGGAGGGCTTGCTCGCACACGAGCAGTCCTTCGGAGAAGACCCGGCCATCACGGAAGCCCGCGAGCGTGGTGAAGAGTATCTGCTAGAGCGGCACCTCCTCCGGCGGCTCTCCACGGGTGGTGTCATCGACGAAAGTTGGAGGCGCCTCGCCTTTCCTCCGTTGTGGCACTACGATGTCCTGCGGGGCCTTGAATACGCGGTGACTGCAGGCTTTAAGGACGATCCCCGCCTGGCAGAAGCCATCGAGACAGTTGAAAGCCGTCAGCTTCCCGATGGACGCTGGCGCCTAGACGTGCGGCACAAGGACACCCTCTACGAGGAGATCGCCGGTGCTGCCGGAGAACCGAACCGATGGATCACGCTCCGCGCACTCCGCACGCTGAGGCGCTTGCGCCCATGATGGCCCGCATCCGGGGGGCGTGGGAAAAGGAGCCGGCCATCGACGGCTGGGGTTGGGACGAGGCCGGGGGCCACAAGGGCCAGGAGGTGCAGGCCTTGGCCGCGCCCCGGGAGGTGCAGCCGCCCTACGCCCCTGAACTTAACCCGGTCGAACGCTTCTTCCAGGCGCTGTGGCGGGCCCTCGAGGGTCGGGTCTATCCGGATCCTCAGGCCAAGCAGGCGGCCCTGGAACCGATCCTGAACCTCTGGCAGGCGGATCCGGAACGGATGAAGCAGCTGTGCGGCTGGGGCTGGATCCGGGACACCTTGGAAGCCCTGCCCGCCGATACTCAAGCCGCATAATCATGCTGGATTGGTATTGCACGAACTGATGTCCGCAGTCGCGGGGAAGGACATGGTCTGCGAGACGGGCTGCACACCATGGGCGGCGCCGGCGAGCCGCGTCGAATCGGCCAGTTCGTTGACGTCGGCCCGGAAGGATGCCAGCACATCGTCGATACCGTCGGCATTGAAGCGAAAGTCGGCCGGTATCGACCGATAGCGTGAGTTCACGCGGGCCAGTAGCTCCTCCCTCCGGTTGTCGTCCATGTCCCCATTCGTTCCAGGACACAAAACGGCCTCGCGGAACGCCGCCAACTCGGCTGCCAGGAAGTCCTCGAAGTCCTGGAGTGCAATCTGCACACGGGTGAGCTTCTCGAAGTGGTAGCCCAGCGCTGCCAGACGGATGGCCTCCGGCAACATGGAGGGATGGTCCTTTGACACCTTCGCAATGTACCTGCCATAGGCCGGGAGTTGGCCGGGGGAAAGGCGCCGGCGCACTGCCATCAGCGCCAGATAGAGCGCGTTCTCCTTCAGGGACGGAGGCACGTGGGGCGGGGGCTTCAGGTGCTTGAGCAACGTCAGACAGCGCTCGAAGTAGTTCTCGAGGGAGGGGTCGTAGATCGTGGAAACCACGCGCAGGTATCCCTCGATCAATGTCCTGGGCTCCATCTGCGGCACGAAGTTCAGGGCCGTCGCGCTGGTCCCGACGGGTACATCCAAAAGCCGATTTTCCGATTGCAGCCGAGTGTAGAGATCCGTTCCTTTCAGGGCGGTCAGCAACCCGACCAATGCCATGGGAATGCCGGCGTCCTGAATGAATTGGATCTGTGCATCGAACACCCGCTCGTCGTCTCCATCCAGCCCCAGAATGAACCCGCCCATCACCTGCATGCCCTTGTGCTGGATCTTGCGGACGGCGTTCAGCAGGTAGTCCTGTTCCCGCCCGTTGATGTTCTGCGGTTTCTTGGTGATGGCCAGTGCTTTCGGGTTTGGCGTCTCGATGCCCAGAAAGACGCCATTGAAGCCGGCCTCGATCATCGCGTCCATCACAGAGTCCATGCGGGCCAGATTCACGCTCGCTTCGGTGAACAGCCGGAATGGATACCCGTGCGCCTGCTGCCACTCGGCGATTGCAGGCAGCAGATGCAGGGCGTCGCGCCTGTTGCCGATAAAGTTGTCGTCGACCAGAAACAGATACCCGCGCCAGCCCAGCCGATACAGCGTTTCGAATTCCTCGACCATCTGTTGCGGCGACTTGGTGCGCGGCACGCGGCCATAGAGCTTGGTAATGTCGCAGAACTCACAGTCGAAGGGACAGCCGCGCGAGAACTGGACGGACATGGCGTGATAGTCCCGCAACTCGATGAGGTCGAAGCGCGGGATGGGCGTCCGCGTGACATCGGGTTTCCGCGGCTCGCGATAGATGGTTTCGGCCCTGCCCTCGTCGAGATCCCGCAAGAACTGGGGGAATGTCTCCTCCACCTCGTCCAAGACGAAGTGGTCGACTCCCGCGATGTCCTGATGGTTTGATGTTGGGTAGGGCCCTCCCGCGACCACGGGAACGCCGGCGTGACGGCAACGCTCGATCACCTTCTGCAGGGATTCCCTCTGCACGATCATGGTCGACGTAAACACCATATCGGCCCAGTCAAGGTCGGAGTCCTTGAGGGGCGACACGTTCATGTCCACGACCCGAAG
>DAOUIC010000082.1:0-1612 GCA_034428255.1 Anaerolineales bacterium
CCTTCGCCCTGGAACGGGCCGAGGCTTTCGCCGACTGTCCCCACGACTATGCGGACATGGTTGGGAAGGACCATGGCCGGATTGAGACCCGCCGCTGCTGGACAACGGGCGACCCCGCCTACCTCGCCCACGTCGACCCCGACCGGGAGTGGTGCGACCTGGCCAGCCTGGTCTGGGTCGAGTGCGAACGCCGCTGCGGGGACCGGCGGGTCGCAACCGACACCCGCTGCTTCATTTCCAGCCTGCCTCCCAAGGCCAAGCCCCTGTTGCAGGCGGTGCGACAGCACTGGAGCATCGAGAACGCCCACCACTGGGTCCTGGATGTCGCCTTTGGCGAGGACGACAGCCGCATCCGCACGGGCTACGCCGCCCACAACATGGCCATCCTCAAGCGCATCGCGCACAACCTAGTATGTTAGCCAACAGCAGCCTCCACCGGCGGCCGCCGGTGGAGGCTGCCAGGGCGTGACAGACCGTGCTTCAATCTAGGTCCGGCCTGCCGAGACCGTGCAGCAGCCGGGTCGTCACGCCCTGCCTTCGCAGGAGCCCGAACAGTTACCTGGACCTGAAGTCCGTATTGACTAGGCTGGGACCACGAAGGGTTGGCCGCCACAGCATACCGGAGATACACACCATGGCCCAGACCCATGTCGGCATCGATATCGCCAAACACCATCTCGACCTGGCGGTCTGGGGGGCCGAAGACGTCGACCGCCTACCCCACGACCAGGAGGGCATCGAGGCGCTCTGCCACCGATTGACCGCCCTGGCCCCGGACCGGATCGTGGTGGAAGCCACCGGCGGTCGCGAAGTGCCGCTGGCCACCGCCCTGCAGGCAGCCGGCCTGCCCGTGGCCGTGGTCAATCCGCGCCAAGCCCGCGCCTTCGGGCGCGCTTCGGGCCAGCTGGCCAAGACCGACCGCATCGATGCCCGGCTGCTGGCCCGGATGGCGGCCGTGCTGCAACCGCCCGTGCGCCCCCTGCCCGACGCCGACCTGCGGGCCCTGCGTGCGCTCGTAGTGCGACGGCGGCAAGTGGTCGCCATGTGTGCCCAGGAGAAGACCCGCCTGGACACCACGGCGGCCGCCATGCAACCCCATATCCAAGCCCACCTGGACTGGCTGCAGACCGAATTGGAACGCTTGAACCGGGCACTCCAGGACCGCCTGCAGAGCCATGCGCACTGGTCGGGTCAGACCGAGTTGCTGTGCAGCGTACCGGGTGTCGGTCCCGTCGTGGCGGCCGTACTTGTCGCCGAACTGCCGGAGCTGGGTCGCCTCAGCCGCCGCCAATTGGCGGCCCTGGTCGGTGTGGCACCCCTGAACCAGGACAGTGGTCAGCTACGCGGCCAACGCCGGATCTGGGGGGGCCGCGCCTCCGTGCGCCGGATCCTCTACATGGCCACCATGACGGCCATCTGTCACAACCCTCCCATCCGCGCCTTTTACCGGCGTCTCTGCGCCCAGGGCAAACCCCGGAAGGTGGCGCTCGTGGCCGCCATGCGCAAACTGCTCACCGTCCTCAACGCCGTGATGCGGGACCAGGTTCCTTGGACAACGGCACCCTTGTCAACGACGATCCATACTTGACATGGAACACAGTTGCTGCTGCGG
>DAOUIC010000083.1:0-5730 GCA_034428255.1 Anaerolineales bacterium
GCGCATCAACGAACTGACCGGCATTCCCGTCCAGCCGCCGGATTGGCTGACCGATCCCGCCTGGGCGCGGCCGGCCGTCGTGATTCTCACGCTCTGGAAAAACGTCGGCTTCACGATGGTGATCTACCTGGCGGGCTTGCAGGCCATCCCGGTGGAGCTGTACGACGCGGCGGAGGTGGACGGTGCCACCAACTGGCGTCGGCTGCTGTACATCACGCTGCCCATGATCTCGCCGACCACATTCTTTCTGATGGTCATTCAAATGATCGGGGCGTTCCAGCTGTTCGACGAGGCGTTCGTCATGACCCGCGGCGGTCCGGCCCAGGCCACCACCACAATCGTGTACTACGTTTATGTCAACGCGTTCGAGTACCGCCGCTTTGGCATGGCCAGCACGGTAGCCTGGGTTCTGTTCGCGTTCATCTTCGCCTTCACCTTCCTGCAAAACCGCCTGCAGCACCGTTGGGTGCACTACGAAACCGACGATGGCCGCTGAACCGTCGCTCGCGGGCGACACCGGCCTGACGCGCCAGGCGCGCATGCGCCTGGGCCACATCGTCCTGCATGCCGCGCTGCTGGTCGGCACTTTCTTCATGGTCATGCCGTTCCTGTGGATGCTGTCCACCTCGCTCAAGGTGCCCAAGGAGATTTTCCGGTACCCGCCACTCTGGATTCCCACGGAATTCGCCTGGTCCAACTACAGGGACACCCTGACCGCCCTGCCGTTTGATCGCTTCTACTTGAACAGCGCCATTGTCAGCGTGTCGTCGACCCTAATCCAGGTGCTGGCCGCAGCCCTGGCGGCCTTCGCCTTTGCCAGGCTGCGCTTCAAGGGCCGCAATCCCCTCTTCCTGCTGTATCTGGCCACGTTGATGATTCCATTCCAGGTCACGATGATTCCGAACTTCATCCTGATCTCCCGGGTGCTCGACTGGTACAACACCTATCAGGCCCTGATTTTTCCAACCTCCTTTTCCGCCTTCAGCGTGTTCCTGCTGCGCCAGTTTTTCGCCGGCCTGCCCATGGAACTGGACGAGGCCGCACGCATGGACGGCGCCTCCACCCTCCGCATCTGGTGGCAGATCATCCTGCCGCTGAGCGGCCCGGCCCTGGCCGCCCTGTCCATCTTTTCCTTTCTGGGTTCCTGGAATTCCTTCCTGTGGCCGTTGGTGGTGACCACCTCCAACGAAATGCGGACGATCCCGGTGGGACTGAGTGCCTTCCAGGGCGAACACAACACCGCGTGGAATCTTCTGATGGCCGGTTCCGTGATTGCGCTGGTGCCCGTGTTGGCGGTGTACATGGTGGGACAGAACTGGTTCCAGCGCGGGATTACGCTCTCCGGCATGGGCGGGCGGTAACATGGACCCGGCTGTCAATCCTTCGGGGACCGTCCGTTGTCCGGCAACAGCGCCTCAGCCAGCGCCATCGGCTGCATCGTAAAGACCAACTCCCATGTGGAGTACCTGTGCCGCATCTACCGCCACAGGGAAGTCGACCACACACCCCACGCCGAAGACTTCCGGTTCGGCCGTTTTGTGACGGTTGAGTCCGGAGACAACCTGGGGGGAGCCCTGGGCCGCATTGTGGGCCTGATCTGCAACACGCATGTGGTCAATCCGGACTTCGGGTCGCCCTTCAACCCGCAGATGGTGTCCGACGACTTCGACATCACGCTGCCGCCCTACCTGCAGGCCGACTTCACCGCGGTGGAGGTTGTGGGGATTGGCTGGGAGTCCCCGGACAGCGAGTACCTGCAATCGGTTCCGCCCCACGCCCCGATGATGAACGCACCGGTCCATCCCATGCCCGAAGCCGATGTCGCGCGGTTTCACCAACAGGGGGACCGCGGGCTGCAGGTGGACTACCTGCCATTCCTGATCAACTGGAACCATCCCCTGGCCCAGGATCTTCTATTGCATCAGTTGCGGTTCCTGCGCGCCAGCTTTGCCGAACACGCCGATGCCCTGACCGTGGTGGAGAACATGGTCAAGTGGAAGTCCATCGTGGGAGGCCTGCGATGAGCCAGACCGGCGGTCCCCTGGGACTGGTGCGGGGCCCGGGGGAGTCGGTGTCCGAGTTCGTGTTTGTCTCGCCGGATCCGGACCAGTCGGCGCGCATCGGCGAGTTCGTCTACTTCGAGGATCCCGCCATTGAGGGAGGCGTGCGCATCTACGGACGCGTCACCCAGCGGGAAGCGGTGCGCCTGTGGCCGGACGAGTTCATGGCGGACCCCGACATCGCTCCCGCCAGAGTGGCCGGACTGCTCGGTTTCGACCAGGGGGCGGCCAGGTCGAACACGGACCTGTTTGCCCTGACCGTCTCCATCCTGGGGCACTTTGACAGTCAGGTGAGGGACTTCATCAATCCCCGCATCACGCCCAGCAGCGGATTGCCGATTCACCTCACCTCCAGCGCCGAACTGACCAGGATTCTGAATGCGGTGGCACCGACGGCGGCCGGCAGCGCCCTGGTGGGGGACCTCATCACCCGCGCACCGTTGGAGGTCCCGATCGCCCTCAACGTGGCCGCCTTCACCAGCACCCATCTGGCCATCATTGCCACCACCGGCAGCGGCAAGAGCTACTTGGCCGGGGTGTTGTTGGAAGAAATGATGCGGGAAAAGAACCAGGCCGCCGTCCTGGTCGTGGATCCGCACGGCGAGTACGACACCCTCGCCGAAATGGAGGATGTCCATCGGGAAACGTTCTCGTCGAACGAATACCGGCCGACTGTCCGGGTTCTTCTGCCCGATCAGGTGAAGGTCCGCATCGACAGTTTGTCCGAAGCCGACCTGAACGCCTATCTGCCGGACATGTCGGAACTCATGAAGCACAGGTTGCGCGAGGCCCTGAAACGGGTACGCGCCAGAAAGGACCGCTACACGCTCAACGATCTGCTGAAGGCGGTTGAAACAACCGGCAGGGATGCCCAGGACGGATCCAGCAGCGGTGCGAAGCAGGACGGCACCATACAGGCCCTGCAGTGGCGCCTGGAGAGCCGTCTGGCCAGCAGCAGCCTGTTCACCGACAGCGAAGAGCTGGAACTGACGCAGCTCTACCAGCCGGGCCAGTTGACGGCCCTGCAACTCAACGAAATCGACACGTCCGAGCAGCGGATGATTGTCACCACCATCCTGCGGCGGGTCATGAAGTCCCGCACCGACTCCATCAAGCACCGCGGAAGCGGCGATGCCAACGACTTGGGATTTCCAGTGTTCACGCTGCTGGAAGAGGCCCACAACTTCAGTCCGGCCCACGAACACGCGGTGTCGTCTCCCATCCTCAAGCGCATCCTGAGCGAGGGACGGAAGTTCGGGGTCAGCATCGGCCTGGTCAGCCAACGGCCGGGACGCCTGGATGCGGATGTCCTAAGCCAATGCATGACGCAATGCCTGATGCGCATCGTGAACCCGGTGGACCAGGCGAAGATTGCGGAATCCATCGAGAGCGTAGGCCGCGATCTCATCAATGAACTGCCCAGCCTGTCCCGCGGCCAGGCCATTCTGGCCGGCGCCAGCGTGAACACGCCCGTGCTCGTGAAGGTCCGGCCCCGCATCACGGCACACGGCGGGCAGGACATCAATGCACCGCAGGAATGGCGCAGTTACGAACCCGGGCGCAGGCGGACTGCCATTCCGAGGGACATGGGAAACGGACGCAGACCCGACGGCACCGTCCGCTAAAACCGCAGTTGGCAAGCCCGCCCAACACGTTGAACATTCCACGGCATCCGTCGGCCGACGGGATATCGAAGTCCGGCCTGTCGTTTCCCGCCGGACACCAGGGACCCGTCCCCAGGGGAATCCCTTGCGCCTTTCATGTGGAATCGGGAGCCATGAAGTCATGCCCGGACTTGCCGACGTACAAAGCGTCATCAAGACCGACCCAATCGCCAGCCGACTGTCCGCCCACCCGCAACCACAGTTGGTTGCCGTACCGTTCGCCGGTCCCTTCCAGTGATAAGATCGGCTTGAATCCGTCCACTGCGGATGTCCGATGAGTCAGGGAGGAATTGCGGTGGCCACTTCCCCATTTGCCGGTGTGCGCCGAACGTTCAGCACTTCCCAGGGCGATTGCGCCTACTATCAGATCCACGACTTGGAAAAGCAGGGCTTGGGCGCCGTCGGCCGTCTGCCGTGGTCGCTGAAGATCCTGCTCGAATCGGCTGTGCGCCAGCATGACGGTTTCAGTGTGACCGAAGAACATGTGGAGTTGATCGCCAACTGGAATCCGGACACCGCCGGCAGGGTTGAAATCGCGTTCAAACCGGGACGCGTCGTGATGCAGGACTTCACGGGGGTTCCCAGCGCCGTGGATCTGGCGGCCCTGCGCAGTGCCATGCAGCGCCTGGGCGGCGATCCTGCCCAGGTCAATCCGGTGGTCCCGGTGGATTTGGTCATTGACCACAGTGTCCAGGTCGACCAGTTCGGCAGCCGCTTTGCCCATCTGTTCAACACCGAACGCGAGTTCGAGCGCAATGGGGAGCGCTACGAGTTCCTCAAGTGGAGCCAAAACGCCTTCGACCACTTCCGCGTCGTACCGCCGGCCACCGGCATCGTCCACCAGGTCAATCTCGAATTCCTGGCCCAGTGCGTCATGTCCGGGCAGGAAGGCAACGCACGGATTGCCTATCCGGACAGTGTCGTGGGCACGGACAGCCACACCACCATGATCAACGGCCTGGGAGTGCTGGGCTGGGGCGTGGGCGGCATCGAAGCGGAAGCGGTGATGCTGGGGCAACCGATCTACATGCTCCTTCCGGAGGTTGTCGGAGTACGCTTGGAAGGCGCACTGCCGGAAGGCACCACCGCCACCGACCTGGTCCTTACGATTACGGAGTCGCTGCGCGCCCACGGAGTGGTGGGCAAGTTCGTCGAGTTCTTCGGCCCGGGTCTGCCGCTCCTTTCGCTGCCGGACAGGGCCACGATCGGCAATATGGCTCCCGAATACGGAGCCACCATGGGCTTTTTCCCGGTGGACCAGGAAACTCTGCGCTACCTCGAACTCTCGGGGAGGGCACCGGAGCAGGTGGAGCTCGTGGAGGCCTACACCAAGGCAGCCGGCCTGTTCCACACCGCCGACAGTCCCGAGCCGGAGTTTTCCGACGTCGTGTCGGTGGACATGTCCTTGATCAAGCCCAGCATCGCCGGCCCCAAGAGACCCCAGGATCGGATCGAACTGACGGACCTGAAGTCCCAGTGGCCGGGTCTTTTGTCCGCGCCCATCGGCTCCGGCGGTTTCGCGGTGGAGCAGGATCAGATGGACGCGGTTGTCCGGGTGGAACACGAAGGCGACAGCTTCGAGTTGACCCACGGCAAGCTGGTATTGGCCGCCATTACGTCGTGCACCAACACCAGCAATCCTTCCGTCATGGTTGCGGCCGGATTGTTGGCCAAGGCCGCGGTCGAACGGGGCCTGCGGACCAAGCCCTGGGTCAAGACCAGCATGGCACCGGGCAGCAAGGTGGTAACCAGCTACCTGGAGGCCGCCGGCCTGGACCACTATCTGGAGGAGCTCAACTTCCACACGGTGGGCTACGGCTGCACCACCTGCATTGGCAACAGCGGGCCCCTGCCGGACTACATCATCAAGGCGATCGCGGATGGGGACCTGACGGTGTCCAGCGTTCTGAGCGGCAACCGCAACTTTGAGGGGCGCATCAATCCGGACGTCAAGGCCAACTTTCTGGCGTCGCCGCCCTTGGTTGTGGCCTTTGCCCTGGCGGGGA
>DAOUIC010000084.1:0-2699 GCA_034428255.1 Anaerolineales bacterium
GGCCAACAAGGATCCCAGGGCCAGCGCCTTGGCCATCTCCTCCGTGTCCCGGCCGCCAATTCCGGTCCCGTGGCAAATGGTGGCCACGGTCCGTATGCCTTTGAGGCCGGCAGCCCTGGCCAAGCCTGCGGCTGCGGCCTTGCACGCAGCCAGGAAGTCGAAGTCCTCGGCCTTGCCCAGACCTGTCACGATGACCCTGGGCGCCGCGATGGCTCCGTTGGTGTACAGCAGCAGCGTGGAGTCCGCTTCGCCCTTGAAGTCTCCCGCCGCGATGGCGCTGGTGATCGCCCCGTTCAGGGCCCGGTCGACGAAACCCGTGGCGCCGCCCGGGTGGTTGACATCCTCGAAGAGGTTGACGATGACGCAGTCCGCCTCGGCGGCGGCGATGTCGCCTTGCTGTATCAGGATCTCCATGGAAGTGCTGTCCTTTGATCGGGCTGTGGTTGGAAACTGCCGGTGTTCAGGCCTTCCGGGTCAGGGCCTGGAAGCGCTCCCCGGCCTGATCCAGCGTCTCGTCGGTCTTGCAGAAGGTGAACCGCGCCAGGTCCGCGACCAGGTGTCGGTTGTCGTCGCTGTAGAAGGCGCTGGGGGGAATGGCCACGACGCCGATTTCGCCGGTGAGCCAGCGGCAGACGGTCACGTCGCGGGGTTCGGACGGATTCGGTGGCACATCCAGGTGGCTGGTGTCCGAGAGGATGAAGTAGGAACCGTGGGGAACGCAGGAGGACAGGCCGGCGGCTTCCAGGTAGCCCAGCAGCCGGTCCCGCTTGGCCTGGTACATTTCCCCCAGCCACTCGAAGTAGCCCTGTTCCCCAGCCACGCGGAATCCGGTGGCCACGGCCTCCTGGAACGGGGTGGAAATCGTGAACGGGATCCACTGGTGGGCCATCAAGATGGCATGGACAATCTCGGGCGGCGCGATGGCCCAGCCGATTTTCCAACCGGTGACGGAGAAGGTCTTTCCGGAACTGCCCAGGGTGATGGTGTGTTCCCACATGCCCGGCAGGGTCGCCATGCGCACGTGTTCCACGCCATCGTAGGTAATCCACTCATAGGCTTCGTCGCACAGCACGTAGACGGGCTGGTGGCTTTGGCTGTGCCGCTGCACGATGTCCGCAATTTGCTCCAGTTCCTCCCTGCTGAACATCTTGCCGACCGGGTTGTGCGGCGTGTTGATGATCAGCATGCGGGTTCGTTCGGAGAACGCATCCTCGAGGCGGTCCATGTCCAGCTTCCAGTCGGCCGCCGTCAGCGTCCGTCCCGGCGTCCGCTTGGGGCTTTCCAGCGGCACGTAGACCGGCGTGCCGCCGGCCATGACGGCACAGGCCGGGTAGCTGTCGTAGAACGGCTCCATCATGATCACTTCGTCGCCCGGATTGACGACGGCCTGCACCGACGCGAAGATGCCTTCCGTCGCCCCCACCGTGGTGACCACCTCGGTCATCGGGTTCAGGGTGCGACCGAACAGCGGACCGTAGAACTCCGCCAGGGCCTCGACCAGTTCCTGATGGCCGCCGCTGCGCGTGTACTGGTTGAGATCCTGGGCGATGGCGTCCTGGCCGGCCTGCTTGATGAAATCCGGCGCCGCGAAGTTGGGGAAGCCCTGCCCCAGATTGATCGCGCCCCGCTCGTTGGCCAGGGCCGTGAATTCGGCAAAGACGGTGGCGCCGAAGCCGGTGACCCGGTGGGCAGGTTCGAACGGAGGGGCCTTGTACGGAGCGGTTGCGACAGGCATGGGCGGATCGCCGGGTGGATTCGAATGGGAAACGGGGAGGACCGGGCGCGGCGGCGCACCGGATCGTGAAATTATAGCCACCGATTTGGGTTCCGGCCTTGTGCCGCGGGCTGCGATCCGGTGTCTGATAGTCTGAAGTTGTGCCTGTTCAGGAAGTATTGCCAAGGGGTGTAGGGACCATGCCGTCGGATTTGCGCATCACCGCCGTTGAACCGTTGCAGGCCGATGCGGCCTGGGCCGCCTATACATTCGTCAAGGTGGAGACGGATGCGGGGATCACCGGATACGCGGAGGTGACCGACTGGCGCATGCCATCCGCAGTGGCCGGTGGCGTGCGGGATTTGGCGGCATCCCTGATTGGTCGAAGTGCCCTGGCCATTGAGCAGCGTTTACAGGACATGCATCGGCAGTCCTGCCAGGGGCCGGGTGGAGTCATCCAACGGTCGATTGCCGGGATCGAATGCGCCCTTCTGGACATCAAGGGCAAGGCCTTGGGCGTGCCGGTATACGAACTGCTGGGCGGCAAGGTGCGGAATCGGATTCGGCTCTACTGGTCCCACTGCGGCACCTACCGGGCCCGTTACCCGGAACTGTACGGCAAACCCCTGAAGACCTACGCGGACGTGGAAGCTTTGGGCCGGGAGGTGGTGGACCGGGGCTATACGGCCCTCAAGACCAACGTGGTCGTGCCTGGCGATCCGGCTCGTACCCTCAACACCTTTGATGCAAAGGACATGGACTTCGTGGTGTCCTCGGTCGTTGAGCTGATCGAGGCCTTCAAGCGCGGTGCCGGCGAGCGGTTCGACACGGCCCTGGACCTGAACTTCCACTTTGGCACCCTGGATGTCATGCGCATCGCCAAGGCCCTTGAACCCTATCGGATGCTATGGCTCGAAGTGGACTCCTGGGAACCCGAGGTGATTCGGCAAATTACCGAGTCGACGTCCCTGCCGGTCTGTTCCGC
>DAOUIC010000085.1:0-2443 GCA_034428255.1 Anaerolineales bacterium
AAGTGCCGCTGAAACCAGTCAGTGTGGATACGGTGGAACACCGGGAGCTGCCCCGTACACAGTGGGTGAATGTTCCGTATCAACGAGATTGAAACAGTGCCGTCCGGTGGCCGGATTTGACGCCCGGCCCGGGCCGACCTATCATGGCCACGCCATGCGGCCCTGTCGGCGATACGCCGACAAGACCCGTCGGGGCGTAGCGCAGCCCGGAAGCGCACTTCAATGGGGTTGAAGAGGTCGGAGGTTCAAATCCTCTCGCCCCGACTTCACGACCGGCAGGTACCGGAGCCTGCCACCGACCTGAAGGTCCGGCGCCAAGCCGGGCCTTTGCGCGTCCGCGCCGGCTGGACTCGCACGTTGAAACGCCTACGAAAGTCAAACATTGGCCGCCGGCCGGCCGGCGATCCCTATGCTACGATCGCCGATGGCCCACTAGGGCGATTCTTGTCTCAAAATCACGTTCAGACCACAAGTTTCCACCATGTCGGACACCGTAGCACCCGGACCCGAAAAGCTGCAGTACCAAACTGAAGTCAAGCAGTTGCTGGACATACTGGCCCACTCCCTGTACACCGAAAAGGACATTTTTCTGCGGGAGTTGATATCCAATGCCTCGGATGCCCTGAACCGCATCCAATTCGAGATGTTGACCAATCAGGATGTGACGGACGCGGATGCGGAGCTGGCCATCTGGCTGGAGCCCGAGCGGGACGCGGGCATTCTGCGCATTTCGGACAGTGGCATTGGCATGAATCGGGAGGAACTGGTCACCAACCTTGGCACCATCGCCCATTCGGGGGCCAAGGCTTTCCTGAACGGTGTGGAACCCGGTGAAACCAGCGTGGAGGAGATCATCGGCCAGTTCGGTGTTGGCTTCTATTCGGTGTTCATGGTGGCCAAGGAGGTAAGGGTCACCAGCCGGTCCCATTGTCCGGAGGAGTCGGGGTGGACCTGGATATCGGATGGTGGCAGCGAGTACGAACTGGTGCCTGCCGACAAGGCAAGCCGCGGTACGGAAATCGAGATTCGACTCAAGGATGATGACAGTGACTTCGCGGATGCCTGGCGCCTGGAGGAAATTGTCAAGCGGCATTCGGACTTCGTGTCCTTCCCGATTTACCTGGTGGAACCGGTCGAACCCGATGCCGACGCCGAATCCGATGAGGATGCAGAGGTGCCTGTCGAGGCTGAGGCCACGGACGAGGATGGAGACGGTGTCTCGCAGACCAAACTCAATAGCCAGACCGCCATCTGGCGCCAGACGCCCAGCTCGGTCTCGGAGGAGGACTACAACCAGTTCTTCCGCCAGCTGGCCCTTGGGGCGGACGATCCCCTGCTGCACATTCACCTGGTGACGGACTCGCCGGTCGATATCCGCACTGTGCTCTTCATTCCCTCCAAGCGGCCCGACGACATCTTCATGGCCCATCGGGAGGACGGCCTGCGCCTCTACTCCCGCAAGATTCTCATTCAGAAGCACAACCGGGATCTGCTGCCCGAGTACCTGCGCTTCGTGGAAGGGGTCGTCGATTCGGAGGATCTGCCCCTCAATGTCTCCCGCGAGACCATTCAGGACAATCCGGCCACGCGGCAAATCAGCCAAACCCTGGCCCGGCGCGTATTGCGGGAACTGGATCGGCTGGCCGGACGCGACGAGGAGAAGTACGCCCAATTCTGGGAGCAGTTCGGCATGTTCGTCAAGGCCGGGTTGGCCACGGACTTCGAGCACCGCGACAGCCTGATCGGCCTGCTGCGGTTCAAGAGCACCAAGAGCGGCGACGACTGGGTCACGCTCGAACAGTACGCCGAGCGCATGCCGGCCAACCAGAAGTCCATCTACTACGTGGAGGGCCCGGACCTGGACGCGGCCCGGCGCAGTCCGCACCTGGACTACTACACGGCCCACGATCTCGAGGTTCTCTACTTCAGCGATCCGGTGGCCGACGCCTACCTGTCCATGTCCCTGATGGACTTTCGGGAGATGAAGCTGGTCAATGTGGACAGCGCCGATGTGGAGGTGCCGGACACGGCCGGCGACGAGGAGGCCCCCGCCGAGACCGGCGAGGCGTTGCAGGGTCTGGTGGAGACGTTCAAGGAAGTGCTGGGCGAGCGGGTGGAGGATGTGCGCAGCTCCAGCCTGCTGGTGGAAAATCCCAGTCGGCTGGTCTACGCCGGCGAAAGCATGTCGCGCGCGTTTGAGCGCATGAGCAACCTGATGGGCCAGGAAGCCCCCCAGCAGAAACGCATCCTGGAGTTGAATCCGGATCACGAACTGGTCCGGAACCTGAAGGCCCGGCAGGAGGCCGACGCGGCGGATCCCCTGTTGACCGAACTCATCGAACAGGTGTACGACAACGCCCTGCTGCTGGAGGACATGCATCCGGACCCGGCGGCCATGACCGAGCGCATCCTCGCGATCATGGTGGCGGCCTCGCGCGCCTGA
>DAOUIC010000086.1:0-2903 GCA_034428255.1 Anaerolineales bacterium
CAGGTCAGAGCCGCAGGAGAATAGGTTGGGGACCGTCAATCCGCACCGGAACCGATGGAGATGATCCAGGTGCAGAGCGCCGCCAGCACCAAAACCACCCCCGCCAACACCACGAACTCCCGTCCCGAGGCAAAGGAGTTTCGCAGCGTGATCGCCATGATGAGGACCATGGCGACGGACAACACCAGGAAGGTCCGCAGCCAGGGAGCGCCAGTCGGCCGATGCACCTAAAGCACCTCATCCGGGTGCGCGGGTTTCGAGCAAACTGCCGATTCTACATTAGGGCCTGCGGGTACGGTGCATCGTCGGCGATGGTGATCAGGGCAATCGCGTTCCCATTGGGGTTGCGCCACCTTTGGATGGGTTTGGCATCCAGGAAGCTGGAAATCGATGGCCGCTCGTTCCGTGCTCCACCCGCATCCCGTCCGGACCACATCGCATTCCACACTGCCCGGTCCGGCTTGGATCGGCCATCCCGGTTTAGACGGAGGCGGATGGGTGACGGAAAGAGCCGAGGGGCTGCCGCACGGCTTCCAGTACCCGGCAGAAAGCATCAAAACCAAGTGCGAATCGACCCGGAAAATTAGAAACCGACCGGAAGCAGACGACCAACAACCAAATTTGAGGTGTCCGGAAAGGCTCCCACCCCAGGGACACGGTGCATTCAGTCGGGTCGGTACCGGACGCAAGCAGCAAATTCGATGGCGAGTGGGTCCGCTCCGGTACCGGGCACGAAGTTGAGGCCCAGTGCCACCACCTTGCGTGTGCCCCCGAAGTGCCGGCGGCCGTAGTCGTGCGACTGGATCTGGTTCAAAGCCGCATCCGTCGACTCGCCGTACTTGAACTCCATGACGCAGACATGCTCCGGGAAGTGGACCTCCATGTCGGAGCGGCCGCCTCCCTGGTGCACTTCCGACTGGAACGCCACCTGCATCAGCTGGCACAGGACATGCAGCACGAGGTGGCAGTCCGTCTCCCGGCGCAGCTTCTCGCCGGGGATGCCGGCCAGGAAGGTGTGGAGAAGATCACAGAATCCCTGATGGTCCTCGCCGGCCAGTGCCTGGTGCATGGTCTGCAGTGTTCGAGGGTTGGGTAGTCGCCGGTAGGTTTTCAGCAGGGCATGGTTGTAGGTTTGGCGCACCTCGTCGTTGGGGTAGTCCAGGTACAGATCCCCATCCGTGTCCTGGCGCAAGGTGTAGTAGCCGGTCTGGAACATGAGGGGAACATACTCGACGGTGTCCAGACTGTAGGTCGTGTCCATCAGGCTCTCCCACGGGGGTGGGTCCGCGGGCAGGGGGTACTGGCCCTGCTTCATCAGACGGATCAGGAACATGGGATTGCCGGAGGCGGCCCAGTGGTTCGGCCATCCGGTGACGGCCCATCTCCTAACTTGGCTTCGATCCTGCAGGTCCCGGAGGCAGCAGGCCAGGGTGAAGGGGTTGTAGACGCTCTCGCTGTCCTCGGGAAAGCCGAAGCAGTAGCCGTTGTAGTGGCGGCGCACTTTGTCCATCAGCTTCTCAAGGGACAGGTCGAGATGGGAGGCCCCCTTGGCGAGGTGGGGGTGCAGTGCGGTCCGAACCTCCTGCTCGGTGAAGCCACACAGGGTGGCGTAGGCGGGTTCCCAGGAGATGTCGCGCAGGTTGTTGAAAGCCGAGAACAGGCTAACGCGGGCGAAGCGGGTGATACCGGTAACGAAGACGAAATGCAGGTCGGATTCGAGGCTTTTGAGCTTGACGTAGAAGTTGCGCAGGACATCCAGGATGGGTTCGGGATCCGTCTCCTTGCCCAGCAGGTGCACCAGAGGCGCGTCGTACTCGTCGACCAGGACGACGGGGTTGGCTCCGTAGCGTGTCTTGAGCCGACCAACCAGCTCCTCCATGCGTTGGGCCGGGCTAACTGTCGGGCTGGTGGGGAACCTTACGATCCCGGCTTCATCCACGGCTTCCAGGCCGACATCAATGCCGCGACGGTTCCATAGGGTGTATTGGCTGCCCAGCATCTCCAGCAGGTTGGCTTCCAGTCGTTCCGGTCCATCGGCCGGGGTGTGGACCATGTTCAGGCGTATGACCGGATGGAAGCCCCGGTCCTCGGCGGTGTCCGCCGCAGCCGTGCCACGGAACAGTTCCGCCTTGCTCAGGGTCTGCGGAGGCCTGTGGCCATTCAGGTAGCGGGGATCAATCGGCACCTCGCCTTGGAAGAAGGCCTCCAGAGTCGTTACCAGGAGAGACTTGCCGAAGCGCCGTGGTCGGGCCAGGAACACGTAGGGACTCTGCAGCGTGAAGTCACCCTGTGGATTGTGTGCCAGGAGAGTGTGGAAATGGTGGGTCTTGTCGATGTAGAGGCTGCCTCCACGCCGGATCCGCAGGAATTCGGACCGCTCCGGGTTCAGGGCGGGCTGGGGACTGTCGGAAGACATGACCATGTTCGCTTCGGTTACGGACTGGACGCTTCGATCCTACACCGAAAAATCGACGGTGACAGGTACACGATCGGACAATCGGCGGTTCAATCGCATACTGGCCGAATTCGACCGACAACCGGCCGGGCAGAGAACCGGCATCCCCAGCCGATGATGAACACTGTCCGGTCGTCATGAAGCATTACCGCAGCCTCGTGTCGATGGCCCAGGAGTTGCACAGGCAGATGTTCGATCCGACACCGACAGTCGGTGCGGTCGCAGCACGCGACGCCGGGCGCCGCTTCAGGGAACTGACATTGCGCATCAGCAAACGCAGCGCATCTCATCTCCGTCATCCCCCGGCTCTGACAATAAATCCTGACTCGGGACACCCACGACATCAAGCGCGGCAATCAGTGCCCAAATGACAAGACATCTGCATTCTCAAGGCTCTCAGCTGCGGTCGTTGAGACGTCAAGAGCGTTGTTGCACATGTCCTGCGCAT